>JBIOUY010000229.1:0-6316 GCA_044867445.1 Gemmatimonadales bacterium
TGATGGGGAGAACGCACCGGTAGGGCAGTGAGCAGTGAGCAGTGACAGTGAGAAGTGACGAGTAGGGGATGATGCAGTGTCGGAGCTGACCGCGGGCGAGGTGCGTGCGCTCTGCGCTTCGGCAGCGGAGAATGCACCCGCCTGCGGCGGGTACCCGCTTCGGGCGCCGACCTCCGGGTGGCAGCGGCTAGCCCCGTATCCGCAAACTTTCCTGCGGGCGAACGACGCGGGCGATGCTCCCGCAGGGCGCGTCAGTGCACGCTTCAGCGGACCGTTGTTCGGTAGGCGAAAGCAGCGTGCACGGCAGCGCACGAAGGGAGCGTCGTCCGCGCCGCTCGCCCGCAAGCCGTGATGGTCGTGAGCCCCGCGAGCCCTCACTCCTCACTTCTCGCTGTCTTCTCGCCTGGCTCCTTCAATGCCTCCGGGCGATCGTTGCTGGTCGCATGCGCCATCGGCTGCGGGGCTCTTCCGCAGCGATCCACATAAAAGCGAGTGAACTCGGCTCCCAGCAGGACGATCTGGGAGGAGTAGTAGACCCAGAGGAGCAGCACGATCACCGACGCCGCGGCCCCGTAGGTGGAAGCTGTGCTGCTGGTACCGAGGTAGAGCCCGATGACCAGCTTCCCAATGCTGAAGAGGCCGGCGGTCACCAGCCCGCCGACCCAGACGTCGCGCCAGGTCAGCTCCACGTCGGGGAGCACCTTGTAGATCACGGCGAAGAGCAGGGTGATGACCGCCAGCGAGAGCAGGACATTGAGCGCCTGGCCCAGGACAGCGTATCCCGGCATGTAGCCGCCCAGGAATTTCCCCAGCGCCGACAGCGCGGCGCTCACCAGCAGGGAGACCAGCAGCAGAAATCCGACCCCGACCACGAGCCCAAACGAGATCAACCGCTGACGCAGGACTCCCATGATGCCGGCGCTGGGCTTGGGCTTTACCCGCCAGATACCGTTGAGCGCGGTCTGCAGCTCCAGAAAGATCCCGGTCGCCCCCACCACCAGCGTGACCAGCCCCACGATGGTCGCCAGAATACCAGACGATCGTTTGGCCGCCCCCTGGAGCATCGCCTGGACTGCGCGGGCACCTTCCCGTCCCACCAGACCCTGGATCTGCCCCACGATCTCACCCCGTGCGGCTTCGGCCCCAAAGACAAAGCCCGCGATGGCGATCGCGATGATCAACATCGGAGCGAGGGAGAAGAGCGTGTAGTAGGAGAGCGAGGCACCCAGGCGGGATACATTGTCGTTCCACCACGCCACTACAGCCTGTTTGGTCACGTCCCAGAGGTCGCCGGCACTGATCTTTACCGTTCCCGCCGGCTGGGACTGCCTACCTAAATCAGAAGCAGCACTTGGCATGACGACGTGGCTATTGCAGTCGGTTCACCCGATGAAAGCGGAAAGGTGAGTCCTCGAGCGAGATGTACATGTCATCGGGCTCGCGCGGCAAGTCCGCACCGAAGTAATACCGCAGCACGTTGCCCATGACGTTGACCAGGGTCACGCTGTCACCGAATTCCCGGTCACCTCCGCCCGGAAGGTAGAACGCACCAAAGGCCCCGAACCGCTCTCGGGCCTTCTCGATCGGAATCGCCTCGGCCGTGGGCGAATTGGAGAAACGGAGCGTATTGGTGCCGTGATCCCCCTGCAGGAGAATGATCGGCGGCTGAGCCGAGGTGCGAATCAGAGTGGTGACCAACTGGAGGACCAGGCCGTTGAGACAGTTGAGCTGATCCACGTAACGCCGTACCCGCGCAACCGGGTTGCTCGCCCCAC
Organism: Gemmatimonadales bacterium; assembly: GCA_044867445.1. Classification (GTDB taxonomy): domain Bacteria; phylum Gemmatimonadota; class Gemmatimonadetes; order Gemmatimonadales; family GWC2-71-9; genus CAVVWJ01. Next base: position 1,776 of record JBIOUY010000229.1, read on the forward strand.
CGCTCCGAGACGCGGGGCGACATTGGTGAGTGAAGACGAAGGGCGGATGGGGATTGATGACGTGGGCGAACGCAAATGTCGGCGCCGGATTCCCAGCCAGCTGCGCCAGGCCGTCGAAGGTGCTGCGGACGAAGTCCACGTCGTCCCGATAGTCCGGCTGGATCACTTTAATCGGCGTCTGGGCCCGGATCACCCGTCGGAGCTCGGTTTCGCTCAGCTTCCTGCCCAGTGACCACCCGTCCCAGGCATGGAACTCCAGGTCGGCCTCTGGACTATGGGAGCTGGCCAGCCACCACTGCGAGGGGAAGAGGATATAGCGGTACCCATGAGCCCTGAGAAACCTGGCGCTGCGATTGTTCTGCACCAGGTAGTTGGGCAGGGTCGGGTCCTTGCTCCGCGGCCCCATCTCGGAGCCGAGCTCCAGCAGATGGCTGGAGTTGAGCAGCGATGGAATGGAGATCGTCGTGTGGACGTAGTTGCTGTGCACCACCGGAATGATGAAGCCCAGGGCCCGAAGGCTGTCCTCGAATGCACGATTGTCGAGACCCAGGCGCTCCCGCAACACGCTCGAGTTGGCGTACTCGTCCAACACGATGAGGTAGATGTCGCGCGGGGCACCAGCATGGGCCACGGCCGGCCGAGTGGTAATCGGCCGGGCGAGTCTCCGCAGCAACGCACTTTCCTGGATCAGCCGCCGATCGTGCCAACCTTCCCCTGCCAGCCTGACGAGCGACCACCCTACCAGCAGCACCGAGGTGAGGGTGAGAAACGTGCCCACGCGGTCCGCCAGTTGCGGGCGACGAGCAAACCACCAAAGCAATGCGAGGCCTACCCCCAGGGCGACCACGATCAGCAGAGGGTGAGCCGCCGCTCCGGCCCACTGCCCGACCCAGCGCACCGTCTTGACGTAGCGATAGAAACCGAGCACGACGAGCGTCGTGGCGAGGGCGGGCAGCTGGTCTCCCCCGCCCCAGCGCCCGCGAGCGATCAACGCCAGCACCGCGTAGACCAGGAGGCTCCCAGCCACGGCTCCCAGCAGCATCATGGCCAGATCGAGCGGCGTCCACGTCCCCGGATTGCCGATCGCGATCTGCAGCACCGGGAGGGTGGCGAAGAGAACGGGGTAGAGGCGGTTGAGGCGGGTCATGCCGGCGCCGCGGTGGCGCACGAGCTCATGAGATAGAGGGTCCGCTCCGACTCGGGAATCGGCGCGCTTCGGTCGAGCCGGAAGTGACGGCGAAAGGCGTCCTCGAAGCCCTCGCGAGTGTACTCCGGGAAGATGTCCGGCCGATCCCGTAGCAGCCGCTGAACCTGCGAGTCGCTCTTGGGAACAAACTCGATCACCAGTCTGCGCCCCAGCCGGGCCAGAAAGGCGGCGATCCGTTCCAGCGGAAGGTTATGCCCGATGGCCAGATGGTGTACCAGGGCGAGCGCCAGCACGGCATCGGCCGGACCCCGCTCCTCCAACGAGAGCCGCTCATGGTGGGCCCACCCCTGAGCCGGCGAGGGGTTGGTGAGATCGAGCAGCAGCGGAAGAATCCCGGTCTCACCGACTTTCCGCACCCGCCGATAGTTCCGCTCGACTGCCGCCGGGTCCAGATCGAAGGAGATGACCTGCGGCACCACCTCCCGTGCCGCGCGGCTGTACTCCCCAGTATTGGCGCCGAGATCCCAGACTACCCGGCCCCCGGTTCCCCGCAGCATGCCAATCACCATCTCCCGCTTCGACCGCGCAGCACCCTCGGTGTAGTTGTTGTCCTGGGTGTACTCGGCCCACTCGGTGCCGGCAGGAGTCCAATCGAGCCGTTCGACAGCCCCGCGCAGGCTCCGAACCAGCTGCAGCGCTGCCTCCGGGGTCAGTGCCCGCCGCCGGCCGGAGGCACTACCGGCTCCCGGCTCGGCGTACCGCCCCGTGATCCACGCGTGCAAATGGATATGGAAGAGCATGCCGAGCCTGAACCAGGTGCCGCGGGGGAGCAGGCGACTACCGAGGTCGAGTGGGATCCCGTCAAGATAGGGCCGGAGCAGCGCGCCGCAGCGGATGTCTCGATGGCTCATCAGCGCGAGCGGAACCAGGAAGTTCTCGCAGAACTGATGGTAGGCCTCCCAGGGAGCCCCTTCCTGTCTGGGCTCGAAGGAGAGGGTATCGATCAGGATGGGCCGGCCATCGACAAACTGGATGTTGTAGGCGCTGGCGTCCCGCAGAGTGAAGCCGCGGGCCAGTGCACGTTCTTGCAGCTCGAGCGTGTGCAGGGCGGCATCGCGCAGCTGCCCGAACGACCACTCATAGGGATAGGAGATGAACTCGACCAGATCCGGCTGCAGCACGGCACAGGCATCCGCCGTGGCCGCCAGGGACGAATCGGCCGCCCGGTGAGAGACCATGAGTCCCTCACCGGCCAGCTCATCGTAGAGGCCGGAGCTGAGAAACGCCTCGAACCGGTCCCGGAATACGGTGTTGACCTGCCGGTACAGGATGCCGTTGCGAGTGTAGACGAACCCGCTGGGATCGCGGTACGAGCCGTCTAGCGCTTGACCGCCCATCGACCGCGGCGCGGCACGAGCGACTTGAAGAAGGACTTGGCCGCCTGCCTCAGCCGCGAGAACATCGCGACGGCGGACAGAATTCCGGCGGCGAGAAACTGGAGCACGAGGCTCCCGGCGGTGGGATCGATGTACATGGCGTCTCGTTTCCGGGGCTGCGGGTCACGATCACAACACGGCCCCGTCACGGAGCCCGTTACAATCTAACCTACTTCCGCGCGACGCCAGAGGGTGTGATTCAGCACACAGCCCCCCCGGTCCTACTCGGATTCAGTCAGTTTGCTTGGCTGAGACCCCGAGGCCGAGGCTTCCTGGACCCAGACGGTCTTGATGTTAACGAACTCCCGGAGCCCATTTCCGGCCAGCTCGCGCCCATACCCCGACTGCTTAACCCCCCCGAACGGCACCCGGGGGTCGGATGCGACCATGGCATTGATGAAGACCATCCCGGCCTCGAGCTCGGCGACAAAGCGGGCCCTCTCGGACGGATCGTTGGTCCAGGCGCTGGCGCCTAACCCGAAGGGAGTATCGTTGGCCAGCCGGATGGCATCGTCCAGGGTGTCGGCGCGGAAGAGAATCGCGACCGGACCGAAGACCTCGTCGTGGTAGGCAGGGGAATCGGAGGTGACGTCCCGCAGCACCGTGGGGGCGTAGTAGTTGCCGGGGTAGTCGAGCTGGCGGCCTCCAGTGAGAAGCCGGGCCCCAGCCGCCACCGAGCGCTGCACCTGCTCATGCACCGTCTGCACCTGCGCGGCAGTGGCGAGCGGACCGATGTCAACAGCAGGATCCATCGGATCCCCCACCCGGAGCGCCTCGAAGCCAGCGACATACTGTCGCTCGAATGCGTCGGCAATCGACCGGTGCACGATGAACCGCTTGGCCGCGATGCACGACTGACCGTTGTTGATGGTTCGAGCCTTGACCGCGGTGCGCACGGCCGTGCCCAGGTCGGCGCTGGGCATGACAATGAAAGGATCGCTCCCGCCGAGCTCCAGGACGGTCTTCTTGATCACCTTTCCCGCGGCGGCGGCCACCTGTCCGCCTGCGCCGGTGCTCCCAGTGAGGGTGACGCCAGCGATTCGCGGATCCTCGATGACCCGACGCACGTGATCGGTCTCGATCAGCAGCGTCTGGAAGCAGCCCTCGTCGAAGCCGGCTCGACGGAAGATTTCCTCGATGGCCAGGGCGCACTGCGGCACGTTCGAGGCGTGCTTCAGGAGACCGACGTTCCCGGCCATCAACGCCGGCGCCGCGAAGCGGAAGACCTGCCAGAAGGGGAAATTCCAGGGCATGATCGCCAGGACTGGACCGATCGGCTGATATCTGATGAAGCTCCGCGATGCCGAGGTCTCGACCGGCTCATCGGCCAGGAAGCGGGCGGCGTTCTCCGCGTAGTAGCGGCAGCCCCACGCGCTCTTGGCGGCCTCCTCCAGCGCCGCCTTGATGGGCTTGCCCATCTCGGTGACCATGATCTTGCCGAATTTCTCTTTCTCGGACTCGAGAATCTCGGCGGCACGCGACATCATCCGGGCACGGTCGGCGATGGCGGTTGTGCGATAGCGCCGGAAGCTGTCGGTCGCGCGCTGGAGCTTGGCATCCAGCTCGGCTTCGGACAGGGGAGTGAAGGTGCGGAGGGTCTGGCCAGTAGCCGGATTGATGCTGACGATGGGCATGGGTGAATCTTACCACCAACATTTCTGCCCAGCCACGCTTTTCGGCCTCCCTCCCCCACGGCCTTCACCACGGAGACACGGAGAACCACGGAGGTTTTCACGGAGAACTGCTTGGGGTGAACAACACACCCGCAAGCTCTGGTTTCCACCTCTGATTCCATGCTCCGACTTAGATCCATTTCACCACGGAAACACGGAAGACACGGAAGCCGCACGGAATACTGCTTGGGGTGAAAAAGCACACCGGCGGGTTCCGGTGCTAACCTCCTCACACCTCAGGCCTTACTCCTTTCTCACTTCTTACAGTCGTTCTTCCGTGCGGCT
>JBIOUY010000230.1:0-32787 GCA_044867445.1 Gemmatimonadales bacterium
ATAATAGAGTCTGCCGATGTGGATGGCGGGGAGGCCGGTGGAAAACAGGGTGTGGAAAATGTGGGGAAGTGGAGAAAGCAGTAAGCAGTAAGGAGTGAGCAGTAAGGAGTGAGCAGTAAGGAGTGAGGAGTAGGGAGTGAGCAGGGCGGCAGGAGTAGTCCTCATCCCGAGTGAACCGAGGGATCTACTGCGCGGGTATCGAGGCCGGGCAAGTAGGTCCCTCGCGTACGCTCGGGATGAGGAACTCTAACTATTGCTCCCACCCTCGTTACTCCTTACCTGCTCCCGTCTCACGTGTCACCTGTCACCTGTCACCTCTCACCGCTCACCTCTCACATCTCACTTCTCACTTACTTCCAACTGCCTCTGCAGCGGATATTTTCCGGCCCGGTGGGCCCGGGCTTGCTCGACGTAGTGGGCCCAGGTTGCCGCGATCCGCTGGCTCAGTTCGGCGTCGACCGGACGCACAATCCTCCCGGGTACTCCCATGACCAGGGAACGAGCCGGGACCTGCATACCTTCGGGAATGACCGCTCCCGCGGCGATCACGCTACCGGTTCCGATGCGAGCATCGTTCAGCACCACGCTGCCCATGCCGATAAGGCACTCGTCTTCGACGGTGCAACCGTGCAGCACTACCCGATGGCCTACTCCGACCCGGCGGCCGACGATGCAAGGGACATCCTCGTCCACATGCACGATCGAGCCATCCTGCAGATTCGACTGCGCCCCGATAACGATCGGCGCCATGTCACCGCGGAGTACCGCACCATACCAAACGCTGCTCTCGGCCTCGAGCGTGACGTCGCCGAGTACGGAAGCTGTAGGTGCGATGAATGCGGAAGGGTGGATTCCCGCGCTCATTTCGGCGCGGGAGGGAACAGCATTTGAGTCCAGGCCTCTACCGGCGCACCGGCCTTCAGGGCAGGATGCCAGGTGACGCTCCAGACAAAGTTGCGCACCGCGCGCTCGAAGATGAGATCGTTGGACGGCCGCAATCGCTTGATATCCACCGTACGCCCTTCGGCGGAAACCTTCACCCAAAGGAGCGAGGGGCGCGGGGTTCCTTGAACCTCAGGCGGCAGGGGAACAAACGGAGGATTGACCGGCTTGGGACGTTCATCGAAACAGGCGCCATCGGCGTTGTATCCTGGTCCCGGCGCACAGTGGTCCCCGCCCTGAAGGATCGCCTCCCGCCTGCGTTGCACTATCGGTGAGCCCATTGGCGAGAGTGCAGGAGAGAGGTCCTGGATCTGCCCCGGCCGAATCACGATGGTGTCGGAGTAGAAATTGAACCTCGGGGCCGAAATCGCGATCGCGTGGGGACCGGGAGGAAGGCGAGTGATTGGCTCGGTCACCGGGCGCTCGTCCACCATGACGGTCGACCCCCTGGGAAGATCGACAAACCGCACACCACCACTGTCCACTGGAACCGAGTCTGTGCCCGGCAGCGGCTCAGCGACCTTGGGCCGCACCGGCTCCGCGGCCCGGACCGGTGCCGAACCCGCGCTAGAAGCCGGCGGGGGGGCCGGTTGAGCTGCCAAGGTGTCCCCTGCGGCCGCAGGCCGGGGCGCCGCGCTGTCCGCCGGGCCAGAAGACGCGGGTGGCGAGGATGAGGATAGGGAATCGGCGGCGGCGGCCTGACCGGCTGCAAATCCTCGCGAGCGATAGTAGTAAAAGGCGCCTCCGGTACCTCCCAGGATCGCGAGGACTAGCCACAGCCACGCCCAGGAGGACCCGTTTCTGCGCATGGCGGGCGAGCGGTCGGCGACACGCCGTGGCAAATCGCGCCGCTCCCGCGGGGTCACCCGGCGGTTTACCAGCGGCGATTCGAGCGGCGTCGTGGGTTGGCTCACAATGAGTGGCGTGGCCGCTCGTATCGGGCTCGGCATGCCTGCACCACCGCCAGCGCCCACGCCCGCCGCTACCGATGCCCGTAATGCGCCCGGTGCCGCAACCGGGGCCCCTTGGAGGGAGGCCACCAACTCCTCGCAGCTCTGGAACCGGTCCGCCGGGTCTTTCATGAGCATGCGTTTAATCACCTCGAATAGACGCCGCTCATCGGCGGTGATCAGCGATGGATTGGGAATCGGCTCGGTGATGTGCTTATAGCCGATGGAAAAGCTATCCTCGCCATCGTAGGGGACCTCGCCCGTGAGGCACTGAAACGCGACGACGCCGAGGCTGTAGATGTCGCTCCGACCATCGATCGACTGGGCTCGGGCCTGCTCCGGGCTCATGTAATGCGGCGTGCCGATGGACATCCCGGTCCCGGTGAGTCGCTGGCCTGAGGCCGCCTTGGCGATACCGAAGTCGGTGAGGACGCACTGCCCGAACTCATCGAACATGATGTTGTCGGGCTTGATGTCGCGGTGGACGATCCCACGCTGGGCGGCGTAACCCAGCGCGCTGCCCGCCTCGAGGAGCAGGCGCCGGATTTCCGGAGGACTCAGCTTTTTCCGCTCGCCCAGCACGGTGGAGAGAGATCCACCACGCAGAAACTTCATTACGAAGTAGATCACCCGGCCCGAACGACCCACCCGATAGATGGCAATGATGTTGGGGTGCTCGAGCTGAGCGGCCGTGCGGGCCTCTCGTTGGAAGCGTTCCACGAACTCCGAATCGAAGGCGAGCGAGAATGGCAGGACTTTGATGGCGACTTCCCGCTCCAGATGGCGGTCTCTCGCCCGGTAGACCAGCGCCATGCCCCCGCGGCCCAGCTCCTCGATGATCTCGTACTCCGCCGTGAGCGCCTCGCGCACCAGATCCATCTCCTGCAGGGTGCCCGTGGCAATAGCGTGCACCGGCGTCGTGGCCATCAGGTCGAGGCCACATGAGGGGCAGAACTTGGATTTTCCAGTGATCTCGCTTCCGCAGCGGGAGCAGAACATGCGCGCAAGCTACCCTCCCCCACGGGGGAGTCAAGCGGATCGTGGCGTATCGCCAGAGCCCTTGCGGACAGCAAAGGCCGAACGGGCCAACTCACTGCCCGGAATGAGGATCCGAGCGCATTTCCCCCGGGAAATTCAGCTGATCGAGGGCTATGCCACGGATGGCACGTCCCGTGCAGCACCTCGCCCTGACCTCCCCTATCAAATAGAGCCTGGAGAACTCGTGGTACCCTATCACACGATTGCGTTCAGCCAGCAGAAGCTGAGGGCCGCCCTGCGGCGCGTGGCCGGCCAGGAACCCGGCTTTGCCTACGGCTTCGTGGTGCACTCCCGGCGGCAGCGTGAGAGCCCGAGCCTCGGCTTAATTACGCTGCAGGGCGAAAGCCTGCCGCTCAGCGAGCGCCTGCTCCAGGCCCTCGATACCATGCCGCTCTGGCTCTTCGGACATGCGCGAATTTCTCTCGGCGCGGGTAGCTCGACCGAGAGCCCCGACTGGGGAAATGCCGACCCGCTCGACCGCCCATTGACCTCGCTGGTGATGCACATCTCCACCTTCGACCACAGCGCTGGCGTTACTCAGCACCTGGTGCAGGTCGAGGCGATGGTGAGGGCGGACACGCTGGTACAGCCGCTCCTGGTCCTTACGCCGAACCGGCCGGCAGCTTGGCCGCTCTGAAGTGAGAAGTAAGAAGTAAGAAGTAGGCAGTGAGCAGTGAGCAGTGAGCAGTGGCGAGTGAGTGATCAGTGGCGAGTGAGTGAGCACGGGCCGAGTGAAACGACCCTTCCGAGACATCGTGCGGAAGGGTCGTTCGCTTGGTGGCTTACTCCTTTTCCTTCTTGTCCTGGTCGACGACTTGGAACTCCTGTAGGCGGCGATCCTTCCTTCCATTCTGATCATTGATCGCAACCTCGAGGACATAGTTGCCCGGCTTGAGCCGGTCCAGCTTCAGGCTGCGATGGGCGGCCGCCAGAGGCGGCCTGGCCTGCTCCTCGAATTTGAGGCTGATCGCAGCCGATCCGCCGCCGAAGATCTTTTTGAAGAGCCCGCCACCGCCACCATGCTTCCGGACAGTGACATGCACCGTGTACGGGTCCCCGGTGCTGAGTCCCTCGACCTCGTAGTACAGCTCCATATCGTCGTTCCGCTTGAAGGTGCGAAGCGGGTTGAAGACGACGGTGTCTTGGGCTGTCCGCCGCCAGAACAGATTGGTGTTTCGGGAGCCGAGTACCAGATCACTGAGTCCGAGCGCTGCGCCGAAGGGCTGACCCACTCGCACCGTATCGGTCGGGAGCACCTCGCCGGCCTCCTCACCCTGTTGAATCGCCAGCCGGTAGTGGTACCTCCCGACCGGAACGGGAAGCGAGACCCGGCCCACCAGGTGCTCATTGGCGGGCACCGGTGCAGGGGCGACGAAATGGCGTGTGGTGTCCAGGGACGCCACGACTTTCCCGGCGGTGTCAGTGGCGACGAACCGGACCCGGACGGAATAGAGGAATCCGCGGGTCACCGTTACCGGCTCCAGGCCGGACCCGGCAATGGCGTACGCGATCTGCACCAGGTTTCCGGTCGTGTCATGTCCCACCGCGAGAACCTCGGAGTGGACCTTCAGCTCCTGAGGGAAGCTTAGCTCGTAGCTGTCGCTGTGAGTGCCGAGCGCGATGCTTTCCTGCCCCACCCGCCGCTCCTCCGTTTGGTACCGCCCGGTCGCGATCCGTCCAGCCGATTGGAGGCGCTGGTAGATAGGAGACAATTGCTCCCGCGACAGAATGAGCTGCTCGGCCATCGGATTTCCGAGACCCTCGGTGATCCCCTGCCGCAGCGCAATCGTATTGCTGAACCCGAGCACGTCGAACAGGCTCTCCACCAGCTTGAAGTCCTGCACATCCTCTCGCGCCATGAAATGGAAGACCAGATCGCCATCGGGCCGGCTGTAACGCCACGACTCGTTGGGGTCGAGCCCCGGCGCGGCGTAGGTCGCCCGGCTGGTCGGCTCTCCATGACGGATATAGATCACGCCGCGATCGTCAAAGTCGCGACTGCCCGATCGATAACGCTCCACGATATCGTAGTGCCGGTGGAGGGAAGTGAGCTGAAAGTTCTTCCGGGCGTAAAACAGCCGCCGGTAGTGTTCCCGCAATCGCTCGCCGTCGGACCGGAGCTCGATTCGATCTCGGCTGCTCCAGAAGTTTCGCAGATAGGCCGCGCGTTGAGTCCCCCGGGTGTTATCGAACTCTCGAAGCACGCTGTCCGACGCGATGGTGGCGATGTCTGCCCGATAAGAAGCCACGGTGGTCGAATCGTCCGACGCGGCGCCCTGGTAGTACGGCTGCATGCCGTCAAACCGTCCCAGGAGGAAGAGGGTGCGGGCCAACTCCAGTTGTCCCAGACTCTGATTGCTCCCCTTGTCCAGATATCGCCGGAACGCGGCCAGGGCCGAGTCGCCGTCGCCCACCTCGCGTTCCACTCGACCGCGGGCGAGCAACACTTCCGGGTCCCCTCCTGCCGGTGTCGCGCTGGCCCGACGCAGCGCCTCGAGCGCGACGCCCAGTTTGATATTGACCCGCTGACGCAGCGCGGTGTTCGAGAGCTCGATCAAACCGCGCACAAACCCGGGGTCTACCTCCGCCGATTTGGCGAAGGCGACCGCGGATCGGGTGAGGGCATCCTTGCCCAGCATGGTTTTGATACCGGTCACAAACGAGACCTGCGAATCGCCCACGCCGTACTCTGCCAGCCCCATCCCGTAGTGCGCATAGGGCCAGGTCGGCTGAAGATCGATGGCCCACTGGAATTCAGATGCAGCGTCGTCATAATGAGCCTGCCCACCCAGCTCGCCCAATCGAAGCGAGAGGAAGCCCAGCTTGAGATGGAGCACGGCATTGTTGCGGTCACTTTTGGCAACTTCGATCAGGCGCCGCTCGACGCCCAGCAGACCGCTGGAGTCAACCGTGGCAGCCAGCGAATCGCGGAAACGCTCCAGAGCGGCGCGGTCGGCTGGGGACTGTGAGGCGAGCCCGCGCGGAATAAGAGTAAGGCAAACCAGGCAGACTAGCGCGAGCCAGCAACGGCCAAGATGCACGCGGTGCTGCGACAGGTTACGCAGCAGCGGTCGTTCGGGGGAGTACATCAGCAGGTCCTCATTCGGGCGATCCAGAGGCGCCATAGCCACAGGGTCCAGACCGGCACACTCGCGGCGACGGGATCCGATTAGGAGACGCCCCGGCCTGTAGCCGGCCCACATCACAGCAATTACTCGGCGGACGCGCGGTCCCGGAGATAGCGGCGGATGCCCTCAAACACACCCTGAGCATAGAGCTGTTGCCCTATCCTGGTCCGCAGGGCGGCCTCCTGGTCGGGCAGAATCATGAACAGCCCTTCGGTGAGCACCGATGGCATCCACGTCCCCCGCACCAGGGCAAGGTCCCCTCGGCCAATGCCGAGATCCCGAAGGCCGAGACGAAGGAGCAGAGCAGCCTGGACGTCCCGGGCGAGCGGCACGCTCCGTGGCTGATTGTAGAATACGCTGGTTCCGTTGCTGGTAAACGGGTTCAGGCCGTCGGGCAGGGCATTATTGTGGATCGACACGAGCAGGTCAGCATTGGCCGACTCGGCCATCTTGACCCTGGGCCAGAGATCAACGGCGCTATCCATGGTCCGGGTCATGAGTACCCGGGCATCGGCCTGCTCCAGCAGCCGCCGCAGCTCCAACGCGACGGCAAGATTCGCCTCGGCCTCGCGCAGGCCAGTGGGGCCGGTTGCCCCGGCGGGCGGATGACCAGGGTCGACAGCGATCAGACGCCCGCGAAGCGGATTGCCGTGGTCGATTACGGGCGGGCGCCGGATCTCGAGAACTAGGTTGCCACCTTCCCAGTGTATTCGATAGCCCCAGACCGGGAGCGTGAGATCGATCGTGAGCGTAACCTCATCGCCGGTGTTCTGGGTCCAGCTCACTCGCCGGACCAGCGAGTCCTCCGCCCCGTAGCGGATCCAGTCAACGTCCCCAACGGCACTGTAGAACCGGAGCGCCAGCGCCTGCTCCGTCTCCGTCACCTGGAATGGCACGCGTTGGCTAACCGGAATCTTGAGGGTGACTCGATCAGACTGCCGGGTAAGCGTCACCGAGCCGACGACTCCCAGAGGAGCCGGCGTACTGCCCTCGATCGCGCGAGCGTCCACCGCGGAGACCCAGGCCTCGGTGTCGCGGGAGAGGCGCACCCGCAGATCACTATTGACCCTGCCGAGCACGGACACGCGGGTCCCGGTGGGAAAGAACCAGTGATAGGTGCCGCCGGGGAGGGCCCGAGCGACTGTGACGCTGTCGGTGTCTCCGAGACCAAGGGTATCGTCATCGAACTGCGCGACGGTCGGCAGGGTGTCCAGAGGCGCCAGTCGCAGTGGCCAGTGCACCCGCACCGTGTCGACCCCGCGAATCGCTTCGGCCCAGGCCCAGGCGGTATCTGCCAGGGTATGGAAGTCACCGCAAAGCCGTGCCCCGATGCAGCGGATCAGGGTCTGCTCGATCGCCGCAAGCGGGACGGCCGCGCGGGTCGACACCACCGGCCCGGGATCAGGACCAACAGACCGACCGCGGAGCATTCCCAAATAGCGTACCTGGGGCACGGGCACCTGTAGGTTATTGGTGTCTGGGTCCTGCGTACGGAGCACCGCGGGCACCTCTCGCCCGGCGGGCTGGGAGCTCAGCGGAATAATGGTCCCATCGGCCAATCGCAGGCGAACCAGCGAGCCCTCGCTGGCGCGCACCGACAGGCTGAGATATTCCCCACGGGGCCACCAGACCCTCCCCTGCGGCGCTAGCGAAGTCGAATCGATCCAGACGGCACCGGCTCCAGCACAGGGCCGCGTGGGCGTGCAGGGGGCCGCGACGCCGGCACGTCGCACCGTATAGTTCAGTGAAGCGGAATCGTTGGGGGTTCGGGCTTCGATCTGGAACTGCATGAGGCTGTCAACCGGAAACGGCAGCCAGGCAAGCCAGGCGCCGTTGGGCCACACCCGGACCGGCTGGCCGTTGATCCAGAGCCGGGCGTCCCCTGTACCTGCGGATCCAAAGATGAAACTGGAATCGCGCAGCTGGATCACGGCATCGGGTGCGGGGTAAATCACTCGCAGGGCCAGCCGACCGCGGGCCAGGGCCATCGGAGGCAGCCGGACAGAGCTGGTCACCGAGTCGGCCGCAGCTTTGGAAGGTAGGCCTGGAGGCGGCACGGTCGAAGGCGAGGGCCGCGAGGCGCAGGCCGCTCCGGCGGCCACCAGCGCCAGCCCGCAGCCGTACCGGAGGCGAATCATGGGTGCAAGGTACACATTGACTGAGACTTACGCCAAACGTACGTTGACGCCTTAAGAGGGGGCCTCTAGATTCGTTCCACCCTCGCCCACGCCGACTGGATCACCTGAAGGGATTGCCCGAGTGACTCTCGCCGTCGCTGCTGGTCGCCGAATCGCAGACGGTCTCGAGAGGCACCGGGTCCTGCTGAGTTCCGGATGACCGACGGCCCGGTACGTGTCTCTGTTTTCGGCAAGACCGATCTTGGCCGCTCCAGAGATCACAACGAGGATTCCTTTCTCGTCGCCGATCTCACCACCGGCAACGCGAGCCTGCAGCCGGAGGTCCGGGACCACGAGATCGGTCCTCGAGGCTCGCTCTTCATGGTCGCCGATGGGATGGGCGGAGCCGCGGCGGGTGAGCTAGCCAGCGCGATGGCTACCGATCTCATCTATCACCACATGTCCACTGCCTGGGCCCAGGATCCCAATCCCACTGCCGGCCGGTTCGCCTACCGAATGAAAGAAGCAGTGGAGCTGGCCAACGAACGACTCTACACCTACGCCCGGGAGCACCCGGAGGTCCGAGGCATGGGAACGACGGTGACGGCGGCCGGGGTCTTCGGCGACGATCTCTACCTGACGCAGATTGGTGACAGTCGGGGGTACCTGGTGCGGAATGCGGAGGCCATTCAGCTCACCAAGGACCAGTCACTGATGCAGCGCCTGGTGGACGCGGGCGAACTTACGCCGGAGGAGGCCGAGCAGAGCGAGCGGCGGAACATCATCCTTCAGGCGCTGGGCCCCGATCCCCGAGTCAAGGTCGACTTAACCCGCCAGACGCTCCGCCGGGGTGATGTCCTGATCATCTGCTCCGACGGACTCTCCGGGCTGGTGAAGCGAGAGGAGTTCGCTCAGCTCGCGGGGGAATTCCCCGATTTACCGGAGCTCTGTTCCGCTCTGATCGACCTGGCCAACGAACGTGGCGGTCCCGATAACATCACGGTGGTGACCGCCCGGTTCGACGGCGCGGGCCTCCCCGAGCCGGATGAGGCCGAGGGAGTGGGCTATCAGGTCTACGATCTGGACGAGAGTGATGAGCCTCCACCGGAGGAGGAGCCATCTGCTCAGCCGGAAGCGAGCGCGCCGCCAGCGCCCCAAGACGCACCGCCGACGCACCGGACTCGCAACCTTCTCGTTACCGCGGCCCTTCTGCTCGTTCTCGCGCTGCTCCTCGCATTCCTGCTCTGATCTCAGTTCGTGACCCAGGCTGAAACGACCGAGACAACCGGCCTCGACAGCTCGCTCCGGGTGCGGCTGACCTGGCTGGGCGCACTTTCCTTCGCCTCAGGGTTTCCCTTCGGCCTGGTGAATGAAACCTTGCCGGTCTACCTGCGAACTCATGGCTCGGGGCTGGTGGAAATCGGGCTGGTGAGCGCGCTCAGTTTTCCATGGACGTTCAAGTTCCTGTGGTCGCCTCTGATCGACCGGCTGGGCACCAGACGGGAATGGATCGCCGCGTGCCTGACCGGGCTCACCGCGCTCACGCTGGTCCTCGCCTCCGCGGAGCTGAGCGCACTGGCCCGCTGGTTCTGGGTCCTGCTGCTCGCCATCGTGACATTCTCGGCGACGCAGGACGTCGCCATCGACGCCTACACCATCGAGGCGACCACCAAGCATGAGTTGGGAGTCGCCAACTCCGTCAGAATCGCCGCTTACCGGGTCTCGATGTTCACCGCCGGCGGCCTGCTGATCTGGCTTGCGGGCCGTACGGACTGGAGAACGTCGTTCCAGACAGCGACCGTGCTCCTTGCCGGACTCACGTTCGCCTCGCTGCTGCTTCCCCTCGCCCGCCGATCCGCATCACACCCATCGATCTGGGAGCCGCTTCGTGCGCTGCTGACGCGCCCGGGGGTTTGGGCGGTGGCTGTCTTCGCACTCCTCTTCAAGCTCGACATTGCCGCGATGGAGCCGATGACGCGCCCCTTCTGGGTGGATCGCGGGTTCACCCTGGAGGAGATCGGGGCGATTCTGACCACGGGACGCATCATCGCGACGGTCGCGGGAGCGGTTCTCGGAGGGATCCTCACCACCCGTTGGGGCATCTTTCGATCCCTCTGGGTGCTGGGCGCAGTGCAGGCGTTTTCCAGTCTCGGCTATGCCAGCGCGGCCGCCGTCGCGCCGTCCAAGCCGCTCATGATCGGGGTGGCGCTGTTCGAGAATTTCGCGGCGGGATTGGGCACGGCGGCGTTCGTTGCTTTCCTGATGTCGGTCTGTGAGCGACGCTACGCGGCCACTCAGTATGCCGTGCTGTCTGCTCTGCTGGCCTTGAGCCGCACTGTCGCGGGCGGCGCCTCTGGGGCCATCGCGGAGCAGCTGGGCTACGCGAAGTATTTCCTGCTGACGTTTTTCCTGGGGTTGCCCGCGTTTCTGCTGATTCCCCGGTTCAGGGATCATGCGGCCGAGTAGGGCCACACCTTCCCCCCACCCATTCACCACAGAGGCACAAAGGGCACCGAGGGTTCCGTGCGCGCACGAAGATCTCTGGCTTTTTACCACGAAGCCACGAAGTACACGAAGACCACGAAGAACAGCAACAATGTTTTGTCGGTTGCTTCGTGCACCTTCGTGATCTTCTCTGTGCCCTCTGCTCCTGTGGTGAACAGGTGGGGTCGGGAACAAGCGGGGACCCTCAGGCCAGCCGCCGCTTCAGCCAGCGGGCGACGGCTTCCTGCATCAGCTGTTGCCGGTGCCACGCAAGCAAGACGGGTGCGTCGCTGGGCAGCTGCTCGAGCAGACGAGGGTGGCCGAAGAGCACAATGAGATCCGCGGTCGGCGCGTGATGGAGCAGCGCCTCACGGCTGGCGGGGCCGAAACCAGCCCGCCCCTTCCACGCTCTGGGCTCGGCGAACACCAGGAGTACCCGCGAGCCGCCAGTGTAGCGACCGATCAACTCGGGCCCCAGCGCCTCCTGGGTGTAACTGCTTGGCCCCGCGGGGTAGGGGCCTCCAACATCATCATCCACTACCATCAGATCGAGCGGTGGCTCCAGGGTCGGGGCACTCCGTCGAATCATGGCATCCTCGAGCAGTGCATCGGCCAGAGCCGGCGCCGTCTCGAAAGGACCACGGGTGACCGGCGGCGTGGGCGCGGTGGCGGAGGCGAGAGCCCGGCCATAGCGTCCTAGCGCCTCCGCCAATCGACTCTCTTCCAGCGCCCCACTAGCGAGTGCCTGATCGAGAGCGTCTCGCACCCGTCGGGGATCGTTGGGATAGAGCAGCAGGTCTACCCCCGCCCGGATTGCCTCCAGCGCCGCGTCGGATTCCCGACGGCCGCCCAACGCCCCATCCATGATCAGCGCGTCGGTCACCACCAGCCCATCGAAGCCGAGCTCGCTCCGCAAGAGTCGGAGCATTTGGGGCGAGAGGGTGGCCGGCAGGTTGCTCTCATCCAGCCCGGGATACGCCACGTGTGCGGTCATGATCGATGCAACGCCGCTTTCCACCGCAACCGTGAAAGGAACCAGATCGGTGCCGAGCAGGACGTCTCGCCGGTCGCTCACCACCGGGAGCGCCACGTGGGAATCGACGGCGGTGCGGCCGTGTCCGGGATAATGCTTGGCGCAGGCCAGCGCGCCGGCGCTCTGGCATCCTTCTACCCAGTTGCGGACGAGGGTGGCGACACGTTGCGGATCGCTCCCAAACGCGCGGGTCTGCACGATGGGGTTTTCCGGAAGGACATCGAGATCGGCCACGGGAGCAAACACCCAGTTGATCCCCACCGCCCGAGCCTCCTGCGCGGTCACCGAGGCGGCCCAGCGAACCGCGGCAGGATCGCTGAGCGAGGCCAATGCAAGGGGGGGAGGAAATTCGGTCAGCCCGGCGATCTGCTGCCCTGCCCCCCGCTCGAGGTCGGAGGCAATGAGCAGTGGCCGCTCCGCTCTTCGAAGGAGATCGGTGGTTAGCCGGCGCACTGCCTCGACGGTTCCCCCGAAAATGATGAAGCCTCCGACACCCAGCTCGAGTGCATCGGCGATCATTCCCGCCTCGTGGCTGAACCCACCCTCGGGCCGATAGCGGAGTGCCGGCAGTAAGAGCCGTCCAGTATTCATCCGAGTGGCCAAAGCGCTCATGCTGGCGTCACCGTCCCCAGTACCCGCGGTCCGCTCGCGCCGGTGGCCGACGGCACGTTCCCGGGCTGTCCGTGGAGCGTGAGGTAGCCCAAGAGCGCGAAGGCAACCGCCTCTTTGGCGTCACCGGGAAAGAAGAGGTCATCGAACCGTCGAAGAGGATGGGCTCCCGGCAGCCCGTCGAGGTGGAGCTCTAACGAGCTCATGAGTCCTGGATGGTGGCAGCCGCCGCCGGAAGCTACCACCTCCGCGTCCCCGGGGATCCAGCGGCCCACCGCGCCGGCAATGGTCCGAGCGGTCAGCTCGACAGCGGTAGCAACCCCGTCCGGGCCGGGCACCCGCTCGTGAAGCGCGCGGGCATATCCCTCGCCGAATCGCTCCCGGCCGGTGCTCTTGGGAGGTGCCGCCGCAAAGAAGACGTCACTCAGCAGCTCCCGAAGCACCGATTCGTTAGGAGTCCCCTCCGCGGCGAGCTTTCCATCGCGGTCAAAGGAGCGGCGCGGGTCCAGCTGCCGCGCGACCCCGTCGATCACCGCCATGCCGGGCCCGGTGTCGAAAGCCAGGACCCCGCCCTCTTGCCCCCGTCGCGGTACGTAGGTGACGTTCGCCATTCCGCCAAGGTTGAGCAGCACTCGAGGCATCTCCGGTGCGGCGAAGAGCAGGAGATCGGCCATGGGGACCAAGGGCGCTCCCTGGCCACCTGCGGCGACATCGCGGGCGCGGAACCCGCTCACTATCCGTACGCCGAACCGCTCAGCCAGGATGGCCGGCTCTCCCAATTGCCACGAGACTGCGGGCGGCTCGTGCCAGATCGTCTGCCCCGGAAAGGCGATCAGGGTCAGCTCCGAAGCAGGCGTGCGGGCCTGCACCAGCAGCGTCTGCACCGCCTCGGAGGCCCACTCCGCGAGATGCACGTGCAGACGAGCCAGCGCGGGGGCGGCGGAACGACCGTGTACGGGCGACGGGTCCAGGGCGGCCTGGAGCTCGGCCCGCTCGGTGTGGGTGTAAGGGCGAGTGATGAAATCCAGCAGCGTGGCCTGGGTGGGCCCATTGATCCTCACCAGGGCCGCGTCCACTCCATCGAGCGAGGTGCCGGACATGAGACCCACCGCAAGCGTGGGGGCCTCGCTCATCCGACCCGCACCGGTGGCGGGTCGCCCACGATCGGCCGCAGCCGGCCCGCGTGCTCGGCCAACAGTTGCTCGGCCTCATCGCGGGAGACGCCGCGGCGGGCCATGACAATGGCGGTCTTCACCTTCCCATCGGCTGCCGCAATGACGCTCCGCGCCTCCTCCCGCCCAAGCCCGGTCGTCTCCATCACGATCCGCTGTCCCCGGTCAACCAGCTTGTCGTTCCACGCGCGCAGGTCGACCATGAGATTGCCGTACACTTTTCCCACCCGGATCATGGCACCGGTGGTGAGGGTATTCAGGACCAGCTTGGTGGCGGTACCCGCCTTCATGCGAGTGGAGCCCGTCACGATCTCGGGTCCTACCAGAATAGTGACACACACGTCGCAGGTGTCCCGCAGCACGGCGGGAGGCTCAGAACAGGAGACCAGTGCGGTGCGGGCGCCCAGTGCCTGGGCGCGGGAGAGAGCGGCGCGCACGAATGGCGTCGTACCGCTGGCCGCGATTCCCACCACCACATCGTTGGCACTCACCCGGCGCGAGTCCATTTCGGCGATCGCCGCGTTGACGTCGTCCTCCGCTCCCTCCACCGACCGCAAAACGGCGGGCGACCCGCCCGCGATCACGCCTACGACCATCTCCGGCGGCGTGCCGAACGTGGGTGGGCACTCGGCCGCGTCGAGCACGCCGAGCCGGCCGCTGGTGCCCGCGCCGACGTAGATCAGCCGGCCGCCAGCGCGAAACGCCGTCTCGATGAATTCGATGAGACGGGCGATCTCCACTCTGGCCCGGGCCACCGCGGCGGGCACCGTCGTGTCCTCCCCGCCGATGAGATCGACGATCTCGAGTGCGGCAGCAGTGTCGATGGTTGAGCTGCGGGGGTTGCGCCGTTCGGTCAGGCGCGAGTCGAGGTAGTCGTCAGCCACGTGCGCGAGACGTAGGAGTATCCAGGCGCCAGCCTGGGGCTAAATTAGAGCGCGTTGGATTCGCGGGGCAACCTAACCGCCGCACTTTCATCTTTCCAGTGAGGACCCTCGTGCCGCTCCGTCGTGCCTGGCGATTGCTACCTCCCCTCGCACTCCTGCTGTTCCTGCCGGGGTGCGGAGCCAATCCTTCCCCTACCCCGGCAACCGGAGCGGCGTCTGCCTGGCGTTACGCCGGAAAGGCGCGGGTTAGCGAGGGACACAGCGCGATGGTGGTCTCGGGAAGCCCGATCGCAAGCGAGGTCGGTCGCGACATTCTGCAGCAAGGCGGCAGTGCTGTCGATGCGGCTGTTGCGGTTGGATTCGCCTTGGCCGTGGTCCACCCGGAAGCCGGAAACATCGGCGGCGGTGGTTTCATGGTGATTCGCCTCCGGGATGGGACGACCCAGGCGCTGGATTATCGCGAGACCGCTCCTTCGCACGCGTCCCGGGACATGTATCTCGATCCCCAGGGTGAACCCACCGAACGCAGCATCACGGGGCAACTCGCCGCTGGAGTGCCGGGCTCCGTGGCGGGGCTGGTCGAGGCGCATCGGCGATACGGGCGGTTACCTCTTGCCACCGTGATCGGCCCTGCCATCCGGTTGGCCCGCGAAGGCTTCGAGGTGGACAACTATCGTAGCGAATCGATCGCGGGTGACAGCGCCCGTTTGGTGCTCTATCCGGCTTCGCTCGCCAGTTTCTTACCGGGCGGAAAGCGGCCGGAGCCGGGTAGCATCCTGCGACAGTCCGATCTCGGCGCCACCTTGGAGGCGATCCGGGACAGCGGCAGTGCCGGGTTCTATCGTGGACGGGTGGCGGAACTCATTGCGGCGGAGATGGCGCGCGGCGGTGGCCTCATCTCGCTCGAGGATCTGGCGAGCTACCGCGCAGTGTGGCGGACTCCAATCACAATCAGCTACCGCGGGTACACCATCTACTCCATGCCACCAGCCTCGTCCGGCGGGGTCACGATGGGGGAGATTCTCAACATCATGGAGGGGTATGCCCCACTTCCGCCCTTTGGGTCCCCTGCCCTGATTCATCGCGAAGCGGAGGCGATGCGGCGAGCCTTCACCGACCGAAATACCTATCTGGGTGACCCCGCGTTCGTCCACAATCCGGTAGATCATCTGCTTTCCAAGAGCTACGCATCAGAGCTCCGCCATGAGATCGGTGAACGGGCCAGTCCGACGCCGAAATTCGAGACCAGCGCCCGATCTGGTTCCTCCACGACCCACTATTCCGTGGTGGATGACCAAGGGAACGCAGTGAGCTGTACCACCACCCTGAACAACAGCTACGGAAGTGCGGTGACCGTCACCGGGGCCGGCTTTCTGCTCAACGATGAAATGGACGACTTTGCCACCGCGCCGGGAAAGCCGAACATGTACGGCCTGGTGCAGGGAGAAGCGAATGCGATCGCCCCTGGCAAACGGATGCTATCGGCCATGACGCCGAGCATCGTACTCGATCCCAAGGGGCAACTCCATCTCATCGTGGGAACACCGGGCGGACCACGGATTATCACCATGGTATATCACGTCATTTCCAACGTCATCGATCATCGGATGGCCTTGGCTCAGGCGGTAGAGGCGCCCCGGATTCATCACCAGGGCCTACCCGACGTTCTGGTGACGGAACAGGACGCGTTTCCCGGTGCCACGCTCGACAGCCTGCGCGCCAGAGGTCACGAGGTGAAATCGCGAGGATACTGGGGCGATGTAGAGGCGATCATCCGCACCCCGGCGGGCTGGCAAGGGGTGAGCGACCCGAGACGGGGAGGAGGGGCGGCGGGATACTGAACTACGGTGAGACGTGAAAGGTGACAGGTGACAGGTGACAGGTGAAATGTACCTGTCACCTGTCACCTGTCACCTTTCACTGCTCCCTGCTTACTGGCTTGTCGCTATCAGCTTGTCATCCAGCGTCAGGGTCACGACCGTGCCCTGGGGAACCACTACGTCGCGGTCCTTGGTCTCGACCGCGCGCTGCGCGCCCACCGCACCACCGATGACTCCGCCGATAACGGCGCCCTTGGTGCTGCCGCCCAGCACTCGGCCGACCACGGCACCCACCGCCGTCCCGGCTCCCACCTTCGCGATGTCGCCCGCATTCGTCTTCCGGCCCTGGAGTTGGGTCTTCACATTGGAGATCGATGCGTTGATGGGCTGGGACTTGCCGTTAACGGAGACCGCGGTCGCATCCAGGGTCAACGTCCCGGTCGTGTCCGACTTGCGCTCGGACTCCTTAATGGCGGTGACCTTTAGCGTCACCTGCGAACCTGCGGGAATTACGACTCTGCCGCTGGCATCCTTGACGTCCGCTCCCACGGTAGCGGTGATTTCATCCCCGACCTTGTTCTTCTGAGAGCGGATCTCGGCGTCGGTGCTGGCTGAGAAGCTGGTGCCGGCTGGGAGTTCCTTTGCGGCCGCCGCTGGTGCCGTCTCGCTGCCAGGCGCGGGATGGCCTGGAATGGGTTCGACTCGGTTCCGCGCCGGCGCAGGGCTGGGCTCAGTCGCGGGTTTGGGTGCTGCTGCCGGCTTCGGCTTCGCCTTGGGCTTCGGTGCCGGAGTTTCCGGCGCCGGGGCCGCCCCTGCGGTCGCGGTATCCGCGCGCGCCGTGTCGGCCGAGGCGTTCACTGGAGCGCTGGAGTCCACGGGCGCCAGTTGTAGATCGCGGTTGAGGCTGTCGGCTGACGCAACATTCTTCTTGTCGCCACGGCCGCAGGCCGCGACCGCCGCCAACGCCAGCGCTGCGAGCATGGTTCTCGACATCGATCCCTCCTTGAGTATGACTTGCCCGGGTTCCGCGACTCGGTGACATTCCAGCCGACGATCATGAACGAGCTGCGGTCCCTCTGGCCTTACCTGTTGACCTACCGCCGAAGTTATGCCTTCGGCCTGGCGCTAGTCGCCATCTCCAATTTCTTCAATGCCCTCGGTCCCCGCTTCCTGCAGCACGGGATTGACGCCTTGCGCCGCGGCTCCTCGTTTCGCGAGGTCCAGTCTGCCGTGGCGCTCCTCCTGGGCGTAGCCCTGCTTGGAGGCGTTGCCCGGTTCGGCATGCGCCAACTGCTCAACAGCGGCAGCCGCAGGGTCGAGACCGATCTGCGGGACAGGCTCTATCAGCATCTGCAGCGGATGTCGGCCGAATTTTATGACCGGTATCCCACCGGCGATGTGATGTCCCGCACTACCAATGACCTGCTGGCCGTGCGCATGGTCGCAGGCCCCGCGCTGATGTATCTAGTGGATACTATCATGCGGGCGCTCCTAATTGCACCCGCCATGATGGGCATCAGCCCGCGACTCACTCTCCTGGCTTTGATCCCGCTCGTCGGCTTACCCATCGCGATGGTCTCGCTGGGCCAGGTTATCCACCGCAGGTCCCAGGCCATCCAGGCTCAATTCGCGGACCTCACCAGTCAGGCGCACGAGAACCTTTCAGGTGTCCGCGTGGTGCGAGCTTACCGTCAGGAGCAGGCGGAGATCCGCCAGTTCCACAAGCTGAGCCAGGAGTACCTCGACCGGAATGTTGGCCTCGCCAGGGTACAGGGCCTGTTCTATCCCTTGCTCACACTGCTGGGTGGGTTGAGCGCGGTCACCGTGCTCTACGCCGGGGGCCGGCTGGCCATGGCTGGCCGAGTGACCGTGGGCGAGTTCATTGCGTTCGGAGTCTATCTGGCCATGCTGGTGTGGCCGATGATCGCGCTCGGGTGGGCGATCAGTCTGGTTCAGCGGGGCGCCGCGTCCATGGCACGGATCAACCAGTTGTTCCGCGAGCGGCCGGCGATCACGAGCCCGACTGCGTCGACAGCGCTTCCGACCGCGCACGGCGGACGCGCCGTGGAGTTCGATGGGGTGTGGTTCCGCTACCCTGGAGCAGCCGAACGCGGCTGGGTCCTGCAGGACATCAGCTTCAAGGTTCCGCCCGGCCGTTCGCTCGCGGTGGTTGGCGCAACCGGCGCGGGAAAGTCCACCCTGGTCGACCTGCTGGTCCGAGCATACGATCCCGACCGTGGTTCGGTCCGGTTTGATGGTATCGACCTGCGACAGCTCTCCCTTCCAGAATTGCATCGCGCCGTAGGATTCGTCCCCCAGGAGACCTTCCTCTTCGGTGAAACCGTGAGAGAGAATGTCTTGCTGGGCGCGCCCGACGATGGCCGCCTGGAACGAGCCGCGGAAGTCTCCCAGCTCACGGAGGCGATTCCCTCTCTGCCACGGGGGTTCGACACGCTTCTGGGTGAGCGAGGAATCAACCTGTCCGGAGGGCAGAAGCAACGGACGGCCATCGCCCGGGCATTGGCGCAGGATCCGCCGATCTTTGTACTCGATGATGCGCTGAGCGCCGTTGATGCCCAGACCGAGGCCCGAATCCTCAAAGCACTGCGCGGCGCACTCGAGGGCCGCACCAGCATCATCGTATCCCATCGCCTCGCCGCGGTACGAGAAGCGGACTGGATCGTGGTGCTCGATGCCGGCAGGATCGTGGAAGAGGGCACCCATGTGGACCTGATAGCCCGCGGTGGGAGGTATTGGGAATTGCTCCGCCGGCAGCAGCTGGAGGAAGAGCTGGAGGAAGAAGCCGTATCCGACTGATCGCGCTCCTGGTGCTTCTCACTCTTCCGGTTCCCCTTGCCAGTCAGCAGCCACCCCGGAATCGATACGATTCGCTGGCCGTTTCGATCATCGCCGAGCTCAATCAACTGCGTCGGGACCCGACTGGGTACGCCCGCTATCTCGAGGTGCTGCTGCCGAACTTCGAGGGCACGCTGCTGCACCGCCCCGCTCGTCCCGGTCTTCGCACCGAGGAAGGCGCCCGGGCGGTCGAGGAGGCGATTCGAGTGCTGCGACAGACCCGACCCATGGGATCGCTTCGAAGCTCGTCTGGCTTGTCCCGCGCGGCGCGCGACCACGTACGGGACCAGGGTCCGATCGGGGGCTTAGGCCATCGTGGCACCGATTCCAGCACACCGGCCGGCCGCATGAGCCGCTACGGTCGTTGGGATGTCACAGCCGGGGAGAGCATCGCCGTAGGCAGCAACCCCGCCCGGGATGTGGTGCTCCTGCTGCTCATCGATGACGGCGTAAGGGACCGGGGACATCGCAAGACGCTTCTGGACCGCGACTATGCCGCGGCAGGAGCCGCTTGTGGCCCTCATCGAGAGTACCAGCAAATCTGCGTCGTGGACTTTGCGGCGAGATACTCGGAGGCTAGAGCTGATTCCTGAGGAACTCGGGGGTCAGCTGCTGAAGCCATCCCGCAAGTCGGGTGAACTCGCCGCTCACCAGAAGGGCACCGACGAAGACCAACAACGCGCCGCTGACCCGCATAACCCAGGGGAGAAACCGGCGAAACCGCTGGAACCACTCCAAGAAGGATTCGATCGCCCAGGCAGCAATCAGAAACGGAACTGCCAGCCCCGCGGAGTAGACCGCGAGCAGCAGCATGCCCCGCGAAGCATCCTCGGAGGTGGCGGCAAGGCCGAGAATCCCCCCCAGCACTGGCCCGATGCACGGCGTCCATCCCGCGGCGAATGCCATGCCCACCAAGGTCGAGCCGAGATACCCCACTGGCTTTTCCTCCAGGTGCACTCGTCGCTCCTGACCCATCCAGCCGAGGTTGATCGCGCCGAGACAAACCAGGCCGAAGGCGATGATGAGCAGGCCGCCGATTCTCTGCAGCCAGACCTGGTAATGATTGAGCGCCCGGCCGAGCGCCGTCGCACTCGCGCCCAGGAGCACGAAGACCAGTGAAAAGCCGGCGACGAAGAGCACCGCGTGCACCAGCGCCACCCGTCGCCGAGCTCCCATTTCGGGCAGCGACATCCCAGTCAAAAAGCCGATGTAAGAAGGCACCAGTGGCAGGACGCAGGGCGAGAGAAAGCTCAGCAGGCCGGCGGCGAAGGCGACGAACAATCCAAGGGTGACGGGCTCGCTCACAAGGGCGCCAGCTCCCGCTGCCGGCACTCCCGGCAGATGCCATAAATCTCGACCCGGTGGCGATCGTGCTGAAACCCGTGTTCGTCGGCGATGATCGGGAGCATTCGCTCCAACCGCTCATTCTGGAACTCGACCACTCGGCCGCATCGTTCGCAGATCAGGTGCTCGTGGTGAGCCTGAGCCGGCATGGCCTCGTAACGCTTGAACCCCTCGCCGAAGTCATGGGCCCGGATCAGTCCGCTCTCCAACAACACATCCAAAGTACGGTAAACCGTGGCCGTGCCCACCTGCTCGCCCTTGTCCCGGAGCCTGCGACGGATCCCGTCGACCGAGAGGTGGTCCTCGGCCAGCAGGACGGTCTGCGCTACCAGGTCTCGCTGACGCGTGACCGGCAGCCGATGATCTCGAAGGAAGCGGCGGAAACGTTCAAGGAGGGCAGCCCCCTCATCCCTATCGAGGTGGGCCATGGTCAGATGTGGCAAACCAGGTGGCGGGCAAGACGGGGAGCGGCGGCTGCTCATCATCGATCCGCTTCTGGGCCTCCTGCAGCAGTCGGGTGAGGGCCTCGACCGGTCCGCTCCCGACCTCCTGAACTGTGGCCTCGAACTTCCCCCGCTCCTTGCCCTTGATCGCGAGGGCGTAGCGGGCGGTGTAGATCCGCCGCCGCTCGCCGTCCACCCGCGAGAGCACCGCTGTGCCCCATTCGCGCCCCTCGCGCCGAAGCGGGGCGAAGGTCCAGACTGCGTCCACCTGATCGGGAGGGACGATCTCTGCGACGGCCTGCGCCAGGCGGGTCCAGCCAGCCTCTGAACCGCTACGTCCTGGCTCCGGGCGAAGCGGCGCATTCATGTCGCGCTTTGCTCCCAGCGCTCGAGATAGAACCGGAGAACGTGCATGAAGTCCTGGGCATTGGTGACGACGCCGTATGCCTGATGGGTGCCCCGGTCTCGCAGCTTGTTGACCACGAACTCGGTCTGGTCCACGCAGATCGTCATCAGTGGGACCGGAACGCCGTCGCATTGATAGAAGGCTGGCAGCATGTTCCCCACCGCGATGGCGTGAAGCGCAGTAGCCACAAAGACCGCTCCGCTCGCCTTGACCGTGTGCTCTCGCATGGCGTCCTGGGCCGCGAGGGTGTCCGAATAGACTCCGGGAAGCGGACCATCATCTCGAATGGATCCGGCCAGAACGTAGGGAATGCGCTGGATCACCAACGCATGCATGATCCCGCTCTTGATCAGACCAGTAGCCACTGCCGCCTCGATAGAGCCGGCGGCGCGCACTTTGTTGATGGCTCGCATGTGCAGACCGTGGCCGCCCTCGGTAGGCTGTCCCGTGTTGCTCATGCCAAGTGTGGTACCGAAGATCGCCGCCTCGATGTCGTGAACCGCCACGGCATTGCCTGCCAGCACAGCCTGAACGTATCCGTTGCGAATGAACCATTCGAAGTCAGCGCGAGCCCTGGAGTGCACCAGCGCCGGACCGATGACCCACACGAGATAGCCTCCCCGTCGCTTCTCCTCTCCCACTCGCGCGGCCAGCTCCTCATAGTTGACCGGACGTTCGCGGCTCACCTCGGTAGACATGAAGCGAAACTCATTGGCGCCATGGACCCCTCCCAGAAATCCCTGGGTGTGAACCACGATGCCTTGAGTGCCGTCTTCGGCCTCCCCCATAGCCAC
The DNA here is from genome assembly GCA_044867445.1 of Gemmatimonadales bacterium. Lineage (GTDB taxonomy): Bacteria > Gemmatimonadota > Gemmatimonadetes > Gemmatimonadales > GWC2-71-9 > CAVVWJ01. The sequence goes on from JBIOUY010000230.1 coordinate 22,021, forward strand.
CAGCTCACCCCGCCGGAGCCGGCGGGGCTCGATGGTCTCCAGGCCTCCCTCCCGCTTCACTACCACGCAGTCCATCCGCGGCCGTGAGGGAGCGAGCCACTGTCCCGCCACTTTGATGTAGGTGGGAAGATTGGAGGTGGAGAAGAACCCTTCGGGGAGGACGCCATCGCCGGGGAGCGGGGCGAAATGAGCGTCGGGGGCGCCGGCAAACGGCGGCTTGGAAAAGTCGGGAGCGGTGTAAGTGGCCTCGGTCATAGGAGGGTGGAAAGCTAGGCCGGGAGCGGGATTGGTTCAAGCACCACGCAGACTTGCGTTGACCCCTGGCTACCATCATCATCCCTGATACAGGTCTGTCTCATGGAGAGGGGCAATGCGTCGCTGGTCGGTCGTCCTCCTGATTGCACCGCTCGGCCTGTCCCTCCTCACCGGCGGATTCCCCTCGCCCCTTCTCGCCCAACAACCCGGCCGGGCTGACACGCTCGGTTCGGACACTACCAAGGTCCGGCGCCTACCGGAGATCAAGGTCTCGGTCACCCGGACCGAAGAGCCTCTGAGCCGGGTGCCCTACGGAGTTGGCGTGCTGGACCGCCAGGCCATCCAAAGGGGTCAGCAGACCATCGGTCTCGACGAGGCGCTCAACAACCTCCCCGGGGTGGTCGTCTCTAACCGCTACAATTTCTCGCTCGACCAGCGCATCTCGATCCGCGGCTTCGGTAGTCGCTCGAACTTCGGGGTGCGGGGGCTCAAGATCCTCCTGGACGGCGTTCCGCAAACTCTGCCCGATGGACAGAGCCAGCTCAGCAACGTCGATTTTGCCAATCTCGGCCGGGTGGAGGTGCTGAAGGGAGCGAGCTCGTCACTCTACGGCAATGCCTCGGGCGGAGTCATCGCACTCACCAGCGAGCCTGCAGCGGCCGGCCCCTTCGCGCAGCGGGTCAGGGCACAGGGCGGGACGGGAGAGGAGCCGAACGACGATTTCTACAAATGGCAGAGCTGGACCTCCGGCCGGACGGGTCCGGTCAGCGGAACGCTTTCGATCTCTCAGTTCAAGACCGACGGGTTCCGGCAGCACAGCGCGGCCGAAGCGCGTCTCCTGAACGCCGGGGTGGACTGGGTTGCCACTGGCTCGACCCTCGCCACCTTCCGCTTCAGTGTTGCGGATGATCCCAGGGCCGAGAATCCGGGCGCGCTCACTTTAGCAGAGTACCTAGCGAATGCCGATTCGGCGGCGCCCAACAATATCAGGCGTGACGCGGACAAGGACGTGGACCAGGAGCAGCTGTCGATTGGAGTGCGTCATTTCGACGCCGCCGGAAACGAGTATTCGGTGGTCGCCTTCGGTGTGCTCCGCAATCTCAAGAACCCAGTCGCAACGCCGCCGGATATCGACCCGGCTCCCAACGCGGGGACTTTCATCGACATCGGTCGTGTCGTTGGAGGACTCCGGCTGAGTGGCGCCCACCGCCTGGGAGCCGGTTCGCAGGCCCCTCGCCTCACTGTCGGCACCGATGCGCAGCTCATGCGCGACAACCGACAGCACTTTCGCTCGGTGGATGGCGCCCCGACCACGACCATCTTCGTTGATCAACGCGAGATGGTCTCGGAGATCGGCCCGTTCGCCCAGATTGTCTGGCCCCTGGGCGTCCGGTCGGAGTGGCTGGTCAATGCCGGCACCCGCTACGACTGGGTGCGTTTCGATGTGCTGGACCATTATCTGCTCGACGGCACGGACGACAGCGGTGCCCACACGATGGCGGCGTTGAGCGGAAACCTCGGCGTGAGCTGGGCCTATCAAGATCAGTTCGTTCCCTATGTCAACCTCTCCACCTCATTCGAGACGCCCACGACCACGGAGCTGCGGAACCGACCGGGTGTCAGCGGCGGGTTCAATGAGGGTCTCAGGCCGCAGCGCGCGGTGAACTACGAGATCGGTGCACGAGGCCAGCCAGTCCCGCACGTGAGCTACTCGGTCGCATTCTTCCTGGGCCGGATCACCGATGCCATCGTCCAGTTCCAGGAGATTGGTGGGAGCGCCTTCTTCCAGAATGCAGGCAAGACGCACAATGACGGCGCGGAGATCGGCCTCTCGCTCACGCCGGTCAGCTGGCTCACCCTCAGCGGGGCCTACACCTACTCCCATTTCCGCTTCGCCGACTACAAGGTGGTCAACGGTGCCGCGGTCGACACGCTCGACGGCAACCGGTTGCCCGGGGTGCCGGAGCACTTCTGGCGATTCGGTCTCCGCAGCAGCTTTGGGCCCGGCTTCTTCGTCGACGCCGATCACACGATCAGCTCTTCGGTGGTGGCCGATGACGCGAACAATGTCTACGTGGATGCGTGGGGGGCCGGGGTGACCAACCTGCGAGTCGGCTGGAATGGAGAGGCGGGGACGATGCAGCTGGTGCCCTTCGTCGGGGTCAACAACCTGTGGAATCGGAAGTACATCAGTGCCGTCACAGCCAACGCGACCGCGGCACGCTACTTCGAGCCGGCCGCCAGACGGATCGTGTATCTCGGAGCTGAGATCGGGTATCGCACGGCGGCCGGCTCACAGGAGCGATAGCGGATCGCGATCGAGCACCACCCGAATCGTTCGCCTCCGAGGCAACCGGCGCGCGGCATAGCGCACTACCCTTCCCAACGATTTCGACGGTCCCTTGAGCAGCACGTGCCAGCGCCAGCGGTCTTTGATCCGGGCTAATGGACACGGCGCTGGTCCAAGCACCGTGATCGGCAAGTCATAGCGTCCGATTAGAGCCGAGCACCAGTCGGCCACCTCCGCCGCGGCGCTCCCCACCTCCCGTTCGTCAGGCCCGGAGAGCAGCAGATTCACCAGAGCAGTCTCAGGTGGATATGGCGGGAACCGGCGCAGCGCGCGCTCCTCCTCGACGAATCCGTCAACATCGTGAGCCGCGGCACGGACCAGCGCGTGGTGCATGGGGTGACGGGTCTGCACCAGAACGCTTCCACCCTTGGGTCCGCGCCCCGCACGCCCGGCTACCTGCGCGACGAGCTGGAAGGTGCGCTCGGACGACCGGAAGTCAGGCAGGTAGAGCGCAATATCGGCATCCACCACGCCTACCAGGGTCACGTTGGGGAAGTCCAATCCCTTGGCGATCATCTGGGTACCGATGAGCAGATCCACCTGCCCCGCCTCCACCGATGCCAGGATCCGTTGGTGCGCCCACTTGGTGCTGGTCGTGTCAAGATCCATACGGGCCACGCGCGCGGTGGGGTACCGTTCGGCGAGGAACCGTTCCAGCTGTTGGGTACCGATCCCGCGCATCTCCTGGACCGGGCTGGCGCAAGCCCGGCAGGTCAGCGGGAGCGGCTCGCGATGATCGCAATAGTGGCACCGAAGTCCCGGGGGATATTGGTGCACGGTGAGGGAAATACTGCATCGGGGGCACTGCCAGACCTCACCACAGTCCGGACACTGCAGAAAGGACGCGAAGCCGCGCCGGTTGAGGAGGAGGAGCGCCTGCTCCCGCCGGGCAAGGGTTGCGACCACGGCCGCATCGAGCGCCTCGGACCAGGCGAGCGGACCACCAGTCGCCTTGGGAGCGGCTCGAAGATCCACCATCTCTACCCGGGGAAGCGGGCGGGCGGCGATCCGCTCCGGCAGGCGCAGCAGTCGGAGACTCCGTCCCCCCCGCGCCATGCTCTCCAATGAGGGCGTGGCGCTCCCGAGTAGCAAGCGGGCACCCTCGATGCGGGCGCGTACCGCGGCAACGTCACGTGCATGGTAGCGCGGCGTCTCGCCGTTCTTGTAGCTGGCCTCATGCTCTTCGTCCACCACGATGATGCCAAGCTCCGTGACCGGAGCGAAGACCGCCGAGCGGGCGCCCACCGCGACCCGCCGGTCACCCCGCCGAAGCAAGCGCCAGGCGTCGGCCCGCTCACCATCTGAAAGCGCGCTGTGCAGCACGGCTACCTGCTCGCGGAAGGCACCACGCAAGCGGCCCACCGTCTGCGGGGTCAGCCCAATTTCGGGCACCAGCACGATCGCGCTCTTTCCTTCGGCCAATACTCGGCGCACCGCCTCCAGATACACCAAGGTTTTCCCACTCCCGGTCACTCCGAACAGCAGCGCGCCTTCGCCGCTCGACATCGAGACGGTAGCCTGGAGGGCCGCCTCCTGAGCGGGAGTCAAAGGACCAGGCGGAGGCGATGCCGGCGAACCGGCGAACGGATCGCGCACCCGCTCCGCCTTCTCGACCCGCACCAGCCCCTCCTGCTCCAGGGCACGCACCACATTAGCGGAGAATCCCAGCTGGGTGGTGAGATGCCGGTACTGTGCGCTTCCGCCGAGCCCCTCGAGGGCCTCAAACAGCCCGCGCTGCTTGGGCCGACGCTTGAAGAGCGAGTCGCGTTCCAGCAACGTGGGGGCGTCACGCACGATGGTCACGACGCGCTCGGTCAAGGCGGCCGCGTCGGTATCGGGATGCTCGATGCGGAGGGTTACGGCTCCAACCCGGCCGAGTCGCTCGAGCACGTCCCAAATCGGGCGCCGGAGTGCCCGCGCAGCGGCCGCGACGGAGGCTTCGCCTCCCTTCCGCTCCAGCCACTCCAAGACCTCGCCGGCCAGTCCACCGGTGCTTCGAGCGCCCGGCGTGACCACTGCGACCACCTTCGACGCACCCCACAGTCCGGCGGGGAGCATGCATTTGAGCGTCAGCCCGAGCGGTGCTCCATAGTACCCGGCGATCCACTCTGCGGTGGCGAGCAGCCCGGGCGGAACGGCTGGCTCAGTGTCAGGTGCCGCGAGGATGTCGCGAGGCGCGGCGGATGGCGGGGCCGCGTCACTGGAGACGACCACCCCAATGATCTCCTTGCGGCGCACGGGAACCACGACCCGGGCGCCCGGTATGATCCGATCGCCCAGCGTCTCAGGTATGCGGTAGGTGTACGAGGATGCGAGGGGAAGCGGGAGCGCGACTTGAGCGAAGCGCGAGGTCATCTCCGCCGGAGGCCAAGCCCCGGGCCAGTCGGTAGGGTCACCTGGCCGTCATCGATGGTTGCTCCTACGAATGGGTCGGACGCCAGCAACGCCGCGCCGTCGAGGTCCACAATATCCACCAGGGGCGTAAAGTGGGCCGCGGCGGTGATCGCGATCGAGCTCTCGATCATGCATCCGACCATAACCATCATGCCGTGCGCCCGAGCAATGGCGATCATCCGGAGCGCTTCACGCAGGCTGCCACACTTAGCCAGCTTGATGTTGATACCATCGACCTTCCCAACCAGGGGCGGAATATCGGCGCTGGTGAGGCAGCTCTCGTCGGCTATGACGGGAATGTCCGCCGCATGGGTGATGGTGGCGAGCCCGTCGAGCTCGGACGGAGGGAGCGGCTGCTCCAGAACGGTCACTCCGAATTCCTTCAGCAGGGGGAGCATGCGGATGGTGTGCTTCACCGTCCATCCGCAGTTCGCGTCGACTCGGATCTCCTTGTCGGTGACGTCCCGGATGGTCTTGAGGATTTCGATATCGCGGTCGGTCCCCAGCTTGATCTTGAGAATGGGATATGGCTCGGCCTCGAGTACTTTGGCTCGGATCCGCTCGGCGCTATCCAGCCCGATGGTGAACGTGGAGCGTGGTGCCTTAGCCGGGTCCAGTCCCCAAAGCCGATACACCGGAATGCCGAGTCGCTTCCCCACCAAGTCATGCAGCGCCGAGGAGAGCGCCGCCCGTGCCGACGGGTTGCCCCGCAGCGTGAGCTGCCACCGACGTTCCGCCTCTTCGATATCGAAAGGATCTTCGGGCATGACGCCGGCATACAGATTCAAGGCCGAGAGCACCGTCTCGGCGGTCTCGCCGTAGAATTTGCTGGGCGCTGCTTCTCCCCACCCCTCACAACCTTCCCGGTCCCGCAGGCGCACCCAGATCGTCCGGTATTCGCTCTGGCCGCCACGAGCGATGATGAACGGATGCCGGGTGCGCAGCTCGAGAACCTCGGCCTCCATCCGCAGGTGCTGGGGCACGCTGCTCCTCGTCGTGGTCGTCGTCGTCATAGAGTGCTCCGAAGAACTGGTAGACTAGGCGAGCGCGCGAACGTGCGCCAGCGCCCCCTCGGCCAATCGCTCGGGGATATAGCCTCCTTCGAGCAGGCCGACAATCGGCACGGTTGGCAGGTGATCTCGCAAGCGAGTGGTGAGCTCGGCGTAGTGCACCGGCTCCAGCGTGAACCCGCCGAGAGGATCACCGGCCATCGCATCAAAGCCGGCCGAAATCAGAACCAGGTCCGGAGCCCAGCCTGTGGTCGCGGCGATGATGGCGGCCCAGAGATCACCCACATAAAGCGATGGGGGCTTTCCCGGTCCTCGGGGCACGTTGAACACGTTGCCGACCCCACGCTCATCGGCCATTCCGGTTCCGGGATACCAGGGGTGCTGGTGCAGCGAGACGTATCGCACTGTGGGGTCGGCCTCTACCAGCGCCTGCGTCCCGTTGCCGTGGTGCACATCCCAGTCGATGATCAGGATTCGGGCACGGCCGGCACGTTGGGCGTGACGTGCGGCTATGACGACATTGTTGACCAGACAAAACCCCATTCCCCGATTGGCCAACGCGTGGTGACCGGGCGGACGGACCGCTGCAAATGCACCGCCGCGGCCCCGGTGTGCGTGATCCACAGCCGCGAGAACGGCGCCCGTCGCTCCCACGACCGCCTCCCAGCTCGCCTGGTTCAGAATAGTGTCCAGGAAGAGCGCGCCGCCACCGCGGGCGCTCATCGCCTCGAGGCCGGCGAGGTATTGGCGGGGATGAACCAGCAGCAGCGCTTCAGTCGTCGCGGCCGGCACCTCACTGACCTCTACCTGAGAATCGCTCCGGGCGCGCTCCAGCAGAACGCGCAGCCGAGCGGGAGTCTCGGGGTGATCGGATCCGGGATCGTGCCGAAGGCAAGCCGGGTGAGTGAAGAGGGGAACCGCCATTTCACGGATGCAACAGGTTCCGCAGCTCCTTCACCTCCTCCCGGAGCGTTTCCCGGTCGGCGGCAATCTCCTCGATTCGGCGTTGATAGCGGCGCCAATAGAGCAGCACGAGGCCAGAGGACAGGAACAGGACCAGACCGACCACGGCCAGCGACGTGCGACCGGCCCAGATCCCCAGTCCCAGCAAGGTTGCCCCGTCGAACCCGAGGAACCCGGCGGCAACAACGGTGAGCGCACGGCTGGTGACGAGAGAGAGCGGCACGATTGGACCTACCGCACCGGCCGGCGCCGGCGGCGCAGGACGATCAACGCGCCGTTCGGGACCAGTCCCGCTTCCGCCAGCGTCCGGCTCTCGTCGTCCAGTTCGGCGCCCCGAAACTTAAGGACATACCCGGAGGGATCGCGGGAAATTCTGGTGGCCTCGAGGGCCATGCGCTTCAGCTCGCCCAGTCGGGTCGTTGTGGGCAGATTCAGATTGATCTGGTCCCAGGCTTCTTCGACCATGACCCGAAGCGGCAGGGGCGCGCTCATGCCGCGCCTTCTTCGATGGCGGGGAGTGTCGCCAGGAACCGGTCGACTGGCTGATCAAAGAACAGGGTCGAAGCCCGAACCCGGGTTCCATTGGCGGCCGGCAAGGCGGCGATCGCGATCTCCTCCCCGCCTTGGCCGCGCAGGACCAGGAACGTCGGCCCTTCCTTTTCCGGGTAGGCAGCCTGCATCGGCACCCGCTCGGTGAAGAACTTCTTGGCCCGGCGGATGACCTCGTCGCCGCTGAGCGGGGTGACGACCTGATAGATCATGAGTGTGGCTCGGCGATGGTTGGGGCGAGAAATATAGCACTCAGCGCGAGCGTTGCGCGCGCGCCTCGGTGGCGAACACTTTGGTGGACCGGAAGAGGTCCAGAACGCCAGCCTTGCGGCGGAGCACCAGCACCAGTTCGCCGGCCGGTGGTGCGGCGACGCCGCTGAGCTCGACGAAGCATGGCAGGGTAGCGTCGCGAGGTATTCGCACGCGGTACATCAGTCCCGCCCATTCTATTGGCACTTCACTGGGAAGCTCGTCCACCACCCGGTCGAGGAAGATGTCTTGGTCCACTCGATACTGATCGGGCGCTACGGACTGCCCCTCGAGATAGAAGCCGGGGTCAAAGGCCTCACCCTCCTGACGGGCAAAATTCTGTTCCACCGCCCAGTCGAAATTCTCCAGATCGGGAGCTCGGGCACGCCATTCCAGATGGTGCCGGAGCTCATGGGTCAGGGTCTCCCACGCCTCTTCCCGCCAATCGAAGCCTTCCTGGATTTTCGAGAGCGCGAGAAAGGAGCCGTGATACAGCACGATCCGGCTCTGGCCCTCGTGACTGGCGGCGCCCTCACCGGCTGGGATGGGAATGCATTCCCCCAGGGTGAAGATCTCGGGTCGAGTGGGATGAGGGACCGTACGAGGGCTTACAGCGACTTCGGCCACGCCCTCAAAGAACGACGCCGGCACCTCCTGGGAGAGCCGGCGAATCATGGACTCGAAATCGGAGAGGCGCATCCAGAAAGCCGTGAACAGTGAACGGTGAACAGTAAACGGGGACACGATCGTCAGCGCGACTCGGTCCTGTTCACCGATTTCTGTTTCCCGTTTTCCGTTTCCCGTTCACCGCAGTTTCTCAAGGACGTACTCCCCTACTCGGTCCAAGCCCACCCGCTCCTGCTGCATTGAATCGCGGTGCCGGATGGTCACCGTCCGACTGGTGACCGTCTCGCCGTCCACGGTCACACCGAACGGTGTCCCGGCCTCGTCCATCCGCCGGTACCGCCGGCCGATGGCTCCGCTGTCATCGTAGAAGGTGGGGAACCGCTTACGGAGATCATGGTATAGCTCCACGGCGACCTCGGGCATGCCATCCTTCTTCACCAGGGGGAACACCCCGGCCTTGATCGGAGCTACCGCAGGGTCGAGCCCCAGAACCACTCTCGCCTCTCCCTCCACCTCTTCCTCGCGGTAGGCGTCGACCAGCAGGGTCAGCGCCACCCGGTCGGCGCCGGCCGAGGTCTCGACGATGTAGGGGATGTACCGCTGGTTGGCAGCCTGATCGAAGTATTCCAGCTTCTTGCCGGAAAACTCCTGGTGGCGGCTCAAATCGTAATCGGTGCGATTGTGGATCCCCTCGATCTCCTGCCACCCAAAGGGAAACTCGTATTGGATGTCGTACGCGGTTCGGGCATAGTGGGCCAGCTCGTCCGGACCATGCTGATGCCACTGCAGCTTGCTCGGCTGGAGTCCGAGGGCGTGGTGCCACTGCATCCGCCATTCGCGCCAGCGCTCGAACCACTCGCCGTCAGTGCCCGGCTTGACGAAGAACTGCATCTCCATTTGCTCGAACTCACGGGTTCGAAAAATGAAGTTGCCGGGAGTAATCTCGTTGCGAAACGCCTTCCCGATCTGGGCGATCCCGAACGGTAGTTTTTGTCGGGAGCTCTGAAGCACGTTGAGATAATTGACGTAGATGCCTTGCGCGGTCTCCGGCCGAAGGTAGACCACAGCCGCCTGCTCCTCCACCGGCCCCATGAAGGTCTTGAACATCAGGTTGAACATCCGCGGCTCGGTGAGCGTACCCTTGGTGCCGCACACCGGACACTGGGCGTCGGGCTGACCCGGAGTACCCTTGATGCGCGGATCGTCGGCGCGAAACCGGTTCTTGCAATGCTTGCAGTCGACCAACGGGTCGGTGAAGCCGGACACATGGCCTGAGGCTTCCCACACCCGTGGATGCATCAGGATGGCGGCGTCGATACCCTCGATGTCTTCCCGGGCGTGCACCATGGCATGCCACCAGCGTTGCTTCACGTTGTTCTTGAGTTCGACTCCCAATGGCCCGTAGTCCCAGACCGAGCCGAGTCCGCCGTAGATCTCCGAGGACTGGAAGACGAAGCCTCGGCGCTTGCAGAGGGATACCAGCTTGTCCATCAAGGCGGTGTCGGCCATCGGCTTACTCGCTCAACCTGGAGCCAGGAAAAGGGGACGGGAAACATAGGACGAGACCCAGCGGCAAGGAAGCGCGCGGCCACGGAGCGGGGCCCGATTTCTGCGTAGTCATGTGATGTGCCCAAGCGCCCTCAGAAGTACTTCTATCCTCGTGGCCGCCGGGACCTCACCTTGAGGCCGGTAGACGGCAAGTTCAGTCTCTACGACACAAGCGGCCGCCGGGCCGAGCGGTTGAGCCTGAGAGCCGCACTGATCTGGACCTACTGTGACGGCCAGCATCATGTCAACGCCATCGCCGAGGCTCTGGTGGGCAATTTGCCCGATACCGGGGATCCTGACGCGGTCAGGCGGGAGGTCAATCTCGCGCTCGACCAATTCGCCGCCCACGGCCTCCTCTCCTAGTCCCTGCCCACCGCAGCTTCAGATCTGGTCCTTCCCCACCGAGGCTCGGAGTCGGCCAACTCTGTCGCCGATGTTCAGGTTGACAGGCACGGCTGGATAGTGACTCTCGTCAGCAGCGCTTAACTGCAGCAATGAAAGCGGTTGCACCCAAGCGTCAAAGTGCAGCTGACGGCCCTAGGTCTGTACCCGACCAATTCCTATGAATTGCGGGGTCCGGACCCGATAGCCTGACTAGGCAGGAGGGTCCCGAGGAGAACGGCGGTCCCGTTGATCGGCTGGAGGCCGCAAGCTCGGGCGCGGGCGCCGCCCGTGGGGTAGGTGGGTTCTACATCACCCGAGGAGACCCGCACCGAGCCGCGCGGGGCTGGTCGCTTGACAGTCCCCGTACCGCGCGATAACTCAGGCTCTACCATCCCACGACAAAGGCACACCCGGCGAAAGCCGGGGCCGCAAAGCCAC
>JBIOUY010000231.1:0-4699 GCA_044867445.1 Gemmatimonadales bacterium
CTCCCCTTACCTTCCCCCGCCATGACGATGCGCGTGGCCGTGGCCGTCTCGGGGCGCGGCAGCAACCTCGAGGCGCTGCTCCGCGCGTTGCAGCCGGGCGCCCCCGCGAGGATCGTGTTGGTGGTGAGTGATCGCGCGGAGGCACCGGCGTTGATCCGCGCCCGCCAGCATGGAGTGCCGTCCGAGGCGCTCGCCAATCCCGCCGATCCGACCGAGTGGCTGGTTCACCTGGATCGCCACCAGGTGGACCTGGTGGTGCTCGCGGGATACGTCAAGCTCGTGCCGGCGGCGGTGGTGGCACGATATCGCGACCGCATCATCAACATCCATCCGGCGCTCCTCCCGGATTTCGGCGGAAAGGGCATGTACGGCAAACGGGTCCATGAGGCGGTCCTGGCCAGTGGCGCGCGGGAGAGCGGTGCCACTGTCCACCTGGTAGACGAGGTGTACGACCGGGGCGCGGTACTGGCCCAGGCCAGGGTCCCGGTGCTTCCGGGAGACACGGCCGATCGGCTCGCTGCTCGGGTGCTCGAAGCAGAGCACCGTCTGCTCCCCAGTGTCGTGCTCGCCGCCGCCGCGGCAGGCCGGCCGGTGCCGCTGCCCGACGCCGTGGAGTCGTCATGCCGCGAGCGATGATCTCGGTCAGCGACAAGCGCGGCATCGTCGCGTTCGCGCAGGGACTCTTTCAGCTGGGCTGGGAGATCGTCTCCACCGGCGGCACCGCGGCCGCGCTGCGTACTGCGGGTGTCCCCGTCATCCCCGTGGACACAGTCACTGGATTCCCCGAGCTCCTCGACGGCCGGGTGAAGACCCTGCATCCAGCGATTCACGGCGCGCTGCTCGCTCGCCGCGACCGTCCCGAGCACCTGGTCGCCATCCGGGAGCGTGGCATCGAGCCCATCGACCTCGTGGCGATCAATCTTTACCCCTTCCAGATGACCGTCTCCCAGCCGGGAGCTTCGTTCGAGGACGCGATCGAAAACGTGGACATCGGCGGTCCATCGATGCTGCGCTCCGCCGCCAAGAATCACGAATTCGTGTTACCGGTCTGCGATCCCACCGACTACGCCCCGGTGCTGGAGATGATCCGCCGTGGAGTCATCACGGCCGAGACTCGGCGCGAGCTTGCGGCCAAGGTCTTCGCCCACACCTCGGATTACGACGCGGCCATCGCGGGTTATCTCACGCCCAAGGAGGAGGAGCTGCCTCGCAGGCTGGGACTCGCGATGGAACGAGTTCAGACGTTGCGCTACGGAGAGAACCCAGCCCAGCGCGCCGCGCTCTACGTGACCGAGGAGCCGCGGGGAATGCGGGACCTCACCCAGCGTCAGGGCAAAGAGCTCTCCTTCAACAACCTCCTCGACATCGATGCCGGGATGTGGGCGGCGGCCTGCTGGGCCACTCGGCCCGCCTGCTGCGTGATCAAGCATACGACGCCCTGTGGCATCGCCGTCGCCAGCTCAGCGGTTGAAGCCTTCCGGAAGGCGCGAGCCACCGATCCGGTATCGGCCTTCGGCTCGGTCGTCGCCTTCAACACGGTAGTAGACAAGACCACCGCACAGGCGATGAGCGATCTCTTCGTCGAGGTGGTGGTCGCGCCATCCTTTCACGAGGAGTCGCTCGGGGTATTCGCCGCGAAGAAGCAACTCAGAGTCGTGGAGCTGCCCGTGAGCCGGGGAACTCACTCGCTGGATTACAAGCGGGTGCGGGGCGGATTCCTGGTGCAAGACCACATGGAGTTTGAGGCGGCGGACCAGGACTGGAGCGTCGCTACCGACCGACAGCCGTCGGAAAAGGAATGGAACGATCTGCGCTTCGCCTGGGGCGCGGTGGCGTCGGTCAAGTCGAATGCCATTCTGCTTGCCCGGGATGAGACGGCGATCGGTATCGGCGCCGGGCAAATGAGCCGGGTGGACAGCGTCTATCTCTCGGTGTACAAGGCGCGGCAACAGGGGCATGATCCCACGGGAAGCGTGCTCGCCTCCGATGGCTTCTTCCCGTTTGCCGACAATGTCGAGCTGGCCGCCGAGGCCGGCGTGACCGCGATCATCCAGCCCGGCGGCTCGATTCGCGACGCCGAGGTAGTCGAGGCCGCCAACCGGCACGGGTTGGCGATGGTGATGACCGGTCGGCGCCAGTTCAGACACTGAGGAGCAGTGACAAGTAAGCAGTGAGCAGTGAGAAGTCACTGCCCCGGGCCGAGCTTACTGCTTACTGCTTACTGCTTACTGCTTACTTCTCACTTCTCACTTTCTCTATGGCCAACACCGCGCCAACGCAGGAACCCCCTCCCTACCGCTGGGCCCTCGCCACCTTCGTCGTGGTGTTCGTGATCTACCGGATCACGCTCGCGCCCACCACGGCGTTCTGGGACACCTCCGAGTACATCGCGGCGGCCAAGGTGCTGGGCATCCCCCATCCCCCGGGCAACCCGCTCTTCGTCATCCTGGCGCATACCTTCGGGCTGCTGCCGCTGGCCGCGTCCTACGCCGAGCGGATCAATCTCTTCGCCGCCATGACCAGCGCCGGCGCGGCGGGGTTCTGGTTCCTGGTCGCCGAGCGGTGGCTCCGCGGGATCGTGCCGCACCGCTGGGCCCGCTACGGCGCCGCATTCGGGGGCGTCCTGGTCGGGGCCACCTCCTGGAGTGTCTGGAACCAGTCGACCGTGAACGAGAAGGTGTACACCGTCTCACTGCTCTCCATCGCGCTGGTCATGTGGCTCGTGGTCCGCTGGGGAGACGATGCGCCCGGCACCCACCGCGATCGCTGGCTGGTGCTCATCGCCTACGTCCTGGCACTGAGCTCCACCAATCACCTGATGGGCCTTCTGGCGGTGCCGGCGCTGGTGGTCTACGTCCTCTGGACCGACTGGCGCGTGATCACCCGGCCCCCCGTCATCGTGGCTATCGTCGTCGCGCTCCTGGTGGGGATCTCGCTCAACTACTTCTGGCTGCCGCTCCGCGCGGCGCAGTATCCCCCGATCAACGAAGGCGAGCCGGTTTGCAGGAGCATCATCCAGAGCGTCACCACGCAGTGCCCATCCCTGAACGACGTGCTCAACCGAGTGCAGTACGGCAAACCGCCGCTGAGCGAGCGGCAGGCCAGCTTTGGAGGCCAGCTCGCCAGCTTCCTGCACTACTACTCCTGGCAGTTCGCCCGGGACTGGGGCCGGCTCGCCGGCCTGGCGACCGCGCTCTTCACCGTGCTGGGCCTGAGCGGACTGTGGGCCCTCTGGAAGTCGGACCGAAGGGCGGGCGTGGCCGGCATCGCGCTGCTGGGGACGCTCTCGGTGGGCCTGGTGTACTACATGAACTTCAAGTACGGCTTCTCCCAGTATCCCAACGAGCCCTCCCTGCCCCGGGAGGTGCGCGAGCGCGACTACTTCTTCATGGGCGTGTTCGCCATCTACGGTGCGTACGTGGCGCTGGGTCTAGGTGGGTTCATGCAAGCGATCGTCGAGTTCCTCCGCGACCGGGGAACGCCGGGGAGTCGCTGGCTGGCGGCCAGTCCCGTGCTGGCCCTCGCGCTGATCCCGCTCCTGGGCAATCACATCACGGCCAGCCGAGCGCACGAAACCCTGGCGCGCGACTTCGCCTGGGACATGCTGCAGTCGGTGGAGCCCTACGGCATTCTCATCACCGCCGGCGACAACGACACCTTTCCCCTCTGGTATGCCCAAGAAGTAGAGGGCGTCCGTCCCGATGTTACGCTGGCGAACCTCTCGCTGATGAACACCGAATGGCATCTGCGCCAAATCCGCCGCAGAGTCACGCCGGCGTTCGATGCAGCGCACGCGGCCAGCCTGTGGCGCTCGTTTCCCGTCCCACCCCGGCCCACCACGCCGGCGCTCGCCATGACGGAGGCCCAGGTCGACAGCCTGCCCGAGGCAATGCAGGTGCCGGACAAGGGAGGCATCTCGGTCGCGGGAATACCGATCAAGTTTGGTCAGGATGTGCTGCTGCGGCAGGACCTGGCGACCATCTTCCTGATTCGCGACAACATGGGGAAGCGGCCGATCTTCTTCAGCTGGAGCGACGGCGGTTATCCCGATCAGACCTTCAGTCTTAGTCCCTATCTCGTGTCCCACGGCTTCGTCCGGAAGCTGCTTCCGGTCGAGGCGGTGGCTAACGATTCCATCGTGCTGACACCCGGACTCGGGTACATCAATCTCCCCCGCACCAAGAAGCTGCTCTGGGACACCTACCACTGGCAGAGTGCCGCCCGCGACCGACCCCGAGGATGGGTCGATCAGCCTTCGGGGTCGATCCTGCAACTCTATTCGGTGGTCTACAGCGGATCCGCTCGGGCACTGGCCGCGGCGGGCGACAGTGCTCTCGCCACCAAGGCGGATTCGGTCGCCAAGCGGGTCAGCGAGGAGTTGGCCCAGGGAGGTGCGCCCTAGGGCCCGTGGCCCGCATGCTATCCAGCCTCGGCTTGGCGGGACTATTGGGCATCCTCGGCACCTTCGCCGCGGTGCTCTGGATCTACCCGCTACGGGTGGGTGCCTATCCCGGGTCCGCCCTGGTGCTCTGGGGAACGCGGCGTAGTAAGCGTTGGCTGGTTCACCTGGGTACGGCGATGGTGTTTCTGGTGGAGGGCTATTTGCTGCTCGCCTTTGCGGCGATGGTGACCCGCGTTGTGCGAGGCTATCTCCTGTCCCGACCGGAGGCGCTCGCCTGGCCGCTATGGCTGGTGGGCT
>JBIOUY010000232.1:0-2890 GCA_044867445.1 Gemmatimonadales bacterium
GTGTGTCCTGAAAGGAAAGTGAGGCGATGTAGAAGGTCGTTTTGTGATCCGTGCTGTGCTAGTGATGGAGGTAGGTCCTCCGGGTTCGCCGTGCAGGCGGGGAGCCCAAACCGCCGTGATGTCATGCCGGGCAAAAGCCGGGGTGGGAAGCGATTACGGAAACGGCTCGCTGTCAGCGGGTCAGGTGTGCGACGAGAAGACGAACGTGGTTGAACCACTGCTGACGCATCGTAAAATAATGACAGCATCGCAACCGGGGTTGGTGCATATCCCTGGGAGAGCATCATGCGATTGGGCGTGGTGTAGCCAGAGGACGGCCTGCGTGTCGCTCTGGTGGTGCTCGGTGTTAAGGTGGCGTGAGCTCGTCGTGGGCGCTGGCATGGAACAGGAGAACCTGTGTCTCGATACCGTCGGCCAGGTCAGGTTGGGTGTTGGTTGCCCGTTGGTCGCGAGAGGGAGGACTCCGGGCGGCAGAAACCGTCTGGGGCAGAGTACCGCGAGGCGCAGGGGCGGACCGGCTCGTAATAGTGTCGAAGGTCCTGTAATGGGGCTGGAGCGAAGGGGCCGGGCAGGCCAGCTCACCCGGATGCCAACCCGCTGGTCGGGGAGGAGTTGATGGGCCGAGCAAATCCGATGGTGAAGTCGTTTGAGATTCCCAAGCGCCTGGTGTATGAGGCGTGGAAGAAGGTCCGGGCCAATGACGGAGCGCCGGGCGTGGATCGCGTAAGCATCACCATGTTCGAGAGCCGTGAGAGGGATCTCCTCTACAAGCTCTGGAACAGGATGAGCGCGGGCAGTTACATGCCTTCGCCGGTGCGCGCGGTGGAGATACCGAAGGATCACGGGGCGGGAGTCCGGGTGCTCGGAGTGCCAACTACGGCTGACCGGGTCGCCCAGACCGCAGTGGCGATGCTGCTGGAGGAGAGGCTGGAGCCGATCTTCCATCCCGATAGTTACGGTTATCGTCCTGGGCGCAGCGCCCATGACGCGCTGGCCGTGACGCGCCGTCGTTGCTGGGCGAAGGACTGGGTTTTGGATCTTGACATCCGGTCCTTTTTCGACAGCGTTCCTCATGATCTGCTGCTCAGAGCGGTATCTCACCACACCCGCGAGCGGTGGGTGCTGTTGTACATCGAGCGGTGGCTGAAAGCCCCGATGCGGATGGCCGACGGAACCCTTGTCGCTCGGGAGCGGGGCACCCCACAAGGGTCGCCAATCTCCCCTCTGCTGGCCAACGTGTTCATGACGTACGCGTTCGATAGGTGGATGGCCCGGGAGAATCCGGGCAGCCCGTTTGAGCGTTATGCGGATGATAGTGTTGTTCACTGCGATACCGAGGGACAAGCCCATCGTTTGTGGGTTGAGATCGCCAAGCGGTTCAAGGCCCTGGGTCTTGAGTTACACCCTGAGAAGACGAAGGTCGTGTTCTGCAAAGACGCGAATCGCCGGGGTGAGGCGGAGCACACCAGCTTCGACTTTCTCGGCTATACCTTCCGGGGACGTCTGGCGCGGGGTCCGCGAGGCTACTTCATGAGCTTCGCGCCAGCCATCGCGCCGACGGCTCGAAGAGCGCTCAGCCGGACGATCAGGGCATGGCACCTACGGCGCCGCACGGGATCGGACCTGTCCAGCATCGCCGCGGAGATCAACCCGCAAGTGCGCGGCTGGATCGGCTACTACGGAGCCTTCTATCGCTCCGAGCTGCACTTCCTCGCCTTCCGCATCGATCAACACCTCGTTCGATGGGCAAGGCACAGGTTCAAACGACTCAGGTACAGCCCCGTCCGTGCGTGGGCCTGGCTCGCTGCCGTCAAACGGCGAGAGCCCGGACTGTTCGCGCACTGGCCAGGCGCGCCCCCACCGGAGGGTCGGCCTGTAAGAGCCGTATGACGGGAGACTGTCACGTACGGTTCTGTGAGCGCCGGGGGGTGAGATTCCCCCCGGCTACTCGACCGGCTTGACCGGCAATGGCAGACACGCGGACACGGGGTGCTGGTCCGCTACGCGGATGATCTGCTGGCGATCTGCTCATCTGAGTGGGAAGCGCAAGCGGCGCTTGATGTGCTGCGAGCGATCCTGGGCGAGCTTGGCCTCAGGCTGAAGGAGCCCAAGACCCGGATCGTCGAGTTGCGGGACGGGGGCGAGGGTTTCACGTTCCTCGGCTTCGAGCACCGCCTCGCGACGGCCCGCGCCCGCACGGGAAGACAGATCGAATTCCTCGTCCGCTATCCCTCGCCGGAGGCGATGCAGCGGGCCCGCAGGCGCGTGAGTGAGATCACCGCGCGCAAGCGGCTGCTGGTGCCGGTGGAGCAGATCGTGCAGGAGCTCAACCTGTTCCTGCGCGGCTGGTCGGGCTACTTCCGTTATGGGAGTTCAAGCCGGGCGTTCCACCAGCTGATGACCCACACCTACGACCGGCTGTGCCTGTTCGTGGCCAAGCGCCACAAGCGCGGCCGGCCGTATGCCCGCTGGCTGTTTGCCCGTGGGCTTCGACGACGTGTGGGCCTGTTTGACCTCCACGATGGACGCGTCATTGCACCACGGGCCAACAAGCCGTGGCGGGTGAAACCGAATGCCCCTGGCCGTGCTCGGCGGCGCCGCCGCGATCGGCTGCGGCGTTTCCGGCGTCAGCACCTTTGTGTGCACCGGAAGCATCGGGAAGGCGTTCAACAGCTGCCTCAAGGGCGCGGCGGTCACCGTGGTGGCCACCCTCGCGGCCGCGGGCGCCGTGGCGTTGCTTCCCGCCGGCGCGAGTGCGGTCGCCGTGGCGGCAACGGGCTACGTCGCCGGCGGCGTGGCCAGCACAACGACCGACTACCTCATCTCGGGCCGGGCGGCGGACATTCCTTCGGGTGAGTTCGCGAAAGACTTACTTATCAGCGTGGCGATC
>JBIOUY010000233.1:0-19198 GCA_044867445.1 Gemmatimonadales bacterium
TGAAGTGGTTCCAGCTGTTGATGAAGGTCCAGATCGCGATGGTAGCGAGAATCGGCCGGATCACCGGCAGCAACGATGGACCAGTACAGGCGAAACTCGCTGGCGCCATCCATTCGGGCGGCATCCAGCAGGTCGTCCGGTAAGGCGAGCGCATGCCGGCGCTGACCACCACTCCAGCCGGAGGGCGTTGGGCGGCGTGAAGAAGGTGAGGGTGTCCACGGGCATGCGGCCCCCAGCGAGCGTCAGGTCACTCGGAGCCGAGACTTGTCCCCAACTGTAGAAGTAGCGTTCGGGAGTCAGACTACGATTGAAGAACACCTGTCGATCGTAGTCCGACTGCGCGTACATGACCGTCGGCAGGAGTATCAATACGAGGACAATATGTGATCGGACTCGACAGCGGCCCGTCGAGACCTACTTGCAGTACTCGTCCAGCTGATCGAATCCCACCAGCACCTCCCGCGGCTTGCTCCCATCTGGCGGCCCGAGAATGCCGGCATAGTGCAGCTGATCGATGATCCGTGCCGCCCGGCCGTAGCCGATCCGCAAGCGGCGCTGCAGCAGTGAAGTGGACCCTCCCTGATTCTGAATGCAGGCCTCCGCCGCCTCGCGGAAGAGCGTGTCCCGCTCGCCCTCGTGCTCGTCGCCGGCAGCTCCCTCCCCTTCTCCCTCCTGGGCGCGCACCAGCTCCAGGATGTCCGGCTCCTCCTGTGCCTCCGCGGCCAGGGCTGCGCGCCGGGCCTCGCGCCGACCGGCATACCAACCCATCACCTTCTCGGTCTCGTCGGTGGAGATGTAGGCTCCTTGGAGCCGCATCGGCTCGCTCTTGCCGGGCGGAAGGAAGAGCATGTCCCCATTCCCCAGCAGAGCCTCGGCACCGTTCTGATCCAGGATGGTGCGGCTGTCGACTTTGGATGCGACCCGAAATGCGATGCGGCTGGGGAAGTTCGCCTTGATGAGCCCAGTGATGACGTTCACCGATGGCCGCTGCGTCGCCAGAATGAGGTGGATACCAATGGCGCGTGCCTTCTGCGCCAGCCGAGCGAGGGGCGTCTCAACCTCACCCTGCACCGTCATCATGAGGTCGGCCAACTCGTCGATGATGATCACGATGAAGGGGAGCACTCCATCGGAGTAGATCTCTTCGGCCGGCGGCTCCGGCGGAGTGTCGGCAGGCTCGGCACTGATGGTGACGAGCGTGGGTTTCGGACGGGCGGGATGACGCAGCGGCTTCCCCTCTTCAACCTTGCGATTGAAGTCGGCGACATTGCGGGCCCCATTGGCCTGCAGCAGCTCGTACCTCCGCTGCATCTCGAACTCGGCCCACTTGAGCGCGGTCGCCGCGTCGTGATTGTTGGTCACCACCTTGTGCCGGAGGTGGGGGAGCGTGTTGTACATGGACAGCTCCACCATCTTCGGGTCGATCATGAGGAGCCGGAGCTCCTTGGGGGTGTAGCGATAGATCAGGCTGGTGATGATGGTGTTGATGGTCACCGACTTGCCGGTGCCGGTTGCGCCGGCGATCAACAGGTGAGGCATCTTCGCGAGATCGGCCACCACCGGCTTTCCCTCGAGGTCGTGCCCCAGTGCAATAGGGAGCCCCACCCGGATATGACGCCAATCGACCGGCTCGATCAGCTCCCTCAGGTTCACGATCCGCGCGATCGGGTTCGGGATCTCCACGCCCACGGCGCCTTTACCTGGAATGGGCGCCACTCGGACGGAGGGGACCCGCATGGCAATCGCCAGGTCGTCCGCCAGCGCGACGATCCGACCCGCTTTGACCCCAGGGGCGGGCACGACCTCGAACTGAGTGACGACCGGCCCCGTGGTCCGTCCACTGTTCCTCGCGTCGACCTTGAAAGTCCGGAGCGTCTCGATCAGCGATTGACCCAGTCGGTCGAGCTCGGCCTGTCCCGCGTTCCGGTCCGAGAGTTCTCCTGGCGTGGTGAGCAGCTCGATCGGCGGGAGCTCGGACTCATCATCCGCTGCAGCGACGGCAGGAGGAGCTGGCTTCTTGGCTTTCTTTTCCTTGTCTTTGCGCGGCTTTTCGGAGGGCGGCAAGGGCGGTAAGGGCGGTAAGGACGGTAAAGAGGCGAGGACGGCACCTTGGCCGTCGGCGTCCAGAGCGAGCTGTTCCGCCATCACCTTTCCGTCCTTACCGCCCTTACCGTCTTTACCGCCCTTTCCGTCTTTACCGCCCCTCTCCAACCGCTGCAACGGGTGCCACGCGAAAGTGCCCAGAGTCAGCGCGGAGAGCGCAAGAAAGCCAACCAGGACGGCGCCCGCCGGACCGATACCGCGTGGGATCTCCACTGCGAAGAACCCCGGCACCACCCCGACCAACCGCCCCAACACCGCCTGGTCGTCCAGATCGCGAACTGTGACATGGGCCAGCACGCCCGCGAGATAGGGCAGCAGGACACTGAGCCCGGCGATGAGGACCGCCGAACGCTTCATGTCGAGTGCGCCCAGCCGGTCGAACCCCGCCAACGCCAGGCCGATCCCCAGGAGCGGGATCCCCAACGCGCCGGCGCCCAGCAGGTGCCAAAGCATCTGACCCAGTGATCGGCCGATGGGACCGGTGATTGGGAAAGGGAGCAGCGTGAGGCCGACGAAGAGGCCCGCCACCAACGCGGTGACCGCGCCCAACCGCCGCCCTCTCGTGTCAACTACTGCGGAGCTCATCTGCGCTTCGAGCGATCTCTTGGAGGCGGTCATACCGGCACCGGGGCGAGCGTCACGCGCCGCTCATGAAAATGTGGCAGGACCGGATAGGCATCGAGACGGCCGGCTTCGAGTACGTCCTCGCGGAAACCCAGCTTGATGAGCTCCCTTCCCGCCCGGCTATAGCTCAGCGGCCGCTCCCACTCATCCCCGTAGCGGCGCACCAGGTCCAGCGTGGCGAGTGCCGCGTCATTGAGACCCCGCCGAGGCTTGCGCCCGCCCAGCGCGGCGACCGCCAGGCGTCCGGCGCAGTAGGCGTCGTCGAGCGAGAACGAGCCGCCCCGACCGGCACAGACGATCAGAATGTCGCGATCGCGCTCCAGCGCCTCGCGTGCCTTCTCGCCGGCCAGGGTGAGGTTGGCCGCGCACGCGGGATACACTCCGCCCGCCCCCTGACAGGCGAGCAGCGCCTTGGTGCCGTTGGTGGTGGTGACAATGATGGTCTTGTTCCGCACGACCGGCTCGGTCATTTCCAGTGGACTATTCCCCAACTGGAATCCGGGGATGCGCACGCAGTTCTTTTCCCCGGCCAGGAGCACGTCGTCGCTCCTGATCGTCTGGGCGAGGCGCAAGGCCTCCTCGGTGGCCGCGACGGGAATCATCGCCTTGGCGCCGTGATACAGAGCGGCACACATCGCGGTGGTGGCTCGGAGAATGTCGATGACAAACACTGTACGACCCTGTACCTCACTCGGGGTGATGCCCGAGGGAGTGAACACGACATCGAGCTTCATACTTCCGGACGGAGCAGTTGCGACTCCCGTTCGAGAAACATGGTATCGATGTCGCCGGCAACGAAATCGGGGTGCCGGATCACCCGCGCGAGGAAGGGGATGGTGGTGGTGACGCCTTCGAGAATGAAGCTGTCCAGGGCCTGGCCCATTCGGCTCAGTGCTTCGGCCCGATCGTTCCCGCGCACGATCACCTTCGCCAGCAGCGAGTCGTAGTACGGCGGCACGGTGTACCCGGCGTACACGTGGGTATCGACCCGAACGCCCGGACCTCCCGGCGGATGGTACGCGGTAATCAACCCGGGGCAGGGCTGAAATCCGCGATAGGGATCCTCAGCATTGATGCGGCACTCAATGGCGTGCCCCCGAAGCCGCCGTCCGTCTCCCTGAAATCCGAGCGGCTCGCCCGCGGCGACCCGGATCTGCTCCTTGACCAGGTCGAAGCTGGTCACCATCTCGGTGACCGGGTGCTCCACCTGGATACGGGTGTTCATCTCCATGAAATAGAAGCAGCCCTCGGCATCGAGGAGGAACTCCAGCGTGCCGGCCCCGATGTACCCGATGTTGCTCGCCAGCGCCACAGCCGCGCGGCCCATCTGGTCGCGCAGCGTCGGGTCAAGGGCCGGGCTGGGACTCTCCTCCACCAACTTCTGGTGCCGCCGCTGCACCGAGCAGTCACGCTCCCCGAAATGCGTCACCTTGCCGAGGCAGTCACCGACGATTTGGATCTCTACGTGACGGGGGCGATCCAGATATCGCTCGACGTACACCGCACCGTTTCCGAACGCGGCCAGCGCCTCGTTCTGGGCCAGCCCGAAGAGCTGGGGAAACTGCTCCGCATCGTGAACAATCCGCATCCCCTTCCCGCCCCCTCCGGCCGTCGCCTTGATGATGACGGGAAAGCCGATGTCGGTAGCAACGGCCAGTGCCGCGTCGGGATCATCAATGGTGTCTGGCGAACCGGGAATGGTGGGGACGCCGGCTTCTTCCGCCAGCCGCCGGGCGCTGGCCTTGTCACCCATCATCCGAATCTGGTCGCCGGTTGGGCCGATGAAGGTGATGTTTGACGCCCGGCAGGTATCGGCGAATTCGGCGTTCTCGGCCAGAAATCCGTAGCCCGGATGGATCGCATCGGCTCCGGTGATCTCGGCGGCGGCGATGATGTTGGGAATCTTGAGGTAGGAGTTGCGGCTAGGGGGCGGTCCGATGCAGACATCATCGTCCGCGAAGCGGACGTGGAGCGACTCGCGATCGGCCTCACTGTAGACCGCCACCGTGGCGATCCCGAGTTCGCGGCACGCGCGAATCACCCGCAAGGCGATCTCCCCGCGGTTTGCGATCAGCACCTTCTTGAACATCAGGGCGTCAGGTCCAGCGAGCGGGAGGGCACCGCATCACCGGTGATCTCGGTGAACTTGCGGTCCGAAGCCGAATCCACGCCCGACACGCGCAGCGCGAACTCACTCGGGTTCGACGAGTAGAACAGGGCGCTCTCGTAGGAGATCAGGCCGTCTTTGTACCACTTCATGAGCGACTGATCGAACGATTGCATGCCGTAGGACACGGTGCCCTCGGCGATGAGGTCGGGAATATTGAGGGCCTTCTCCACGTCCCGAATGTTGTCGGCCACCGCCGCAGTGTTGATCAGCACCTCCGCCGCCGGTACCCGGCCCCTGCCGTCCCCCCGAGGCACCAGCCGGAGCGATACCACGGCCGACAGCGCCGTCGCAAGCAGCATCCGGATCTCCTGGTGTTGATAGGGCGGATAGAAAGAAATGATCCGGTTGAGCGTCTGGGTCGCGTCGGTGGTGTGCAGAGTGGAGAAGACCAGGTGGCCGGTGTCGGCGGCCTTGAGTGCGGTGTCGAGCGTTTCCGCGTCGCGGATCTCACCCAGCAAGATCACGTCGGGATCCTGCCGGAGCACGTGCCGCAGCGCCGAGCCGAAGGAGAGGGTGTCGCTCCCCACCTCGCGCTGGGAGATGTTCGACATCACGTCGCGGTGGAGAAACTCGATCGGATCTTCGATGGTGATGATGTTGACCCGGCGGTTCTGATTCACGTGGTTGATCATCGCGGCCAGCGCGGTGGACTTGCCTGAGCCGGTGATCCCCGTCACCAGGATCAGCCCACGCGCCTTCAGCGAGATCTCCTCCAGCACCTCCGGCAGGTGAAGCTCCCGAATGGTCTTCACCTCGTAGGGGATAGCTCGAAAAGCGAAGGCCAGAGTCCCGCGCTGCTGGTAGACGTTAGTGCGGAACCGGCCCACTCCGGGAACTCCGATCGCGAAGTCGGCCTCCTTCTTCTCCGCGAACTCCTTCACCTGGCGCGGGGTCATTACCTGCTCGGCCAGGAGCTTCAGGTCCTCCGGTTTGAGCGGCGGCGACTCCAGGCCCTGCAACTCGCCGTTGAGGCGCACGGTAGGTGGACGTCCGACCTTGAGCAGGAGGTCGGACGCGTTTTGCTGCACCATCTGCCGGATGGTATGCTTGAAATTGAAGGACGGAGAAGCGGCGCCAGCGCCGGCGGACTCACCCATGGGGATCGACTCGGAAGAGGACCTGGCCGTACTCCACGGGTTGCGCATCTTCCACGCTGATTTCCCGCACGACCCCGGAGACTTCGGCCTCGATCTCGTTCATGATTTTCATGGCTTCGATAATACAGACCGTCTGACCCGGGGTGATCCGGCCGCCGACCTTGACGTAGGGGTCAGCTCCCGGCTCGGGCGCCTTGTAGAATGTGCCCACCATGGGAGACTTGATCTCCTTGAGCGCGGCGCTCGGTGCCGCGCGAGCAGCCTCCCGGTGCTCCACTTCGGTGGCCGGGACCGATGCCGGGGACACCGCGTGAGCCATGACCGGCGCCGGCGCGAAAGCCGGCGTGGTGGAGGTGCGGGTGATGACTACCCCGGTCCCGAACCAGCCCTTGATCTCGATGGATCCGATCTCGGGCGACTCCCGTAGCAACTGCGCGAGCCCCTGCACGTCTTCCAGCTCGATGGACTTGATGCCCGGAACGTTCTGGAGCAGCTCGGCGAGCTGCTTCATCTCCTGAGGCGTCATACGCGAGTCAGGTACTTGTCTTCGCGGCGGTCGACCCGAATCACCTGGCCCTCCTCGATGAAGAGCGGTACCTGCACGGTGGCGCCGGTCTCCAGCGTCGCCGGCTTGGTGGCGCCGCCCGCTGTGTCGCCCCGGATTCCGGGATCGGTCCGGGTGACCGTGAGCTCGACAAAATACGGCAGCTCCACCAGGATCACCCGGTCGTCATGCACCAGACCCTCGCACTCCATGCCTTCCTTCAAGTACTTGAGCTGCTCGCCACCGATGACCTCGTCGGTCAGCATGATGTCATCAAAGGTCTGCTGATCCATGAAGTGATAGAAATGCCCGTCGCCGTAGGAAAACTGCATCGGCCGCCGCTGCAGCCGCACGTCAGTCACCCGCTCGCCGGCGTTGAAGGTCCGCTCCAGCACCGCCCCCGTCCGGATGTTCTTGAGCTTGGTCCGCACGAACGCTCCGCCCTTGCCCGGTTTCACGTGCTGGAAATAGATCAGCTGAAAGAGCTGGCCATCGATCTCGAGGACCAGGCCGTTCTTGAAGTCGGCGGTGGTTGCCATGGAACTCCGTAAGGAGGTCGCGGGTCCGCGAGAGGTCGCGGGCTACGGGTCACGGGTCCTGCGCTCCAGGACTCCTTGCTCAAAGACCCGCGACCCGAGACCCGAGACCTCTCATGACCCGTGACGTTCAAACCAGCTCAAGCAACTCCGTCTTCCCATCCGACAGCCGTTCCGGGCCGTCGGGGCCCAGATACACGTCATCTTCCAGCCGGACTCCCCCCCAGCCCGGAAGATAGATGCCCGGCTCAACCGTGACCACAGCGTGGGCCGGGAGCGGCGTCTCCGTGGTGGGCGCGACCCTGGGTGCCTCATGCACCTCCAGGCCCAGTCCGTGCCCTAAGGAGTGGCCGAAGGCTTCACCAAACCCACGGGCGACAATGACGTCTCGCGCCAAGGCGTCACCCTCCCGGCCGGTCATGCCGGCGCGGAGGTGTTCGAGGGCGCGGCTCTGGGCGGTCCGCACCAGGTCGTGAATGGTTCGCTGGCGTTCGTCCGCTCGGCCGACCACCACGGTCCGAGTGAGGTCGGCGCAGTATCCGTCTACCTGCGCACCGAAGTCAAGCAGCAGCCACTCGCCCTGCCCGACGGTTCGCGCACTGGTCCGCGCGTGGGGCAGCGCCGACCTCGGCCCCGATGCCACGATGGTCGGGAACGGATGCCATTCGCTCCCGCGCCGGCGGAGCGCCTCTTCCAGCATGGCCCCAATCTCCCGCTCGCTCTGCCCCACGCGCACCCGGGGCAGCACCTCCGCCAGCGCACCCTGGGCCAGGGACGCGGCGTCTCGGATCGCGGCAACCTCTTCCGGGGACTTGACCGTCCGCAGCCGCTCGACCAGCTCCGACGTGGGTACTACCCGGCTCCGGCTGAGTCCCGATACCCGCTCGGCATCGCGGACGGTGAGGGCGTGCGCCTCGATGCCGAGGGTGGGAAGCGCGTGGGTGCCTAGAATTCGGCCCAGCCGCTCCCAGACGCTCTTCTGGTCGATCTCGACCACCGCGGCGGGTCCCGCCTCCAGCGGTGCCTGCACCGCGTAGCGGAAATCGGTGATCAGGATCGTGGCATCGGAGCGGAGCAGGAGCAGTGCCGCCGAGCCGGTGAAGCCCGTCAGGTAGCGGATGTTGGGGAGGTGAGTGACGAGCAGCCCGTCGAGCCCTTCCTGCACCAGCGCAGCCCGCAGAGCCTCTTGGCGCTCGAGCCGACGATCAGGCGGCACGGAGTCGGCCCACCAATGCCTGCAGGGCCAGGAGATAACTCTGGGGGCCGAACCCGGTGACCATGCCCACCGCCAGGTCCGCGATGACCGAATGCCGCCGCTCGGGCTCTCGGGCGAAGATGTTGGAGAGGTGAAGCTCAACGAAGGGAACCTGGACCGCCAGCACCGCGTCGCGCAATCCGAGGCTCGAGTGGGTCAGCGCGGCCGCATTGATAAGGGCGCCATCAACCCGGCCACGAAGTCCCTGCACCGCGTCGATCAACGCGCCCTCGTGATTGGTCTGGAACCAGTCGATCTCCGCGCCCAGGCGTCCCGCCGCTTCCCGCACCATGGTCTCGATTTCGGGGAGGGTCGCGCGGCCGTACAACTCCGGTTCCCGCTGCCCCAGCAGGTTCAGGTTGGGGCCGTTGAGGACCGCGATCCGCATTCAGCGCTTCAGGTTCTGCAACCAGGCGTGAAACTGGTCGAGATCGTCGCTCTTGGCGTCCGAGGTTCTGCCGCTGCGTTGCGAGCCGGTGGCGGCCTGGCCGCCGAAGAATTCGTCGTAGGACACGCCGCTGCCCCCCGGTGCGCCAGAGGCTGGAACGGCGGGTGGTGTGGGCGTCCCCTCCTCGCCGAAGACCGCGCTGAGTGACAGGGTTTCGGTGGCGGGCCGGGTCGGGGCCCCGGTGGCCTGCGGAGTGGGCTGCGCCGGCGCGGGCGTCGCCGCCGCAGGGGCCGATGCAACGGCCGGCAGGCGGGCGGCAAGCAGCGCCCGGAAGAATTCCGCCACCGACTGCCCCTGTGTCTCGCGGGCGAGATAGGCGTGTCGAGGGGCCGACACCAGTGCCCGCGCGGCTTCCTCCAACTCGGCGATCTTCTGCCGCAAGCGAGGATTTCCAGCGCTCCGGGTTTCGAGCTCGCGATATACCCTGAGCGCGTCGGCCGAATGCCCCTGATCGCGGAGCACCTCTGCCATGGTTTCGGTGACCACGAGCTCGGGTTCCGGCACCGTCAGGGGCTCGGGCGGCGGCGGGTACGGCGGTGGGGGAGTCGGGAGTGACTCCAGCGCGGGGGGCGGCGGCGCGGGCGATGAAGCCGAGAACTGCCACGGCGCCGAATCCTCTGACGCCTCCGCGGTCCTCGAGTCCGACACGCCGGCTTCCACGGAGGTGGTCTCAGGAGGGGGAGGGGCAAACTCCGACGTGACCAGCTCCGGCAGCGTAATCGTCGCGTCGGTCGGCTTCCATTCCGGCTCCGGTGCCGGCTGATCAACCTGCGCCACGGGCTCGGGCTGGGGTTGTTCCTTGTCTGTGACGGACGCCGGGGCCTCGGTGAAAGGCTGCTCAACGACCGCTTCCGGTTCCGCCGTCACTTCCTCCGCCGCTTCCGCCTCTTTCTCGTCCTCTTTCTCGTCCGCCCCTTCCGGCTTCTCTTCCGCCCTCTTTTCCTCCCCTGCGTCCGCCCTGATTTCCACCGCCTTCTCTTCCGCCCTCTTTTCCGCCCTTTCGCTTTCTACTCCAAACGGCGACGGCGGCTCATATCCCGCGCGGGAGAGAGGCGTGTCTTCCTCGAAGGGCGACGGCCGGACCGGCGAGCCGGCGATCAGCTCTTCCGACGCATCGGGCACCCGAAACTCGCCGCCGCCCGAGCTCTGCAGGATGATGTCCTCGCTGGTCTCGACCTTGAATTCCTCACCGATTTCGAGACCCTCCTGATCTCGTCCTACCAGACCCGGTAGTGGTTCCACCGGCTCGATCAAAGGATGCTGGGGATTCAACTCTTCGGTGCCCTCCATCGGCTCCATGGCCGAGGAGATCGATTCCTGCGTCAGCTCCTCCAATTCCGTGGCCTCGGCGGTGTCCTTGGCGCCCGCGTCTGAGACCCAGGCGATCATGGGCTCCGAAGTCTCCCCTTCCGGCAGGCGCTCCCCTGCGGCCGGTGTTGCGCCGGCCTCCTCCGGGTTCTCGCCGATGAGCTCCAGATTACGGGCCGCTTCTGGATTGGCGGAAGAGCCCAGCTCTGCCTGCCGTTGAGCAGCCTCGATGCGTTCGAGTTGACTCCGGGCCTCGTCGTTGCTGCGATCGACCGATAGCAGCGCCTGTAACCAACGCCCGGCGTCGTCGAACCGGGAGAGGCGCTCACTGATATCGGCCAGCGCCTTGAGCGCGATCACATTCTCTCCATCGAGGGCGAGCACGTGATTGAAAGCGGCTTCGGCGGCCGGCAGGTCTCCCAGATCGAAGTGACAGCGACCCAAGACGATGCTGGCTGGGATATAGTCGGGGTGGTGCTCGAGGCCGGGTCGCAGCAGGTCGAGCGCGCGACTCACGTCACCATTTTTCCGATGTACTTCGGCGAGCGGCGCGAAGGTGAGACCCTGAGGGTTCTCGGCGTACCGGCGCTCGAGCTTCTCGATTTCGCTAATAGCCATCCAGTTCCCGATTTATCGAAGGCGCTCTGGCCGTGGTGGGCGACGGTCTAAGGGCTTGTGGGGAGTCACGTGACAGTAGCGCGCCACCAGCGGCCTGTCAACTCCTAACCAGTGCCGTGCCTTGAGGTTCTGTGCCCGGGACCTTACAATTCAGGCTGTTTTCTTCCCGCTCCGGAGTCACCGTAGCATATGATGCAAGCCTTCCGAAACGCGGCCAAGCCACTCATGGTCGTGGTCGCCATCACCTTCTTTGCCTGGCTCGTCCTGGACTTGAGCGGCATCACCGGCGGAACCGGGCTGCTCACCCGGACTTCCGTTGGTAAGGTCAACGGCCGCAGCATCGACGCCCGGACCTTTCAAACGGTGGTCCAGCAGTCTATCGACCAGCGACAGCGTCAGGCCCCAGGCCAACTCGGTCTGGAAGATTATGCCCAGATCCGGGATGAGGTCTGGGAACAATTCGTTCAGAACACGGTGCTGGAAGAGGAGTACCGTCGCCGAGGCATCACGGTGTCGGAGGACGAGATCATTCAGGCGATGCGAAACTCCCCACCGCCCGAGTTCCAGAAGATTCCCGAGTTCCAGACCGATAGCCAGTTCGATCTCGGCAAGTACCAGCGCTGGCTGACCTCCAGCGTGGCGCAACAGTATCTCCCCTCGCTGGAGGCGCAGTACCGCGATCAGCTGCAGCGGGCCAAGCTGCTCCGGGTGGTCACGGCGGATGTCTACCTGTCCGATGCCGCCCTCTGGGAGCAGTACCGCGACGAACATGAACAGGTAAAGATCTCCCTCACCGCGATCGTCCCGCGAAACGTGGTACCTGACTCGTCGGTCAAGCTGAGTGATGCCGAGGTGGCGGCTTATTACAAGGCCCACCTCGACGACTTCAAACGTCCGCCCACCGCGTTCCTGAGCTTCGTGGCCTTGCCGAGACTCACTAACGCCGCGGATACGGCCGCCGCCCGGGCCCGAGCCGATTCCGCCCGGCAGGAGATCCTGGGAGGTACTCCCTTCGCTGATGTGGCGCGGCGGGAATCGTCCGACAGCGCCAGCGCGGCTCACGGGGGCGATCTCGAAGAATGGAATCGCGGCGCGATGGACCCCGCCTTCGATTCGGCGGCCTTTGCCCTGCCGCTCAAGACGGTGTCTCAGCCGGTCCTGTCGCAGTTCGGTTTTCATCTGATCGAGATCACCAGTCGCAAGGGAAACAAGGCCAAGGGTCGCCACATTCTTATTCCTATCGAGCTGGCTGGTGCTCACCGCGATAAGCTCGATGCCGAGGCCGATAGCCTGGAGCGGCTGGCGGCCGAGAAGTCGGATCCCGCGTCCCTCGATACCGTCTCGCGCGTGCTCAAGCTTCCAATCGGTAAGTCCGGGCCGGTGCAGGAAGGCAGTAAAGTCCAGTTGGGGCACTTGGTGGTACCTGATGCCGGAGTCTGGGCGTTTCAAGCCAAGCGAGGGGCGACCAGTCCGGTCGTCGAAACCAGCCTCGCGTTTTATGTTTTTCGGCTCGACAGCCTCAGGCCGGAAGGCGTTCCGCCATTGAAAGAAATTCGCCCGTCCGTTGAGCAGGTTGCCCGCGGCGATAAGAAAGAGGCCCTGGCCAAGAAGATCGGAGAGGAATACCTCAAGCGGGTGGAATCCGGTAGCACCCTGGCCCGGGCGGCAGAGGCCATGAAGCTCCCCAACAAGGAATTCGGCCCATTTCCTCGGGTCAATCCGCCACTCACCGATCCGGTGGTCGTCGGGGCCGCGTTCGGCATCGATTCGGGAAAGCGAAGCGGCCTGCTCGACACCAAGCAGGGGTTGTACGTCCTCCAAGTCTTGGAACATACCCGGCCGGACTCTGCGGCCTTTGTGAAGGAGTTGGACAAGTACCGTAGCCAGATGATTCAAGCCGCGCGACAGGAGCGGGTGCGGAGCTATCTGGCCTCACTGCGAGAGGCAGCCAAGGTGGTGGACAATCGGAAGAAGGTCCTGCGGACTCTGCCGGCGGGTCAGCCAACCTGAGGCGTACTGGTTCAGACTCGAACCAAGGGGGCATGATGTCGATCATGCCCCCTTGCTTTTGCTATTGCGAGAGCCGCTTCGGTTCACCCGAGGACTGGGTAGGCGGCGGCGCCGCGTCCGTTGGGCGAGGTGGGATGTTGCGAGTCTGCTCATCCGAGCCCATGATGGCATCCTGGGTCTCGGTGAGGCTGCGCTTGAACTCCCGGATGCCTTTCCCGATGGACGCCCCCACCTCCGGCAACCGCTTGGCGCCGAAGAGCAGCAGCACTACCACCAGGATGAGCATGATTTCGGTAAAACCGAGGTTGCCCACAGGCCCCCCTAGAAGAGCGATCGCGCGATCAGGTACGCCACGAGGACCCCGATCAGGCTGAGTAGTGAGACGTGAAGCCCGATGGGACCCAACGTGAAGTTTATCACCAGCAAGTCCATCGAGACAGGGCCGAAATTGGCCGTCCAGGTGCTGGTGAAGAAGGTCCGTGCCGCGCTGTCGGGGAGAGCCTGGCGCAGGAGGGCGGTGAGTGCCCCGCCGACGATAAAGCCGGCGACCAGCACGCCAAGATAGAAGCCGGGTCGATGCGGACCGCTCGCCATTAGCGTCGGCGATCCACGACGTATACGATGCTCGCCCGCAGTGCCTCCCGAGCTCGAGAGGATGGCAGCCGGTCGAGCTCACTGTCGGCCCGCTCCGCCAAGTTGAGGGCCCGCTGGCGGGCGTAATCGAAGCCACCCGCGTCGCCCACCGCCTCGATCACCTCCACAATCTGTGCGTCGCTGGGCTCCGGAGTGGTCAATAACTCCGCCACCATGCGACGCTCTGCCGGCCCCATGCGGGGAAGCGCGGCGATCAGTGGCAGTGTGACCTTATGTTCCCGCAAGTCCGATCCCGATGGCTTCCCCGTGACGGTGCTGTCTCCCACATAGTCGAGCAAGTCATCCACGATCTGAAACGCCATGCCGAGCGCCTCGCCGAAACGCCGGACCGCGAGCCGGTCGGCCGGCCGGGCCTGGAGCGCGCCGACCTCGCATGCACCGGAGACCAGCGACGCGGTCTTCGACTGAATCAGCAGGTCGTACTCCTCCTCGGAGAACTGCAGCGGATCGTGCGCCAGCAGCTGGCGCATTTCGCCCACGGTCATCTCGTTGGTGACGCGGCTCAACACCCGAAGCGGCTCGAGGTCGTTCAGGTGCACCAACTCGGTCACGGCGCGAGAGTAGAGGTAATCGCCCATGATGACCGATACTTGATGGCTGAAGAGCGCGTTGATGGTAGGCATGCCGCGCCGAAGGACGGAATGGTCTACCGAGTCATCGTGTACCAGCGTGGCCAAATGGATGAGCTCGACCACCGCAGCCAGGGTGACCGATCGCTCGTGGTGAGTCGCCGTTGCCTCCTCGGCGAGCAGCAGCAGAGTGGGGCGAAACAGCTTCCCCTGCATCTGGAACAGGTGAGTGTTGACTTGGGTGATCAGGCCGAAATCCGCCTGGACGATGCGGCGAAGCTCCTGCTGCACCCGCTCCAGTCTGGATCGCAGGGGCCGCTGAAGATCGGCCAGGGACACGGGCGCTGTCTGCGGACTCACTGGCCCCGCCCAGCCGCCAGGCGGTGAATCCGGTCGCTCAGATCGAGGAAGCGGATGTCCACCGCCAGGGCACGCTCATAGCTTGCCAACGCATCGGCTTCCTTCCCCTGGGCCTCGAGCGCCCGGCCCAGCCAATAGAGCAGGCCGATCTTAGCGTCGTCCCCTCCGTCCAGGCTGTCAACGGCCCGCCGCAGCACCGCCTCCGCGATAGGCGGCTGCCCCTTCTGGAAAAAGCAGATTCCCAGTGCCTCCGAGGTGCGCAGTCTCCCTTCGGGAGCACGCAGGGCTTTCTGGAATTCGGAGATCGCCTCATCCAACAACCCCATCTCTTTGAAGGCGATGCCCAGATCGTAGTGCGCCTGATAATCCTCGGTGTCGAGGTTTTGCTCGATGCCCCGCTTGAATTGTTCCAGGATTTCCGTGAACTCGCGCTGCTCGTCCTGGTCTTGAGGCTCACGCCGGTCAATGCGCATGCGAGTGTCGCGAGGGGTGCTCTCCTCGAAGATCATCGAGCTCAGGTCAACGAAGCTCGCATCGCGACCGGCGAGAGGCGCAACCGGTGGTGGCGCGGGAGCGGGCGGCGGAGTACTTCGCGCGGCAGGTTGGACCGCGGATGGAGTGACCGGAGCACGCGGAGAAGAGGACTCCCCCTCCGCAGCCTCGGATTCGATCTCGGACTGAAGCTGGATCTCCGCCAAGGCGGCTGCGGCGCGGGCGTTCTCTGGATCGTGCTCCTGTACCCGTCCGTAGACCGCCGTCGCCTTGTCGATCGCTCCAATGCGCACCAGCAGGTCCGCAAGAGAGAGATACGCCTCGAGGAGGTGGTTGCGGTCGCCGGTGCGGTAGGCCAGCTCCACTCGTTTCTGGTGATACCGAATGCTCTCGGAGGACAACGCGACCAGGCGATCCGCGATGCCGGCAGCCTGGCGCCAATCTTCGGTTCGCTCGAAGCCCTGCAGGGCCAATTCCAGCTCCTCCAGGCCCCGGCTCCGCTCGCCCGAGAGCAACAGCCGGTCCGCCAGCTCCCCGTGCAGCTCTGGATTGTCGGGGTCGTCGAGCACCCGACTTTCGAGCTCGGTAATGCTTGGAGCAGTGGGACCTTCCACAGGAATGAGAGGGAGGTCGACCGGTTCTGCCAATTCCAGATCGACGCCGTCCTCGACTGGAACGTCGGCGAACTCGGGTTCGGTCAGGGGCTCGCCCAGCTCATCGTCCAGGGACGTGAGCGGAGGCTCGACCACCTCGAGCTCGTCCTCGATTTCCGAGAGTGTGCTCTCCTCGAACTCGAGATCGGCCGGCTCCGGCCGATCCAGATCCAGTGGTGGGCTGGACTGATCGACAGCCGAGGAATCCAGATCGAGCCCGGCGGTCCGCTCCAGCCCTGGAACCTCGGCCTGCACCTCGGGCGCGGTACCGCCAGACATCGGCTCGGTCACCATCAAGCCCTCAGGCGGGGCCGCTTCCGCCAGCTCCGAGGGGGCCGGCTCGTTGGCCGCTCGAGCCGGGGGGGAGGTCGGCACATCGAGGCCGGTATCGAGAAACACCAGCCCGCCGCCGCCCGGGGCTGCGGGCGGCTCCCTCCGCCGCACCCGGACCTCCGGGGCGTCCACCGTCTCGCGGGCGCGCGGCATACTTCCCCGCTCGCCGCGGGACTCCAGCTCGCCGGCCAACTTGTCCAGCTCTTCCCGGGCCTCCTCCTCCCGGGACGCCGCACGGAGCAGCTCGATCAGCATCAACCGGATTTCCTGACTCCCGGAGAACTGGTCGGCGAATTCCTTGACCGACTGGAACGCCAGGTCGAGCTGGCCTAGCGCGTTCATCCGCTCCAAAAACTCGATCAGATTCCGCTTGGCCTCGATGACCACGTTCTTCCGGGCATGCAGTTGGGCCAGCTTGAGATAGGTCTGGGTACGCCCGGGGTTGACCCGCAGAATCTTGCCGCAGAGCGCGATGGCGTTGTTGAAGAAGCCCTGGTCCGCATACAGATCGACCGCACGCTCATAGGAGCGCACGGCCGCGGCGGTGTCGTTGACCTTGAGGTGGAGATCGCCGACCCGGTTGTAGAGGGACAGATCGGGCGCGGTTTCGGCACCGGACTCGATCTGCTCAACGGCCCTCAGGTAGACTTCGATGGCCTTCCGCCTGTCTTCCTTCTGCTCGAACTTCCGCGCCGTATCCTTCAGCTTTTCCAGATTCATGCGGCTCGGGGAGAAGAGGAAAACGGGGCTTAACGCGAGAAGCGACCGAAAGATACCGGGCGGTCAACACCCGGGCAAGCACAGCGGTGGAGCGGGGTCATGACTGATCCGGATCCAGCTTTCCCTGAGCCACCGCGCGAGTGAGATACTCCAGATCAGGAGACGGGGGACGGTCCTGCTCCAGAGCCGCGATCTCCGGGGTGAGCGCCCGGAGCCTCCGGTAGAGCCGCGCGACCCCCTGCCCGGGTACAAGGGGCTTTAAGAACTCCAGGCCCTGAGCCGCACAGAGCAGCTCCGCCGCCACCACCTTTTGGGCGTTCCCCAGGATTCGCTGCGCCTTGAAGGCGGCGGCCATCCCCATGGGCACGAAGTCCTCCTGGTTGGCATCGGTGGGAATCGACCCGATACTCGCCGGCATCGCGAGCGCACGAGATTCGGCCACCAGCGAAGCCGCCGTGATCTGAACCATCATGAACCCCGAGGATAGCCCCGGGTCGCGGGTGAGAAAGGCAGGAAGCCCCTGGGACAGATCTGGATTCACCAGCCGCTCCACCCGGCGTTCGGAAATCGCCTGGAGCGTAGTCAAGGTCATCGCGAGGATGTCGAGGGCCTGGGCGACCGGCTGACCATGGAAGTTACCACCGGAGATCACTTCCCCGTTCTCAAAGACCAAAGGGTTGTCGGTCGAGGCATTGAGCTCGACTTCAACGGTCTGCTCCGCGAAGCGGATGGCATCAGCCACGGCACCGAGCACCTGGGGAGCACACCGCAGGCTGTAAGCATCCTGCACCCTGGGATCGCCCTCCCGGTGCGACTCTCGGATCTCACTCTCCTCCAGCAGTCCCCTCATGAGCTCGGCGGCCTCAAGTTGACCGCGATGGGGGCGCGCCTGGTGAATCCGGGAATCGAGCGGTGCCGGTGTTCCTCGGAGCGCTTCCAGGCTCATGGCTGCGGCTGCGACCGCGGTGCGCCAGAGCACCCGGGCATCGTGCACCAGGATCGCGAGAAGCGCCGTCTGCGCCTGCGTGCCGTTGATGAACGCGATGCCCTCTTTGGGGGCAAAGCGATAGGGCGTGACCCCAGCCGCGGCCAGCGCCGAGCCGGCAGACGCCCTTCCGGCTGGCGTGAGCACCTCCCCTTCGCCCATCAGCGTGAGCCCGATGTGACTGAGCGGCGCCAGATCCCCGCTGGCTCCCACGCTTCCCTGCTCCGGCACGAGGGGCACGACCCCAGCATTCAGTAGCGCCAGGAGCGCCTCCACCAATTCCGGGCGCACTCCGCTGGTAGGCCGCAAGAGCACGTTGGCGCGCAACAACATCACCGCACGAACCACCGCCGCAGGCAACGGAGTCCCAACACCAGCGGCGTGACTGCGAATCAGATTGGCTTGGAGTTGATCGAGGGCGTTCGCGGCAATTCGAACGTTGGCGAGCTTTCCGAACCCGGTGTTGATCCCGTAGATCGTTTGCCCCGAGGCAATCGCCGCCTCGACCAGACGGCGGCTCTCCAGCAGCGACTCCCGGGCAGCGGGAGCGGTCGTAACCCGGACGCTGGCGTCCCGGGCCACGCGCACGACCTCGCCGATCGTGAGCGATCGACCGTCGAGGACGCAGGTTGGGGTGGGCATGGCACAAAGATAGACGCAGAAGACGGAGAAGACGCAGAAGACGGAGAAGACGCAGAGGTCCACCACGTCCTCTGCGTCCTCTGCGTCCTCTGCGTGCTACTTCCTTCTCACCACCAGCTCGGGATCACCCGGGTCAGTCTGGAACGCCCAGTCGAGGATAAGGAATGTCTGACCCACGTGAGTAACTCGTACGGCGCCATACCGCTTGAACCCGTCGCCCCCATCCATCTCGAACACATATCCATAGCCCGGGATGGCGAGAATGCCGGAGGTGCGATAGGTCCGATCCTCGGCGAAGTCGATGCTGGTCAGATCTTCGACCGGGGCGCTGTCATTGTAGTACTCGACGCCGGTTCCCGCCCGCACCGGCGTGAGGAACAGATCACCCGCACCATCACGATCGACAAAGAAGTCGATATCGTTCGCCGTGCCCGAGCGGACCAGCCCCAGCTCGTTGTTGTCCGCGTGGCCGTCGTGATTGAGATCGTCCCAGAAGCGGAAACCGCTGCCACTGTTCTGCGCCTGGATCGCGAAGATCACCACATTGCGGCTGTCCGGGCGCGGGGTGTCGTTCTGCAGCGGGGAGCGGTCGCTCTCGAACCCGTCCACACTGACCGCCGTGACTGTAAAGCAACGCGGGACACCGTTGGTCAGCGCTCCCACCACAAATTCCGGCGCCACGGTCGTCCCTTCGAGGCGCCATGACGACCCGCAGCCAACCGGCTCATCGAGACTGTAGCTGGTGCTGTAGATCCGATAGTTCTGGAAGTTGGCCGGGTCCGAGACATAGGCATTGTCCGACCAGGTCAGCGCGATGGCGCCGTCGAGGCTGGTACTGGAGAGGCTGCTGGGTGTTTCTGGAGGGGTGCCTGGTCCCGAGCCGCCGTCGTCGGAGCACGCCGCCAAGGCCAGGAGCAGGGCTGGAATCCAGGAGCAGCGCATAGCTCTTCTCCGAAGAGGGATGCCCGTGGGAGAGCAGGCTGTGTGCCAGCAGAAGGCGCAGAGGACGGAGAGGGCGGAGAGGACGTCAAGCCGCTCTGGTTCATGGCTTTGGGTCACTGCAACTTCGGTCCTCTC
>JBIOUY010000234.1:0-2000 GCA_044867445.1 Gemmatimonadales bacterium
GCGTCGCTCTGCCGTGCAGTGTTTAGGCGCTTTTGGTCTCGATTCCGACCTTCCGACGCCGATGCGTAGGCTCCGCGGTATACTGAGCGCCGTCCGTCAACGACAAGGCGTCAGACCAGACAGCAGAATCTCTAAAGGAGCCCATGGCCGACAAGCTGACGACCTACACGGACGGGAACTGGGACAAGGAAGTCCTGGGCTCGGACCAGCCGGTGCTGGTGGACTTCTGGGCTGAATGGTGCGTGCCCTGCAAGACGCTCGTGCCCGCGATCGAGGCGGTGGCCGAGCAGTTCAACGGCCGGCTCAAGGTGGGCAAGCTCAACGTGGAGGAGAACGCCCACGTGCCCTACCGCTACAACATCACCACCCTGCCCACCCTCATGATCTTCAAGCGAGGCCAGGTCTCCGAGCAGCGGGTGGGCCTCCTTTCCAGGGAGAACCTGATCAAGCTCGTCGAGCCCCACCTATAGGAGTCCGTCCCGGTGAAGTCGAAGACGGACTCCTATAACGTCTTTCGGATCGCCAGAGCAGGAAGGTGGTTACTTATCCTGGGTTGCTCTTATTAGCAGCGTGTCCTCCAGCGTTTGCCGGGACACGCTGCTAATGGACAACTTCACCGAACGCGATTGGAACTCGACCGTGCTTCACTCGCCGCTGCCGGTGGCGGTGGCGTTCTGGGCGGAATGGTGCGTGCCCTGCACCATCATGGCGCCGGCCCTGGAGTGGGCGAGCGACCATTTCCGCGGGCGGCTCAAGGTCGGGCGGCTCAACGTCGACGAGTCACCCCAGCTGTCCGCCCGCTACCGGATCGTGGGTCTACCCACGGTTCTCGTGATGGAGGCCGGCCAGGAGGCGGAGCGCCGCGTCGGCCTCATGGACAGCTCGGCCCTCGTGAAGCTGCTCGCGCGGCACGTCCATTGAGCTGGGGGGTGCTAGCGGCCTTAGTGCCGGTAAATAAATAAAGGACCCAACCAGACCAGGGCCACCGCTATGATGCTGGGGCATGGGGTCGGCGTCCGTCGATGTGCTCCGAAAGAAGCTTCGGGCCGTCTGGCCCCTGCTTGACGAGCGTGCGCGCCGTCTCATGGCCGCCAGTGAGGCCCTGACGTTGGCCTACGGCGGCGTGTCGGCGGTTCACAGGGCGTGCGGGCTGTCTCGGAAGGCGATTGCGAAGGGCATCCGGGAGATCCGAAACAAGACCCGGCTGGAGCCGGGACGCATTCGGCAGCGAGGCGCGGGACGGAAGAGTCTCACAATCAAGGATCCCCGTCTGTTGGCAGCGTTGGATCGCTTGGTCGAGCCCGGCACACGCGGAGATCCCGAGTCGCCCCTGCGCTGGGTCTGCAAGAGCACGCGGGTCCTGGCGTGGGAACTGAGGCGGAGGCATCATCCGATCAGCCACGTCAAGGTGGCTCAGCTTCTTCACGATCAGGCCTACAGCCTGCAAGGCACTCGGAAGACCGAGGAGGGTAGCGACCATCCTGATCGAGATGCTCAGTTCCGGCACATCAACGCCGTGGTGAAGAGAGCGCTGAAGGCCAGGACCCCGGTCATCTCCGTGGACACCAAGAAGAAGGAATTGGTTGGCAACTATGCGAACGCTGGTCGCCAGTGGCGCCCCATGGACACGGCTGTCCGGGTGAACGGTCACGACTTTCCGGGTCCGGAGGTCCCGCGGGCCTATCCCTACGGCATCTACGATGTGGGGCGCAACGAGGGTTTCGTGAACGTCGGAACGGATCATGACACGGCGGCGTTCGCGGCGGCCTCCATTCGAGGCTGGTGGCGAGCGGAGGGCCGACGTCTGTATCCGAGGGCCCGACAGATCGTCATCACGGCGGACTCCGGCGGCAGCAATGGACCCCGGCTCCGCCTCTGGAAGTGGGAGCTGCAGCGCTTTGCGAACGAAACGGGTCTCACGCTATCGGTCTGTCACTTCCCGCCGGGCACGAGCAAGTGGAACAAGGTCGAGCATCGCCTGTTCTCCTTCATCTCCTCCA
>JBIOUY010000235.1:0-2014 GCA_044867445.1 Gemmatimonadales bacterium
TTCCCCGCTCCTGCAGCCGGTTGGCGAACTCCACGATCAGAATGCCGTTCTTGGCGATCAAGCCCACCAGCGTGATCAACCCCACCTGGGAGTAGATGTTGATGGTGGTGAGGTCCAAGAAGCTGAACAGCAGCGCACCCGATATCGCCAGCGGCACTGACCCGAGCAGCACGATCAGCGGGTCGCGGAAGCTCTTGAACTGCGCCGCCAGCACCAGATAGATCAGCACCAGCGCGAATCCCAGCGTGACCGCAAGCGCCGATCCTTCCCGGCGAATCTGGCGCGACTCCCCGGCATAATCGATCGCCATGCCCGGCGCCTTTACCGCATTCGCTGCGGACTCCAAAACATTGAGTCCTTCCTCCTTAGTGACGCCCGGCTTAACCCC
This sequence comes from Gemmatimonadales bacterium, assembly GCA_044867445.1. Taxonomy (GTDB): domain Bacteria; phylum Gemmatimonadota; class Gemmatimonadetes; order Gemmatimonadales; family GWC2-71-9; genus CAVVWJ01. Next base: position 389 of record JBIOUY010000235.1, read on the forward strand.
GCCGAAGATCCGCACCGCATTCCGCTGCGAGAACCGGTTCAGCGTCCTTGGCGCGGTGCTGGTCTCGATGTGGGTGAAGGTCGACACCGGCACCAGCTCGCCGCTCGGCGTCTTGATCTTGAGATCGAGCAGCGGAGCGATGCTGGCGCGGTCTGCCTCGCCGATCTGGGGAATGACCTTGTAGCTCCGGTCGTAGAAGTTGAACCGGTTGACGTAGGCCCCGCCGAGCAGGGTGCCCAGCTCCTGGCCGACGCTGGCCAGATCGAGACCGAGGTCGGCCACCTGCTCGCGATCCACGATCACCCGGGCCTCGGGCAGATCGATCTTGAGGTCGGTATCCACGTACAGGAACTTGCCGCTGCCCCAGCCGGCGCCGACCACCTTGCCAACCGTTTCCAGCATCTGCTCCGGCGGCTGGTCGCTCTCCAGTACCAGCTCGACATCGTACTGGCCCGGTGTGGGGAGGGGCGGGTCGAGACGAGGGAATACCCGAAGCCCCGGGACCGATGAGACCGCGCCGAACACTTCACCGTACATCTGCTCGGTGGAGCGCGCGCGCTCCTTCCAGTTCTTGGCTACCATGCCGCCGAAGCCGCCCCACTGGGTGGTCAGCGACCACATGAACTTGGCCTCCGGGAACTTCTGGACCCGATTGACCACCTCGAGCGAAGCCCGGTTCGTCGCGGGGAGCGATGCGTCGGGCGACGCCTGCATGAACATGCTGATGTGGCTCTGGTCTTCTACCGGCGCGAGCTCGCGACGGGAGAACGAGTAGAGCGGCCAGATCGCGAGCATCACGAGCACCGCGGCCGCGACGATGCCCCAGCGCATTTGAAGCGCGCCGTCGAGCAGCCGGCCATAGGTTCGGCGCACCGCCTCGAAGGCCCGGTTCACCAGCCTGGTGAGCCGTCCCTCCTGGCCGTGGGAGTGCACGAACTTGGAGCTCATCACCGGCGAAAGGGTCACGGCCACCACGCCCGAGAGCACGACCGCCGTCGCCAGAGTGATGGCGAACTCGAGGAAGAGCGAGCCGGTGAGGCCACCCTGAAAAGCGATAGGAGTGTAGACGGTGGCCAATGTGATGGTCATCGCGATGATCGGGCCGACCAGCTCGCGGGCGCCGATCAGCGCCGCGTCCATTCGCGATCGGCCCTCGCGCACGTGTCGCTCGACGTTCTCCACCACCACGATCGCGTCGTCCACCACCAGACCCACCGACAGCACGATGGCGAGAATGGTAAGCAGGTTGAGACTGAAGCCGAAGGCGTACATGAAGCTCGCGGCGCCGATCAGCGACACCGGCATCGCCACCAGTGGCACCAGTGCGGTGCGCACCGAGCCCATGAAGAGGAACACGACGATCGCGACGATCAGGATGGTCTCGCCCAGCGTCTTGGTGATCTCGGTGAGCGCGTCCTCCATGAACACCGTGGCGCTGTACACCAGCTGCATGTCGATGTCTTTGGGCAAGGTGGGCCGGATCCGGGCCATCTCTGCCTTGAGCCGGTGGGCCACCTCGATCTCGTTGACCCCGATCAGCGGCCAGACGCCGAGATAAACGCCTGCCTTGGTCCCGTACTTGGCGACGAAATCGGCCTCTTCCGCGCCGAGCTCGACGTTGGCCAC
>JBIOUY010000236.1:0-6547 GCA_044867445.1 Gemmatimonadales bacterium
GCGGCAATCGCCAGCTCCACGCATGCGGCCAGCAGTATTGGACGGAACCGCCGCTGGGGCAACTCGTCCAGCGCGCGGCGGATCGAGGCTAACGCTCCGTTTACATCACCCTGCGCCATGCGCAGCAGCGCCAAGCCGGGCTGCGTCCTCCGGCCGTGCTGGCTCGCCTGGCGATAGGCCTCCTCCGCTTCGGCCAGCTCGCCCCGCAACCGGTGCAACTCGCCGAGCTGGAAGTAGGCGGAGCCAATACCTATCTGGCCGGGTGGGTCGAGAAACCGGGCGAGGGCTCGCCGAGCCTCTGCCATGGCGCCGGGCCAGTCGCCGAGCAGCTGGAGGACCTCAGACCGGCGCAGCAGGCACGAACCGCGAAAGGTCACCAACTCCGGCTGTGGCGCGCACCATCGCGACATCGCCGCGGTCCACTCTTGGGCTCGACGCCAATCGAAGATCTCCTGACAACCCGAGATCACGCTGCAGTAGACCCCGCCGACCACGTAAGGGGAGACCTCGTCGCTGGTGACCGCGACCATCGCCTCGTCCAGCAGGGCCACTCCTTCCCTCACCTCGCCGGCGCGGATCAGGGTTCGTCCCTGGGCGTGGCGGGTGAGGGCCACCAGGTCTCGATCGCCGAAGCGCTCGCCGATCGCGGCGACCCGGCCCAGAACCGCACGCGCGGTCTCGTGGTCCCCCTCGGCCAAGGCGCCGAACGCGTCCAGGAGGAGCACATAACCCTGCTCCACGCAATCGCGCCCGATATCGCCGAGGAGCCGTCTCGCCCTCGCGATCCAGCCACTGGCCGCGGCCATCTCGCCGCCTTCTCTCAGATTGAAGGCCAGCCAGAAAGCGGCGCGGGCGGCCCGCTCGGGAGCCTCCCGGCCGAGGAAGGCGTGGTGTGCTCGCGCCATCAAATCCGCGCTCTCGGCATCCCGGCCCAGCAGAGAGCAGGTGATCGCCAGCCGCTCCAGGTCCTCGGCCCCGAGCGCGGTCTCCCCGTGGGCAGCCGAGAGCTGAGCGTATGCCTCACCCCAGGCTCGCCGCCGGTAGGCGTCTCGCCCGCGCTCCAGCGCGCCGGCCATTGAGCGGTCGGCCTTGGGCGGCGTGGGGAACAGCGGCGAACTCTGGGTCGTCAGGCTCTCCTCCAGCGCCGCGGCGAACGCGGAGGCCGAGCCGGAGCGCTCCGCCGGCTCGGAGGAGAGGGTCTGGGCAATCAGCGCCTCGAGCGCCTCCGGCACTTCCGGGCGGGCCGCTCGCACCAGGGGAACGGGCCCGAGCGCGGCCTTGATGATGATCGCCTGGGCCGACGGGCCGGTGTACGGGGTCTCGCCGGCAAGCATCTCGTAGAGCATACAGGCGAGCGAGTAGAGGTCGCTGCGGGCATCCACCGCTTCGCCGGCCGCCTGTTCGGGAGACATGTACTTCGGAGTTCCAACCGCGAAGCCGACCCGGGTGATCGGCTCACCGCTGACTTCGACCGCTTTGGCAACGCCGAAGTCGGTGAGGCGGGCATGGCCTACACCCGCCGCGGCTCCACGGCCTACACCCGCCGCGCTTCGTTCGCGCGGCGGGTACCCGAGCAGGATGTTCTCTGGCTTGATGTCGCGGTGAATCACGTCGCGGGAATGGGCATACGCCAGCGCGTCGGCGATGTCGCGGGCGATCCGCACCGCGTCTTTGACGGGAAGCCGGCCCTCCCGCCGCAGGCGTTCCCGGAGCGACTCGCCCTCGACGTACGGCATGACGTACCAGAGCTGCCCGGCGGCCTCGCCGGAGTCGTACACCGGCAGGATGTGGGGGTGGTCGAGCCGGGCGGCAAGATGGATCTCGCGGAGAAAGCGCTTCGGCCCCAAGCCGGCGACGAGCTCGGGGTGCATGATCTTGAGCGCGACGGGCCGCGCGTGCTTGAGATCCTGCACCAAGTACACCGTGGCCATGCCACCGCGGCCGAGCTCGCGCTCCAGCCGGTAGCAAGCGGCCAGTGTTTTCCAAAAACCTTCGAGATCGTCGGACAAGGGGAACCCGCCAGGAACTCTCAATTCAAGGCTACTTAAGTGGGGGGAGATCGTCCAGACGTTCAAACGGCTTCCTTCTTTCCGTGCTCGCCCTGGCCTCGCCCCGACCCAGCCGGTATTCTTGAATCACATCTCTCCATCCACTCCAATTGGCGCACATCCCCGAGCAGCTTCAGCGCGATCTCGCCGACCGCTACCAGCTCGAGCGTGAGCTTGGGCGCGGCGGCATGGCGACTGTGTACCTGGCCCAAGACCTCCGCCACGACCGACCAGTCGCCCTGAAGGTCCTCCATTCCGAGCTGGCTGCGGCGCTCGGTCCTGAGCGCTTCCTGCGCGAGATCAAGCTCGCCGCCCGCCTCCAGCACCCTCACATCCTCTCGGTCTACGACTCGGGCGAAACAGCCGGCCGCCTGTGATTCACCATGCCGTACGTCCAGGGTGCATCGCTGCGGGACCGGCTCACTCGCGAAAAGCAGCTCGTGCTGGAGAACGCGCTGCGCATCGCCACAGAGGCGGCGCGGGCGCTCGATTACGCCCACCGCCAAGGGGTGATCCATCGTGATATCAAACCCGAGAACCTGCTGGTCACGGCCGAGGGCGACACGCTGGTGGCCGACTTCGGTATTGGCCGCGCCCTGGGCGCACCGGCGGCGGAGGAACGCCTGACCGAAACCGGGGTCATCGTGGGTACGCCGGCCTACATGAGCCCGGAGCAGAGCGCCGGCGACCGCGAGCTGGACGGACGCAGCGACATCTACTCGCTGGGCGTGGTCCTCTATGAGATGTTGGCCGGCGAACCACCATTCACCGGGCCCACGTCCCAGGCGATCATCGCGCGCCGGCTCACGGAAACGCCACGGCCGCTCCGCCTTGTGCGAGAGACAGTGCCCGATGCTCTCGAGCGAGCCGTCATGAAGGCGCTGGCCAAGGCGCCCGCTGACCGGTTCCAGAACGCGGCCGAGTTCGCTCACGCGCTCACCGCGTCGGCCGTCATCAGACCGGCCGGTCGCCCCGAGATATTACGGCGCCGTCGCGTGCCCGTCGGCCTAGCCACGCTCGGCGTGGGTTTCCTGCTCGGGCTCGGGATCCTCTTCGCCTGGCTCCGCGCGCGACCTGGTGCTGAGACCGGCGGCCCCAAACACGTCGCAGTGCTCCCTTTCGAGAACCTCGGTGCGTCGGAGGACGCCTACTTCGCTGACGGGGTGACCGACGCCATCCGGGGGAAGCTGACCGAGATCCCTGGCCTACAAATAACAGCCCGCAGCAGCTCGACTCGATACAAGAGCGCAACCACCAGCCCCCGGCAGGTTGGTCGAGAGTTGGGTGTGGAGTATCTCCTGACCGGTACGGTGCGTTGGAGTAAGGGGCGAGGCGGGCAGAGCCGGGTGCAGGTGAGTCCGGAATTGATCCGGGTCTCCACGGCTGCGGCCCAGTGGCAGCAGCCATTCGAGGCTCCACTCACAGAAGTTTTTCAGGTGCAGGCTGACGTCGCGACTCGCGTGGCGCAGGCGCTCGGCATTGCGCTTGGTGTGGGTGAGCGCGAGCAGCTCGGAGAACGGCCCACCGCCAATCTTGCGGCCTACGACGCGTACCTCCGAGGCGAGCAGCTGTCGGATCGGCTCGCCACCAACGAGCGGACCAGGCTCCGCAAAGCTGTAGACCATTATGAGCAAGCGACGGCAATCGACTCCGGCTTCGCGCTAGCCTGGGCCCAGCTCTCGAGGGCACATTCCCTCAGCTACTTCACGGCCGCGCCAACGCCCGAGAGTGCCGAGGCCGCCCGAGCCGCAGCCGAGCGGGCGGTGGCCCTCGCGCCTGGTCGCGCCGAAGGCCATTTGGCTCTGGGGCAATACTATCGGCTGGTGCGACGGGATTACCACAGCGCTCTGGAGGAGTTCGGACGTGGGCAACGGTTGGCGCCGACCAACGCCGATCTACTGACCGAGACGGCGCTGACCGAGCAGCGGCTGGGGGGGTGGGAGGCGTCGCTCGAGCATCTCCGGCGGGCGCACTCGCTTGATCCGCGCTCGGTCCAAACCTCTCGGCGACTCACCGTCACGCTGCACTGGCTCCGACGCTACCCCGAGGCGCTCGAGTCGAGCGAACAGGCCCTGGCACTCGCGCCGGCCTCCGTCGATCTGCTCGAGATCAAGGCCATGATCCTGCTCTCCCAAGGCGATCTGGGTGGGGCGCGCCAGGTACTCCATGCAGCGGCGAAAGAGGTCGAGCCCACGGCGCTCGTGGCCTACCTGGCGACCTTCTGGGATCTCTATTGGGTGCTGGACCACGAGCAGCAGGACGTACTGCTGCGTATGACGCCGCGGGCATTCGATGACGACCGGGGCGGTTGGGGACTCGCGCTCGCCGGTACCTACGCGCTGCGTGGTGATACGATCAAAGCCCGCGCCTATGCTGATTCCGCGCGAATCGGCTTTGAGGAGGGGCTCAAGGCCACGCCGGACGATGCTCAGCTGCACACACTACTCGGCGTGGCGCTGGGTTATCTCGGTCGGCGCGCCGAAGCGATGCGGGAGGGGGAGCGGGGAGTGGCGCTCATGCCGGTGCCGAGGGGCGCCTACGGGTGGGCCTACCTGCGCCACCAGCTGGTACGGACTTACCTGCTCGCGGGGGAGCCCGATAAGGCGCTCGACCTGCTCGAGAAGCTGCTCGAGGTTCCTTACTACCTCTCGCCCGGCTGGCTCGAGATCGACCCCACGTTTGCGCCGCTCCGGGGTTACCCGCGGTTCGAGCGGCTGGTAAACGGGACGTAACGCACCCGCTGAACGAGCCTGCCGGCGAGCCTCGGGTCATCTTGACGACCTCCGACCCGCGAGGTACGCTAGCCCTGTTTCCTCAACCATTCCTGCTCGACACCACACCCGGCGAAAGCCGGATGCAAAGCCATAGGTCCTCACCTCCGCGACGCCGGACTCCAGACGCCACGAAGGACCCCCAGAGGGGTCGCCCCTGGGAATTGGTAGCAACAGCATCACCTTTGAGAGGGGGTTTTTGTGGCATTTCTCATCCAGAGTTCCACCGGCACTTTGCTTCCGCAGGAAGCGATGCGCAGCATCGTTGAGGCTGTCGACACGTGGCGAGGGCAGGCGCAGGCATTTGTCGTCTTTAAGGATCGACCGCCGCACGAGATCGTTTCGGTGCACCCGACAGAGCCAGCCGCTCAAACTGCGGCGGACGCGGGACATGGACTGAGCTACTTTGGACCGGTGGTCCCCAGGCGTAGCTCGACCTCCTTCATCTGGGTCCGCAAGACAACCGGCTGCGGTCTGGTGGCAGTCTCACAGCCGGTAGCGACAGTGGTGTTGCGCGACGCCAGCGGTAACGAGGTGGCGCATTTTACGGTAAACGTTGACGGAAGCCTCCCGAACCCCGAGTCTGACATCGAGGCCCTTTTTCTCACCGCCTCTGGCATCGATAAGTTCATGATACCCTATCTAGAAAGAGTGTTCGGTGCCGATTACGCCGCCGCCCGGCGACGGGAGTGGATAAAGGAATGACGCCGGTTACGGGCGCCGCTTGGTCATCGCGACGAAGGCCGGGTTGCTCTGGAGCGAACGGAACCAGGGAGTGTGCTGGATGTGTCCGCGCTGCGACCAGTTGTAGTGGAGAAATATCTTGAGCAGCGCGAGTGCCGTGTCTTCCTGGCCGAGGAGGAGTCTCACGTAGGCCTCATCCGTCGCGAACCCATCGACGTCCGGCCGGCCGTGCTTACTCTCCTCGAACGTGCGCAGGAGTGACTCGGCGCTGTCGCGATAGCCTCCGCGGGCGAGAATGGTCGCGGTCATCAGGAGTTTGGTTCGGTAGACGTCCCTCCGCCGTGCCGGCGTCGCCCGATCCTCCGCCTTCTGCGCCAGCTCCCACGCACGCCTGGCAGACTTGAGGTCGCCTGCCGACCAACCCAGGATGATGTACTGACAATTCATGAATGCCAGCTCGAGCGGATACCATCGAGCTCCCCGTGCGCAGGTCTGGCGGGCATCGGCATAGCGCTCCAGATTGAGGTCGGCGATAATCTGCCAGCGAAGTATCCTGGGCTCGCTCAGCAGAGAGGCATCGGCCTCTTGTGCCTGAGCCATCGCTTGTCGGGCTTCGGGGAACCGTCCGACGAAGAGGTAATACAAACCGAGTGCCTCCCATGCTCGCGCAACATTGAGGTCCAGCGAGATGGCCCGGCCGAGCTCCTGCTCCGCTTCCCGCCCTATGCTGTCGGCATTATCCGAGGGCGCCTCGAACCACATGTCTAGCAGGGCCACCCCGCGGAGCTCGTGGGCATCGGGGTCAGCCGGAGCGATCCGAATGGCCGCGTCCGCCGCGGCCACCGCCTTGCGATGAGCGGCAATCCGAGCCGCGTCCCGCTGACCCTCCGAGCCATACATGGAAGCACTCTCCAGATAGGCCCAGCCGCGAGCAATGTGCGGACCGATCCATCGCGGGTCCCGGCGGATCGCTTCTCCCAGCAACGAATCAGCGACGGCAAGCCGATCAGCGGTCGACGTTGGAAGCAAGCGTGCTTCCGGTGA
>JBIOUY010000237.1:0-2197 GCA_044867445.1 Gemmatimonadales bacterium
CACCCGAAGCCGGTGGCCCAACCCTTGTGGAGGGAGCCGTCGAAGGTGGGGCTGGCGATTGGGACGAAGTCGTAACAAGGTAGCCGTACCGGAAGGTGCGGCTGGATCACCTCCTTTCTAAGGAGCATGAACGGCAGCTCGCGCTGCCTTGGCCCTCTCCCGTCGCAGGCGGATGTCCTGCGGCGTTCGAGGATGCTCACTAGTGGAACGTCGACTACTTGGCCTTCCCCGGCGGAAGGCACTCCTCAGTACTACCGGCAGATGCCGGTGTGGAACCTGGAGTGCGAGAGGCTGGGAAGGTCAGGCACACTGTTGGGTCCTGAGGGATCGAGCCCGGTTCGGGGCCCCCCTCGCCGGACCGTCACCACCGCGAACTACCCGGACCCGCGCAAGCGGAGCCGGACCAGCGCGGACCCCGGTGGCGGGCCCGCCCGTATCTTGAGAACTACACAGTGGACGCGAGCATCTTAGTAGTAAGTTGACAAGCTACTAAGGGCACATGGTGGATGCCTTGGCACCAAGAGCCGATGAAGGACGTAGGAGCCTGCGATAAGCCCCGGGAAGTTGGCAACCGAGCTGTGATCCGGGGATTTCCGAATGGGGAAACCCAGCTGGAGTCATGTCCAGCTACCTCTGCCTGAACACATAGGGCAGCTGGAGGGAACGTGGGGAAGTGAAACATCTCAGTACCCACAGGAAGAGAAAACAACAGTGATTCCGAGAGTAGTGGCGAGCGAAATCGGAGATAGGCCAAACCACGCACGTGTGAACAGCCGGCAGGCGTTGCGTGTGTGGGGTTGTGGGGCCGTCGGGCTGGCACTGCCGAGCCAGCACAGAGTAAGAAACCGTCGTCGAAGTCGAAGCGGACTGGAAAGTCCCGGCGTAGAGAGTGATACCCCCGTACACGTAAGACGACGGCTCTGCGACGTCACCCCAAGTAACACGGAACCCCTGAAATTCCGTGTGAATCTGGCGGGACCACCCGCTAAGCCTAAATACTCCTTGGTGACCGATAGCGGACAAGTACCGTGAGGGAAAGGTGAAAAGTACCCCTGGCGGGGAGTGAAATAGTACCTGAAACCATGTGCCTACAATCCGTCGGAGCGAGTCCTCGTGACTTGTGACGGCGTGCCTTTTGAAGAATGAGCCTGCGAGTTTGCGTTGCGTGGCGAGGTTAACCCGTGTGGGGAAGCCGTAGCGAAAGCGAGTCCGAACAGGGCGCCCATAGTCGCGTGACCAAGACCCGAAGCGGAGTGATCTATCCATGGGCAGGTTGAAGCGCGGGTAAGACCGCGTGGAGGACCGAACCCACCAGGGTTGAAAACCTGGGGGATGACCTGTGGATAGGGGTGAAAGGCCAATCAAACTCCGTGATAGCTGGTTCTCCCCGAAATGCATTTAGGTGCAGCGTTGCATGTTTCTTGCCGGAGGTAGAGCACTGGATGGCCAATGGGCCCCACAAGGTTACTGACGTCAGCCAAACTCCGAATGCCGGTAAGTGAGAGTGCAGCAGTGAGACTGCGGGGGATAAGCTCCGTAGTCGAAAGGGAAACAGCCCAGACCATCAGCTAAGGTCCCCAAGCGATAACTAAGTGGAAAAGGATGTGGAGTCGCACAGACAACCAGGAGGTTGGCTTAGAAGCAGCCACCCTTGAAAGAGTGCGTAATAGCTCACTGGTCAAGTGATTCCGCGCCGACAATGTAGCGGGGCTCAAGTTATCCACCGAAGCTATGGCATTCACGCGCAACCCGGCCCTCGGGCCCAGGTGCGTGGATGGGTAGGGGAGCGTCGTGTGGCGAGAGAAGCGGCGGAGTGATCCAGCCGTGGACGCCACACGAGTGAGAATGCAGGCATGAGTAGCGAATGAGGAGTGAGAAACTCCTCCGCCGAATGATCAAGGGTTCCAGGGTCAAGCTAATCTGCCCTGGGTAAGTCGGGACCTAAGGCGAGGCCGACAGGCGTAGTCGATGGACAACGGGTTGATATTCCCGTACCGGCAAAACAGCGCCCCTGACGAGCCTGATGATGCTAAGCGCCCGAAGTTGCGTCGATCCCTTCGGGGACGTCGCGGCGGAGCGCGCGACCCAAGTCAGTAGTAGTCAAGCGACGGGGTGACACAGAAAGGTAGCCCAACCGTGGCGATGGTAGACCACGGGTAAGGGTGTAGGGCGAGGCGTAGGCAAATCCGCGCCTCAT
>JBIOUY010000238.1:0-5584 GCA_044867445.1 Gemmatimonadales bacterium
TCCGGGACCGCGCACTGGCTCGCGGCATCATGTCGCGGGCGCCCGGACGCTCCTGATGGAGGATTGAGTGGTCAAGACAAGAGTACACGATCTGGCAGCGGAATTCGGGGTCGCCCCCGAGCAGCTCTTGGGCATGCTCAAGGAGATGAACATCTTCGTGCGCAGCCACATGTCTGCTCTGGAAAACGATCAGGTGTCGGCCATCCGGGTGCGCTGGGAACGCGAGAAGCGGAAGAGCGCTGAGGAGCCGGCCGCGAAGAAGGGGCGTCGTAAGGCGGTCAAGGCGGAGCCCGCGCCTGCGCCGGCCGAGTTGAAGCCGACCAAGCGCCGCCGGACGGCCGCGGAGGTCGCCCAGGTCGAAGCTCAGGCCCAGGCCGAAAGGGCCGCCGAGTTGGCAGCGCTGGAGTTGGAGCGCCCCGTAGTAGAACTGGAGGAGGCCGCGCCGGCGCAGTCACTCGAGGAGCGCGCGCGAGCCCTCTTCAAGGACTTGCCGCCGGCCCCGGTCGAAGCCGAAGAAGAGACCGGGGTCGCCGAAGAGCCGACGGGTACTCGCCCGCCAGAGCCGGCTGCGCCCCGCTCGGCGGCGCCGGTTACCGGCGAGCCGACCAGAGCGCCCTTCATCCCTCCGAGGATCCAGCGTCCAGCTCCCGCGGCGCCGCGCGGGCCCAAGCCGGTCTTCAGTAGCAGCGCGCCGCCGGCGCCGCCTCGCTCAGGGGCACCGGCCCGTCCTGGCGCCGATCGGGGCGCGGCGCCAGTCCGCACCTTTGGCCCGGATGCCGAGAAGGGTGGCGGACGCAAGAAGGGGAAGAAGGGCAAGCGTTCGATGGTCGATCAGGACGCGGTGCAGGCCAACATCCTCCGGACCCTGCAGGGCATGAAGGGACCGGCCGGACGAAAGGGCCGCCGCTCCGACGAACCGTCGTTCCGCGACTTGCAGGCCGGCCGTCTGGCCGAGGAGCGGGAAAAGGAAAAGACCCGGATTCGGGTCAACGAGTTCATCTCGGTATCGGAGTTGGCCGCGGCGATGAAGGTCCCCGCCACCCAGATCGTCCAGTTCGCGTTCAAAGAGTTGGGTCTGATGGTGACGGTGAATCAGCGGCTGGACTTCGATCAGATCGAGCTGATTGCCTCCGCCTTCGGATTCGAGGCGGTGCGGGAGGACGAGTACGCCGCGCAGCTGGAAGCCGAGGCCGAGGAGGAAGCTCCCGAGTCACTCGAGCCGAGGCCGCCGGTCGTCACCATCATGGGCCACGTCGACCACGGCAAGACCTCGCTCCTGGACTACGTCCGCAAAGCGAATGTGGTCGCGGGCGAGGCCGGCGGGATCACCCAGCACATTGGCGCGTACCACGTCACCCTGCCAGGCGACCGGGAGATCACCTTCCTGGATACTCCGGGCCACCAGGCCTTCACCGCCATGCGGGCCCGCGGAGCCCAGGTCACCGACATCGTCGTGCTGGTGGTTGCGGCCGATGACCAGGTGATGCCGCAGACCGTCGAGGCGATCAGCCACGCTCGCAACGCGGGCGTGCCCATCATCGTCGCTATCAACAAGATCGATCTCCCCACGGCCAACGTGCCCAAGGTCAAACAGGACCTGCTGCAGCAGAACGTGGTGTTGGAGGAGTTCGGCGGCAACGTCCTCTCGGCCGAAATCTCGGCCAAGAAGGGAACTCGGGTGGATACTCTGCTGGAGCAGATCCTGCTTCAGGCGGAGATCCTCGATCTCAAGGCGAATCCCAAGGGCAAGGGACACGGAACCGTATTGGAAGCCACGCTCGATCCGGGGAAGGGTCCCCTCGCGACCATTCTGGTCCAGAAGGGCACCCTGCAGGTGGGCGACAACTTCATCTGCGGCAAGTTCTCCGGCCGGGTGCGGGCGCTCTACGACGAACGGGGTAAGACCGTCAAAGAAGCGGGCCCGTCGATTCCGGTGCAGATCCTTGGATTCGAGGGCGTGCCCGCGGCGGGCGATACCTTCGCCGTCGTCACCGACGCGGTGGAGGCCCGCGAGATCGCGCAGAAGCGCCAGCGCCTCGAGCGCGAAGCGCAAAACCGGCGGAGCGCTCGAGGCGGCACGCTGGAGGACTTCAGCCGGGCACTCAAGGAGGGCGAGGTCTCTACCCTCGGCATCATCATCAAGGCCGACCAGGGCGGCCCGGCGGAAGCGCTGGCCGACGCACTGGCGCAGCTCAGCACCAGCGAGGTGCGAGTGGATGTGGTTCACCGGGGGGTGGGCGCGATCACCGAGAGCGACATCCTGCTCGCCAAGGCCTCCAACGCGATCGTGCTCGGCTTCCACGTGCGGCCCGACAGCAATGCCCGCGCGGCGGCCGAGCGGGAGCAGGTGGATGTCCGTACGTACCGCATCATTTACGAGGCGGTGGAAGATGTGCGGAGCGCGCTCGAAGGACTGCTCAAGCCCGAGGAGCGGGAGACCGTGCTGGGCGAGGCCGAAGTGCTGCAGCTCTTCAAGGTGAGCAAGGTGGGGACCATCGCCGGCTGCGCGGTACGCAGCGGAACCATTCAGCGCACCGCCAAGGCGCGGGTTATCCGCGATGGGGTGACCGTATACACTGGCGCGCTTGCCAGCCTTAAGCGCTTCAAGGACGACGTCCGCGAGGTCCGAGAGGGCCTGGAGTGCGGCATCGGCATCGAGAACTTCAACGACCTCAAAGTGGGCGACCGGATCGAGTCGTTCCGCCTGGAAGAGGTCAAGCGGACGCTGGCTGCGAGTGCGGCTGGCGGAGCTAACGGCTAACCCCTAACGGCTAACAGCTAGCAGCACGCATCAGCCGTTAGCTGTTAGCTGTCAGCCGTTAGCTGCTCGCTCATGCCTCTCATTCTTGCACTTCAGACCTGGGACCTCCACCTCCCCGGCTGTCACTCCTTAAAGGAAAAGCGAGGAGTGCTTAAGCCGCTCACCCTGGGGCTTCGCCGGAGCCTCAACGTTTCCATCGCCGAAACCGACCACCAGGACCTCTGGCAGCGGGCGCAGATAGCATGCGCGGTGATCGGTACTGCCCGGCCGGTAGTGGAAGAAATTCTCCGCGCCGCCGACCGGACGGTCGAAGAGGCTGAGGGCGTGCGGATCGTGGATACGGCGACGGAGTTTCGATGAGAGCTCCTTCCCGAAGGCCGGAACAGGTCGCTGAGACCTTGCGACAGGTGATTACCGACGCACTCGCGCGTGAAGTTCGCGACCCCCGGGTTGGATTCGTGACCGTGACCGCGGTGCTGGTCACCAACGAGCTTTCCCACGCCCGGGTCATGGTGAGCATGCCTGGTGAGGAGGCGGACAAGGAGCGCGCCCTCGAAGGACTGAGGAGCGCCGCCGGCTTCCTCCGTTCCCGCGCGGCGCGCGCGCTCACGAGTCGAACCGTCCCCGAGCTGCACTTTGAGCTCGACAAGGGGCTGGAGCACGCCGCCCGCATCAACCAACTGCTCGATGCGATTCGGCAGGAGGGCCAGGACTGATCGGCGCGGTACTGATAGACAAGCCGGCGGGAATCACGTCGCACGATGCGGTCGACGAAGTGCGCCGCCGACTCGGCATCCGGCAGGTGGGGCATACCGGAACCCTGGATCCCTTTGCTACCGGCTTGCTGGTGGTGCTGCTGGGACGGGCGACCCGCCTGGCGCGGTTTGTCGAGGGACAGCCCAAGACCTACCTCGCGACTGCGAGACTCGGCACTCGTACGGACACCGACGATCTCACCGGGGCGGTGCTCACTCAGGTGAGCCACGCTCCACCGATCGCGGAGGAGGAGCTTCGGTCGGTTCTCGCGGAGTTCGTCGGGGTGCAGCGGCAAAGGCCACCGAGTTACTCAGCCAAGAGGGTGGAGGGTGAACGCAGCTACCGGCTGGCGCGCCGGGGAGCGCTGGTGGTGCCGGCTGACGTCGTCATCACCGTCCACCGCATCGAGCTCCTCGCATACCACAATCCGGATCTCACCTTCCGGGCGACCGTCAGCGCCGGTACCTATCTTCGGGCCATCGCGCGGGACTTGGGTGAGCGACTGGGTGGCGGCGCCCACCTGACCGCGCTCCGGAGAGAGGCGATCGGATCACTGCTGGTCGATGATGCCGTTGGACTCCACTCGGTGGGCCCGGCGGACGTGGTGCCGGCCGGACAGGTACTCGCTCATCTTCCCGTGCTGGAGCTGGATGAGGCGACCCGCCGGGCCGTATCACACGGGCGACCGATCCCGGGCGATTCTGGCGGAGCCGACCATGCGGCGCTCGTCCATCAGGGCGAGCTGGTAGCCGTGGCTAGGGCCGAGGGTGGCTGGCTCCGGCCCACTGTGGTTCTGGAGACAGCGTGACCCGAGGCCGACGCCTGGCATCGTTGCCCCAGCTTCCCCGGGGCACGACGGTCACCGTGGGCTCCTTTGACGGAGTCCACCTGGGACATCAGGCGGTACTTCAGGAGATCGCTCGCCGGGCGGGAGCCGCAGGAAGAGCCAGCGTGCTCGTCACCTTCGAGCCCCATCCGCTCGAGGTGGTAAATCCGCAGGCGGCCCCGCCGCTGCTGACCACGGGCCCGGAGCGGCGGGAGATCCTGGCCCAGACCGCCCTCGACTACGTACTCTTCCTCCGCTTCGACCGCCGGCTCGCCGGTCTGTCGCCGGAGGAGTTCGTCCGGGGCGTGCTGCTGGAGCGCTGCGACATGCGGGAGCTGGTGATCGGCCACGACCATGGATTCGGACGAGGCCGAAGTGGCGATGTCGAGACCCTGCGGCGTTTGGGGAAGGAATACGGGTTCGACGTTGACGTGGTCGCCGCAGTAGACTTCGGTGATCAGCACGTTTCCAGCTCCCGCATCCGCCGGGCCATTGCCGGGGGCGATCTGATGACCGCGGCGCGCATGCTGGGGCGACCCTACCAGGTGAGCGCCCGGGTGGGACGGGGCGAGCGGCGCGGACGATTGCTGGGGGTCCCGACCATCAACCTGACCGAGATCGCGCCCCAGAAGCTGCTGCCGCCCGACGGAGTGTATGCCGTGCGGGTCGAATGGCGGTCCGGGCAGGCGGGTGGAATGTTGAATCAGGGACCCAAGCCGACATTCGAAGATGGGCGGCGCTCTCTCGAGGCCCACCTTTTCGGGTTCGACGGCGATCTGTACGGAGAGTGGGTCCGGATGGAGTGGGTCGAACGGCTGCGAGACACCAAGCGGTTCGCCTCGGTGGAGGCCTTGCAGCAGCAGTTGCAACGTGATCGTAGCCGGGCGCTGGCGGTCCTTGCCGCGGCCGGCCCGGCATCCTAGTCGAGTCACCTCGCGAGAGTGTCGATCAACCGATGACCATCCGCACCCGTCTGCTCCTGATCGTAGCGCTTATCGCTCTGAGCATCTACTTCCTCATTCCCCGCGATGTCACCCTCCGGGAGCGGGACCCGGAGACCGGGGTGATGAAGGATCGCACCGAAAAGCGGATGCCGCTCAAGCTCGGCCTGGACCTGCAGGGCGGCATGCATCTGGCCCTCGAGCTGGACCAGTCCAAGCAGGTCTCGGCCGACCCCAAGCGCGACATCGACCTGGCCCTCACCGTGCTGCGCAAGCGCATCGACGAGTTCGGCGTGACCG
>JBIOUY010000239.1:0-4507 GCA_044867445.1 Gemmatimonadales bacterium
GAGCGCCACCGTGCCGGTGACCGACGCCGCTCACAACTTCAACCAGGGATCGGTGCCGGCGATCGGCCTGAACGGCGAGGTGTACGTTGTCTACGAGAACGGCAATACCCCGGCCGAGGTCGGCCAGGTCATGGTATCGAAGTCGGTGAACGGCGGCGTCACCTTCCAGCCGCCGGTCAAAGTGGGCGATCTCTACGAGATCTGCGACCACATCAACGTCGACGGCCGCTGCGCGCTCAAGAACTCTGAATGGCGGGTGAACTCCTTCCCCTCGATCGCGGTCGACGCGAACGATGGAACAGTCTACGTCGTCTGGGGTGACTACCGCACGGGCAACGCGGACGCTCTCCTGAGTCGCTCGCGCGACGGCGGCAAGACCTGGAGCGCGCCGATTCGAGTGAGCAGTGATGTCACCACATCAGACCAGGTCTACCCCTGGATCGCCGTGCCCGAGGATGGCGCGGTCCACGTGATGTACCAGCAGCGGGACGACACCATCCCGCAGAATCGGTTGCTCACCGCTTATCTCAGCACGTCCCGCAACCACGGGTCCAGCTTCGCCAAGGCGCTGCTGGTGAGCAGCGGACCAAGCGACCCGAACACCGACTTCGACGGGACCTTCATCGGCGATTACAACGGGCTCGCTGCTTCGAGCAAGGAGGTGCACCCGATCTGGACCGACATGCGCGGCCTGGAGCAGCCTAATAGTCCGAATCAGGACGCGGTCACCGCGACGGTGATGTTCAAGTAGGCAGCAGATCGCGCGCGTACCCGTCGAAGAAGAGCTTCGCCAGCAAGGCGCGCCGGCCGCGGACGCCGACCTTGTCGAAGGCGTGGTCGAGATGGTCCTGCACGGTGTATGAGGAGAGACGGAGGCGCGCGGCGATGGCGCGGGTGCTCTCGCCGTGCGCGACCAGGGCTAGAACCTCGCGCTCGCGCGGGCTCAGCCCATAGAGGCGGGCGAGGATAGGGGCCACTTCCCCCCGTTCCGCCTGACAGATGATCACGACCAGGCCGACTCTCCGCTCGCGTCGGGCTCGGCGAGTGAGGCGCGAGGAGCGTATACCAGCGACCCGAGCGGCCCCGGACCCTGAGCCGGGCGCCGAGCGGCCGGTCGCCGTCGAGCGACGAAGCCGCGTAGCTCTCAGGCGCTCGGACGCAGCCGACCACGCTCGCCACCGACAGCGGAATCTCGGGCATCCGCATCCCCACATCAGCGATGTCGGCCAACAACCGCCGCAAGCACCGCGGGGCAGGTTACGTGCGGGACCCGGCCAACATGTGCGTAACCGCCGACATGGAAGGGCAACCCGCGTGGGTCGGCGCGATGGGGGTCCACTACTTCAGGCCGGACCGGCTCGGCATCAGGAGTACGTCTCCACGGGTAGACGGCACCGGTACCCACACCGATTTCATGACCCCGGCCGTGCTCATCTACGAGCCCCAGGCGGACGGGTCGCTCACCCTCGTCGCGGTGGAGAATCTGGTGTTCGAGAAGGCCTGGCGAGATGCCGGGCACTCGGAGCCGCCTGCGTTCCACGGGCGGGCGTACTTCCACATGGTGGACAACCCGCTGACGGCGGCCGACGAAGCCCACGGCTTCGCCCCGCATTTCGAGCTGCACCTCTGGACCGAGCGCCCCAACCCCGCAGGTCCATACATGGAGTTCAACCCGGCGGCCAGTTGCCGCTACCACCGGCCGCAGGCGAGGCGATAGGGAGGCGGGGGGAGCCCCAAGCGTGATTGCGGTCAAGTCGCCGCACTGTGGCGCACACCGCACAGCAGCTGCTGTTCGGAAATCGAACGCCGGTACGCGCCAAGCCGGTCAGACGGAACACACGCCTCCCGCTCCAGACGATGAGCCGCGCATCGTAATCGTTTTGGCGAGGCCAAGCTCAGCGGTCAGGGGTAGAGCAGGTATGCCCTGCTCTCGCTGTGCCACCGAGCGGTGCAAAATTTCGTACCTGTCAAGGTCTGAGATTTGCTGCCAGGGACACCGCTCCGCCGCCCGCGGCGGATCGAACAATTTGACGTCACCCGAAAAGAGCACACCCGGAGCGATCCGGGGCCGCAAAACCAGAGGTCTCGCCAGACGGTCGGTGAGATAGCTCGGTGCCGAAGGTGCACGATCACGCGCAGCACTCGACAAGCGCGATGCTCGCCCTCCGGCCCTCGGAAGAGCACCGCGCTTTTGCATGTGGGCGCGACGACCGGCAGCGGGCCTGCCGGGGGCTCTTCCGGCGGCGGAACCCGCACGTGGGAGAGAGTCCCCATGACTCGCAAGGCGATGATCCGGTTGCTGGCGCTGTCGGTTGGTCTGGTCGTGCTCGCGTGCTCGGATGCCGGCACTCCGGCCGAGCCCTCGAACGACCTCGATCCCCAGTTCAGCGTGGCCAGCGACAGCGCTCATGCCCGCCACGAGGCCCTCAAGCAGGAGCTCGAGGAGCGCAAGGCGTACTTCAAGCAACAGAAGGAAGCCAACAGGGGGGCGCTAAGGGCCGCCAAAGCGGAGTGGAAGGCCTGGAAGGAAGACTGGATCGAGCAGTACAAGCTCGAGAAGCGGGCCTGGAAGCGAGAGCATCCTGGCGAACAGGGTGGTCCGGACGTTCAGCTCATGCGCTGCGAGCCGCGCGACTACTCTGCTGACGCGGCAATCATCGGCCCGAACGGCGGCACGCTTCACGTCGGCCCGCACGAGCTGGTGATTCCGAAGGGTGCGCTTGACCACGAGGAGTTGATCGTTGCCGAGGCGCCGACCTCGTCGCTGGTGGACGTCAGGTTCCAGCCCGAGGGCCTGCAGTTCAGCAACGATGCGCAGCTCACGCTCTCCTACAAGGGCTGCGTGCGCCCGACCAGCGCCGATCTCCTCGTGGCCTATCTCGGCCAGGGCAATCAGATCCTCGAGCTGCCCCCGTCCATCGACCGGAAGGTCGACGACGAAGTCGAGGCGGACATCGGACACTTCTCACGCTATGCCATCGCCTATTGAACCTGAGTTGTCCCCGCTGCGCCCCACCGACCTGCTCGAGCAGGGCAGGTCAGAGGAGCGCGCGGGCAACGTCGCAGCGGCGCAGAAGGCCTACGAGTCGGCGCTTCGACTGGCCGAGGCCGAGCATGACCAGGTGGTCGTCGCACAGGTGCTCCGCCACCTGGGTCTGAATCATCATCATCGGGGCGAATCGGCCCGCGCGCGGGAGCTGTGCACGCGGAGCTACAATGTGGCCATGGCTCTGGGCGATCGGGGCCTGGCTGCTTTCGCGCTCAACAGCCTCGCGGGGATCACGCTGGACCAGGGCCAGCTGCCGGCCGCGACCCGTACGTTCCGCCAGGCGCTGGTGCTGGCGAGCGGGAACCTGGAGCTCCTCGCCCGTATCGAGCAGAACCTGGGGATCCTGGCCACGATGCAGGGTGAGCACGAGGAGGCGCTGGTGCACTACGGCCGGAGTCTCGACGCGTACCGTACGCTGGGCGACGAACGCGGCTGCGCGCTGGCCTATCACAACCTGGGCATGATCAGCGCCGACCGTGGCAAGTGGGACGAGGCCGACGACTGCTTCCGCAGCGCCTTCGAAGGCGCCGAGCGGAGCGGTGATGTGCGGCTGCAGGGCTTGTGTCTGCTCAATCACGCCGAGGTCCACGTCGCCCGCCAGGCATTCGACCGGGCGCGAGCGGATGTGGAGCGGGCGCTGGGTATCTTCGACCAGCTCGAGGCGCGCTTTGACAAGGCTGATGCGTATCGCATGCTGGGCGTAGTGTACCGCGGCCTGGGGCAGCTGGATGTGGCCGAGCGGCACCTCGACCGGTCAGGCGCGCTGGCCACCGAGGCCGGCAGCGTGCTGAGTCAGGCGGAAACCAGCCGGGAGCTCGCGCTGCTCTACCAGCAGCTCGGCCGGAACCTCGAGTCGCTGCGCGCGCTCAATACGGCCTACCGATTCTTCCGGCAGCTCAACGCCCGGACCGAGCTGATCGACATCGGCGGCAAGATCGCCGATCTGGAAGGCGCCTACATGCGAGTGGTGCACGAGTGGGGGCAGTCGCTCGAGTCGGCCGACGCCTACACCCATGGTCACTGCGAGCGGGTGGCCAACTTCGGGGTCGCCGTGGGCCGCGTCCTGGGCCTCGAGGCCGAGGCGCTCACCGCGTTACGGCTGGGCGCCTACCTGCACGACCTGGGCAAGGTGCGCATTCCCGATGAGATCCTGAACAAGCGGGGCAAGCTCACCGACGAGGAGTTCGCCATCGTCAAGATGCACCCTGTGTGGGGCCTCGAGATGCTGACCGAGGTGGACTTCCCCTGGGACCTCAAGCCGATCATCCGCTGGCACCACGAGAAGTACGATGGCAGCGGCTACCCGGACGGCCTCAAGGGAGACGATATCCCGGTGGCCGCCCAGATCATCTGCATCGTGGACGTCTACGACGCGCTCACCACCATGCGAAGCTACAAGCCGGCGTGCACCCCAATGGAGGCGCTCGCGCGCATGGCGCAGGTGCCACACTGGTGGCG
>JBIOUY010000240.1:0-2043 GCA_044867445.1 Gemmatimonadales bacterium
GCGTCGCGGGATCAGGACATTGCCCGGCGGCGGCTGGAGCTGTACACGGCACAGATGGCGGCGGGGGGCAATCACTGAGAGGCCGTGAGAAGTGAGAAGTAAGAAAGTGGGAGGTGAGCGGAGCGGATCTCCCTCGCCTCTCACTTCTTATTTCCCATTGCTTAGGTTCACCGCTGCGCCTCCGCCTGAAGGCCCTCCTCCGCTTGCCTGGGGGGCAGGGATCCGCGCTGCCATCGCCGGTAGCCTTCCCCTCCTCAAACAGGTAGGTTTTTTCAATCCCTCCAATTGGGTACCGTGAGCGCCGACCTCCACCAACAACTTCAAGACACCCTTGGCGATGCCTACGTTCTGGAGCGCGAGCTCGGGGGCGGCGGTATGTCGCGCGTGTTCCTTGCCTTGGAAACCGCGCTCGGCCGCAGAGTTGTGGTGAAGGTCCTCTTGCCAGAGCTCGCGGCGGGGGTCAGCGTGGAGCGGTTCCGCCGCGAAATCCAGCTCGCCGCCCAGCTGCAACATCCCCACATCGTTCCCCTGCTCTCTGCCGGCGAGGCACACGGGCTGCCGTACTTCATCATGCCGTTCGTGATGGGGGAGTCGCTGAGGGCGCGAGTGACCCGCGAGGGCGAGCTTCCCATCGCGGAAACCGTCCGCATTCTGCGCGACGTCGTCTCGGCCCTCGTCTTCGCGCACGCTCGCGGCGTCGTCCACCGCGATATCAAGCCGGACAACGTGCTCCTCTCCGGGGGCGTCGCGGTGGTGACCGACTTCGGGGTCGCGAAAGCGGTAAGCGCCTCCGCCGAAAACGCCGCCATCAGCGACCTCACCTCGCTCGGCGTCGCCCTCGGAACGCCGGCGTATATGGCGCCGGAACAGGCTACGGCCAGTCCGCAAACCGACCATCGAGCCGATATCTATGCGCTCGGCGCCATGGCCTATGAAATGCTCACCGGGTCGCCGCCCTTCTCGGGACGGTCGCCCCAGGCAGTGCTCGCCGCTCACGTGGTTGAGGATGCTGCGCCGGTGGAGCTCCGTCGCCCAGCGGTGCCCCCGATGCTCGCCAATCTGGTAAAAGAGTGTCTTGCGAAACGACCGGCGGACCGGCCGCAGGCTGCGGCCGACGTGATGTACGCGCTCGATGCCATAGCCACGCCAACCGGGGGGACCGCCCCAACAACCGCCGTTTTACCGGTCAAAGACAGAGACCGCAGCCGGTCGCGCAGATTCCCACTCATCGGCGCATTTGCGACTCTCGCGCTCCTCGCCATCGGAGCCGTGCTCTGGCTGGGACGCACGCCTCGCACCGCTGTCGCTCCCAACCCACCGACTGAGGAGCAGGGCAGGGCGAGCACGCCGCCGACTGACACCGCCACCCCGAAGCGGGAAGCGCCGCCCGTTCCGGCGGAGCAACCGTCTCCGCCTTCGACAGCCGCCGAACACGGAGGAGTTCGACCGTCAAAGAGCGATCGGAACGCAACGGCTCGGCGCGAGAGGCCGAAGCCGTCGACAGCGCCGCCACCTGTCGCCCCTCAACCCGCTGCCGAATCCACTCCGGCAGTGGATACCGGGCGCTCAATGGCCCGAGGTGTCGCACCGGCTCCTCCCGCCGCCGTGTCGCCACCGGCCGCCGAAAGCACGGCTCCTCCTGCCCCGACGCCCTCGGTGGTCACGCCAGCGCCCGCGCCGCCTCCCGCTCCGGCACCGGTCGATCCAAGGCCAGAGATACGCCGGGTGATCGGCGAGTACTCGAGCGCGGTTGAGTCGCAGAGTCTGGGCGACCTCCGGCGGGTATATCCGGGAATGACGCCGTTGCAGCAGAGAGGGTGGGAACAGTTCTTCCAAGTCGTACGCGATGTGAAGGCGCAGCTTTCTATAGCACAACTCGATGCCACCAACGATACCGCCTCTGCCCAGGTCACCGGCACCTATACCTACCTGAATACCACCACCGGACGTACCGAGCGACAGCCGGTCTCCTTTCATGCCGCGCTCAGGAGAGATGGCGGGCAGTGGTTGATCAGTCAGGTGCGATGACAGCTAACAGCTAAC
>JBIOUY010000241.1:0-56456 GCA_044867445.1 Gemmatimonadales bacterium
CCGGCCACCATGCAGGAGAGGTGTGCGGCGTTGGGTGTCTGCCTCGGCGCGATGGAGACGTAGGATCCCGGGAGGCTGGTGTCCTCCTCGCAGCGATCGGTATTCGAGTCGCCGAACAGGGTGATCCGAACCACCAGCGCTGCGTTGGTGGTAGCGCACGAGGGGTTGGTGAAGGGCGAATCCGGCGCGCTGCCTGCTCCCGCAGCCAGCACCTTGTAACAGTACTGGGTGCTCGGCGAGAGACCGGCGTCGCTGGTTGATTCAGTGTTTGCCGCGAGGGTCGACCGCTTGGTGTACGTGCCCGCCGCGCCGGTGGTGGAGCGCCAGAGCTCGTAGCCTCCCTCATCGCTGGCGTTGTCTTGCCACGTGAGATTGATTCGGGTGGACGACTGGGTGGTGGCCACCAAATTGGTTGGCGTCGCCGGTGGAGACAGCGTGGTGGCGCAACTGGGATCGGTGAAGGGCGAATCCGGGGCACCGCTGGCTCCGGCGGCGAGCACCTTGTAGCAGTACTCCGTGCCGGAGGAGAGACCGGTGTCGCTGTAGGAAGTGCTGTTGGCCGGTCGGTTGGTTCGCTTGGTATAGGTGCCGGTCGCGCCGCTGGTCGAGCGCCAGACCTCGAACCCTCCTTCATCACTGGCATTGTCTTGCCAGGTCAGGTTGATGGCCGACCCCGATTGCACCGCGAGCGCTAGGTTGGTCGGAGTGGCGGGCGGAGCCAGCGGTGTGGTGACGCAGGAGTTGTTAGAGAAGTCGGAGGACGGGCCTGCACCGGTCGCCCGCACCTTGTAGCAGTACTGCGCCCCCGGGGTCAGGCCGTTGTCGTCGGCGGCAACGACATCGGCACTAAGTGTCGTGAGCAGGGTATAGGTGCCGTTTGCACCTGTAGTGGAGCGCCACAGCTGGAAGCCCTGCTCGCCGGTGGCGTTATCGGTCCATGCCAGCGAGATCGTGCTCGGTGACGCTGCGGTTGTTGTGAGGTTGCTCGGCGCCTCGGGCGGGGTGGTCGCGCAAGAAGAGTCAGTGAAGTCGGATGGCGGAACGCCGGCTCCGCCGATCGCTCTCACTTGATAGCAGTATTCAGTGGAGCCGCTGAGCCCGGTGTCATTCGCACTCGAGCTGTTGGGCCCCACGGTGTCCAGCGGTGCGTAGGTGCCCCCGACGCCCGTCGTGGATCGCCAGATCTCGAATCCCTGCTCGTCCGACGCATGATCCATCCAGGTGAGCGAAATGCTGCTGGGCGCTGTCGCTGTCGCTACCAGATCCGTCGGTGTCGCCGGCGGTGGAGTGGTGGGCACCGGCGTCGTGGCGCACTGTGTGTTGGAGAACTCGGAGGCCAGGCCCTTGGCCCCGATCGCGCGCACCCGATAGCAATACTCGGCACCGTCCTGCAACCCGGTGTTGCTATACGCGGCCACGTCCGCCGCGACCGACCTCTCCAGGGTGAACGTTCCATTCTCGCCAGTGACCGACTGCCAGATCTCGAAGCTCGCTTCGTTGTCCGAATTATCGGCCCACGAGAGATCGACCTGACCGAACGTCGCGTTCGCCGTTAATTGGGATGGGGCAGCCGGAGGCGTGGGCTGAACGCATGAGGAAGATGAGAAGGCCGAAGGGCTGATCCCGCTGGGTCCGAGTGCCCTAACGCGATAGCAGTACTCGGCGGATCCATCGACTGTGGTGTCCTGGTAGCTCGAGACATTGGAGTCGACCGCCGCCAGCACCGCATAGGTACCGCTCGCCCCGGTCGAGGACCGGCTCAGCTCGAACGCGCTCTCGTTATCCGAATTGTCCCGCCAGCTCACCTGGATGTTGCCGGAGGGGAGCTCCTGAGTGGTGAGGTTGCTGGGTGATTCGACCTTGGAGGGAGAGGTGATGTCGCCACCGCCGCAGCCGAGCGATAGCAGCCCGGCGGCGGCAAGGAGCCGCGCGGCACCCCTCGACAGGCTCATGCCATTCCTCGATCCAGAGTGGGCAAAGGCAAACGCAAAAGCCAGTCACGGGCCCGAGTAAAGCTCGGAACCGCCTGACAGAATGGGACTTAGGTTGTCGAGGGCCGGGACGCAGGATCCGCGCCACCATACGGTAGCCGGAGATGGCTGGAAGATGCCGCGCAACTCACGTAGTTCCAACGAGCTGAGCCGAGCCGCCCACCCCTTCCGTTGCGAGGGCACCGCACCATGCCGTCCGAGCGCGGCAGGAAGGAAACCTCGACCCGGGTGGTGACGCAACCGGCGTCACCACCCTGCTAGCTAGCCCAAAGGCTCCCGATCGCGGCCGGAAGAGGCGGCGATGCCGTGGGAGGCTCCACTCGTCACTGACCGGGCGAGCAGGGTGGCGAGATCAGGATCGGGGGTCTCCCATTCATCCCGCCGGCAGCTCACCACCCGGGTCTCGTTATCGGTGACCAGCTCCAGGGTCACATGGCTGCCGACCTCGTTCTTGCGGACTTCCGGGCGAGGCCGTATCAACCAGATTCGTCCATTCAGCGCGACGAACTGCCGTGCCATCGTCTTCGCTCCTCTGATGGGACTCGAGCTTTAGTGGCTGCTCTACTATGAGGCCGAGCCGACTAACGGACAATTCCGAGATCTTTGACGCTGTCTAGGAGAACGACAGCTTGGGTGCAGAGAAAATTCCTGGCATCGCAAACTGCACTGCGCCGTCGGTTCAAAGTGCTGCAGAGTGCAGCCCAAGGAAGGTCGGAGTGCAGGATGGTTCAGTGGGGTACTCAATCAGGGAACCCGATCAGCTCATTATCGCGACACACTCGCCGATGCTGCTGGCGTATCCCGGGGCGACCATCTATCTCTTTGGGACCATCTCCCGGCGAGTTCAATTCCGGGCCACCGAGCACGATCAGGTGACCCGGGTATTTCTGAAGCATCCCGATCGGATGCTGCGGGAGCTAACGGCAGAAGATGGTATCGATCCCGAATGAGGCGCCGAGGCTTATGGTAGAGCACCCAGACAAGCGGCCGCGGGACACGCGTGAGTTCCTCGCTCAATGGAACGCCGCAACCGAGGAACATCTCACCACGAAGCTGACCGGTATCCTGCAGCAGTTGAGCCGGGAGGAGCCGCGGCTGCAGGGGTTGACCGCGGAACAGTGCGCCGCACTCGCACCCCGCCTGTTACATGCTCTTCAAGTCGCGGCGGCACCGGATGGTACGGTGCATGACGCGCTGGACCTCCTGGCGTCGCCCACCGAACCGCCTCAAGGCAATGCTGATGGAGCGGCCGACTAAGGCCGACCTTGCCAAGGCAGCGGGCCGCACCGTTCGCGATCTGATCCGGCCCGGGCTGAGCATCCTCTTCTGTGGTATCAATCCGGGTCTCTATTCTGCCGCGACCGGGCACCACTTTGCCCGACCTGGGAACCGCTTCTGGCCTGCGCTGCATGCCGCCGGTTTTACCTCGCGACTGATACATCCGTGGGAAGAAGAGCTGCTGCTGGACCATCGCCTCGGCATCACCAATCTGGTGGCGAGGGCGACAGCCTCTGCCGCCGAGCTGACTGCCGCGGAGCTCCGAGCCGGAAGGCAACGGTTGGAGCGCAAGGTGCGGCGATATAAACCCAGATGGGTTGCGGTGGTAGGGATCGGCGCGTATCGAACCGCGTTCGAGAGGCCGAATGCAGTTGCGGGATGTCAGCCTGAGCGGATTGCGGCGGCAGGACTTTGGGTGCTGCCGAATCCGAGCGGCCTGAATGCCAATCAACAACTCGGCGAGCTTACCCGGATGTTTCGGGCGCTGCGATACGCCGCTAAGTCTGAGAAATAGCGAAGGGTTTCCGTCCCCCGATCAGTGGAGGCGAAGACTCTCGTCGGGCGGTGGCGTCAAGTCGGCAACCGGATTCAGATTCTCCACCCCGCACCAGTTGAGCAATCCGGAGAGATCCGCTGCGTGCTGCATGCTGTCGACCATGACTTCGGTGCGACCGTTGGTCACCAGCGGGATCACGTTCAGGCGATTTCGGCCGGGCCGCTGCAGGGTTCTTCCCGCTACCCGCCAGGGTCCCTCGACCGCCGACAACTCTACCCCGTTGCGCTTGATTCGCTCGGCCAGGGCATAGGCCGTAAAAGGTTGGTAACGCCGGCGCGGTGGTGAGGAGTATTGCAGGGCCATCGTCCGCCTTCAGTATTGAGAGGGATCCGGCTCCTTCGCGAGAGTACTGGCGATGCGGAGATGACGTCTGTGACTAAGATCACAGTGCTATTTTTGATTCGGTAATGGCGGGCATCAACATCTTTCGGATCACCTACATCGGTGGTCCCACCGCCCTCCTCGAGTGGGGCGGGCTTCGGCTCCTGACCGATCCTACCTTCGATCCCGGTGGGTCGGAGTTTCACGCACCATCGTACACCCTGCGGAAGACGCAGGCGCCGGCACTCGGGGCCGACGAGCTGGGGCGGGTCGACGCCGTGCTGCTGAGTCACGACCACCACTTCGACAATCTGGACACGGCCGGACGAAGACTCGTCGAACGCAGCCCGCGGGTGCTCACTACCCAGGCTGGGGCGGCTCGGCTGGGAGCGCACGCGGTCGGGTTGGCGCCATGGGAGAGCATCGATCTGCCGGCTGCCGACCGAACAACCCTCCGGGTTACGGCAACACCGGCGCGGCACGGGCCTGCGGACGGCGACCGGGGGCCCGTGGTCGGTTTCGCCTTGTCGTTGAGCGTTGGGCACGAGAGCTCGATCTACGTCTCCGGGGACACCGTCTGGTTTGACGACCTGGTCACCATCGGCCAGCGCTTCGCTGTCGGCGCGGCGCTCCTCTTCCTGGGGGCTGCGCAGATCGCCGCTGTGGGCCCCTGGCACCTGACGTTCACCGCGGCCGAAGCTGTCGAAGCGGCGCGCGCGTTTCCGCATGCGTCGATCGTCCCGTTGCACTTCGAGGGCTGGGAGCACCTGTCCCAGACACGGGTTGACGTCGAGGAGGCGTTCAGCCGCGCCGGTCTGTCCCAACGTCTGCGCTGGCCTAGGCCCGGCGTCGCCATGGAAATTCCGCTCCATCGCTGATGACCGGGATGATCGAGACCGCCAGGCTGACGCTCCGACCCTTCCGGCCGGAGGACGCGGAGCCGCTCCGGCTCTTGGCGAGCGATCGGGCCATCGCCGACACGACAATCT
The DNA here is from genome assembly GCA_044867445.1 of Gemmatimonadales bacterium. Lineage (GTDB taxonomy): Bacteria > Gemmatimonadota > Gemmatimonadetes > Gemmatimonadales > GWC2-71-9 > CAVVWJ01. The sequence continues at coordinate 5,136 of JBIOUY010000241.1, forward strand.
CCATGCCGCATCCCTTCACGGCTGAGCACGCTCGCGCCTGGATAGCCGAGTATGCGCGGACCGATTCGTCCTCCTTGCATCGCTACTTTGCGGTCGTTCTGCGGTCAGAGGGCGCCCTCGTCGGCGTGGTTGCCCTGCGCGACATCGACCGGGAGCACGCTCAGGCCGAGCTCAGTTTCTGGATTGGTCGGGCCTATTGGGGGCGAGGCCTGGCGACCGAAGCCGCCGCTGCGGCGTTGCGCTTCGGGTTCGAGGTACTCGACTTGAATCGGGTGACCGCCTACCACATGGTGCGTAATGCTGCCTCCAGACGTGTGCTCACCCGGCTGGGATTTCAGGGAGAAGGACTGCTCCGGCAACGGGTAAGGAAGTGGGGCGTATTCGAGGACGTCCTGGCCTATGCGATCTTGCGGGCGGAGTACGTCGCAGGCCGGGACAGCATGGTGAAGGGCGGGCCGACCCCCGCAGGCAACGGTGGATCAGGCGGATGAACCCATTGCAGCTTGCGGGGACCATCGCAGTGCAGCGCGACTTGCGGCTCGGATCGAGGTCCGATTTCTTGAGCTGATCCGTCGAGGGCGATCCATAGTGGCTCAGGACATGACGCAGGATTTCCTCAGTCTGGTGGCGGCGCGGCGCGGCCACTTTCAGCTCGAATCAGGGCATCACGCTGCGCTCTGGCTCGATCTCGATGCCCTGTTCGTTCAGCCTGCGCGGCTGCGCCCATTCGTGGCCGAGCTTGCCGCCGGCTTGGAGAGATATGAAGTCACCGGAGTTTGCGGGCCTCTGCTGGGAGGCGCTTTCCTGGCACAGGTGCTGGCGTCGAGTCTCGACGTCGAGTTCTTCTTTACAGAGCGGATCATGCCGTCGGAATCTGGCGGGCTGTACCGTGCTCAGTACCGCCTTCCCCCCACACTCTGCGACCTGGTATCTGGCAATCCGATCGCCATCGTTGATGACGTGATCAGCGCCGGATCGGCAGTGCGAGGCACCTACACCGAGTTGCGGGCCTGTGGTGCTCGTCCTGTCGTGGTGGGGGCACTCTTACAGTTGGGATCCGCCGCGCGACGATTCTTTGATCCAGAGGGCGTCCCCTTAGAATCGGTGGTGAAGATGGACTTTGACCTCTGGATGCCGGCGGAGTGCCCGCTCTGTGCCGCGCACGCGCCACTGGAGGACCCGGCGGCGCTCGGGCTGAGCCAGCCAGCACGGCAGACATGATCGATCCCCTACGCGACCTGAATTTGCCCGCCGGTCTGCTGACGCAGGCGCGAGTGGTGTCGGCCAGCGGCAGGCCGCAGGCGGTCTGGCCCGGGCCGGCAGCGCTGGAGCTGATCCGGGAGCTACGCGGCCGGGGAATCGCGGTGCTTGGCGGTGACGTGGTTCGTCTGGACGGCGATTTACCGCGACCTACTCGCGACAACTGGCACGCGGAGCCAGCCCACGGCGAGCCGTTCGATGCCTTCGCTGAACGGAGCCTGACTGAGGCTGCAGCTTACATTTCAGCGTACCGCGAACCGGGCCCGAGCCACTGGTTCGTGCTCATGCTAGCCGATCGGCTGCCGTAGTCCGCGGAGCGTTCGCCGAAGGGCGGCCCACCTTGGGGGTCTTATGGCGCGCTTGTTCTGGCTGGTCTGCATGCTGGCATTGGTGGGCGCCATCGTCGTGGGAGCGTCCTGGGCCGCAGCGTACACCAGCGTGGGCAAGCTGCTCGGCGCACCCCCGCCTCAGATGGGCAGTCAATCGACCACACTACTGTGGCGGGGGATTCGACAGTTTCCGGGCCACCCTCGAGCCTGGCTCTTTGCGTTCGCGCCAACCCTCATCCCCGGGGCGCCGAGCGTTCAGATCTACGTGACGCCGACCGGCCGCATCATGCAGACCTACCCTCCTGACCTGGAGAGCCGGCTCAAGGCCTTCCACAATACTGGCTACTGACCCGGCGCGTTGTAGAAGAACTGCTCCCGGACGATCTTGCCGTCCTTCACAGTGTACAGTGCCATCTCGCTCATCTCGGTCCGTTGACCGGTTGGCTTGAACGTGGCGTCGAAGGTGTACTGCACCGCGAACTGATTCTCGCCCACAAACGGGCCATTGGCCTCGGCCTTATGAACTTCGTTGTTCTCGAACCACCGTTCATTCTTCTGCCGGATCGCATCGATGCCGGTCATTTCCGCCGGCATTTCTTCGCTCCCGACTGACTCGATGCTGACGATCTTGGGTGAGTAGAGCTTGTTGATGGCCTCAAGGTTACGTCCCGCGCGGCACAGGTTGACCAGTTCCTGAGCGACAGCGGCAGTAGAGGCGGGTGCTTTGGCGGTCATGGCGACTCCTGGGTAGTGTGCTGTCCAATCATATTACTTGGAATTGGGCTGGCTGCCGCCACGCCACAGTCCGGTAACGAGAATTCGATTTCTTCTCCGGTGGAGGAGTATCATGGTCTGGTACTGGGTCGCCGGCGGAGCAGTGGTGGTACTGCTGGGATTGCTGAGCCGACGGGGAGAACGGGGATCGGCGAGAAGCGCGGCGAGGCTGCCGGTCGACATCGATGGACTGCTGAGAGCCGGGCGGAAGATCGAGGCGATCAAGTTATACCGGACGCAGCACGGGGTTGATCTGAAAACGGCGAAGGACGCAATTGACGCCCGCTCGCGTGAGCTTGGGCAATAGGGTGCTCGTCGTTGATCGTGCGGAGCACAGGCTCACTCCGCGAGTAGGTCGGCATGCTCCGGGTGACGGCGGATCCACAGGTCCACATACCAGCAGGTCGGGATCACCCGAAAGCCATGGGTGCGGGCATAACCCAAGGCTGCCTCCACCAGTTGAGCAGCGACATTTCGGCCGCGATCGGCCGGGGGCACGTAGGTGCTGAAGAGGTCCAGCACCTCATTGCCCGCGGGCGCATAGGAGAGACTTGCGGTTCCCGAGGACAATTCGGCGGTAAAGCGGTGGGTACGAACGTCGTGCTCGATCTGCATCAGGCTCGCCTCCTTCTGGGAGCCTAGTTCGATCGGGCTGGAATCACCACCCATTGGACTGCGTGAACCAGAGGAGCACGAAAGATGAGGTTGAGCCCATCTGCTTCCGCGGTGGTGCTTGCCGTTGGGCTCACGCTCGGTGGTGGCCTCATCGGCTGCGGTTTCGCGCGCGGGCGGGCGGCCGAGCCGTATGTAGAGGTGAAGGGTCTGGCGGAGCAGGAAGTGGTGGCGGATCTCGCGCTCTGGCCATTGCGGTTCGTTTGCGACGGGGAACGATCTCAAGGTGACCCAGGCTGAGATCGGCCGCGAGTCACGGGAGGTCTTTGCCTTCCTCGGCCGCCATCGCATCGATACCGCCGGGGTGCAGCTCCAGGGGCTCGAGGTCTCCGATGCCTTTGCAAACCGTTTTCAGACCGAGCACCGGTCCGCGTTATGTCATACAGCAGACTCTCATCGTGCGCTCCTCCGATCCCGACGCGGTGCTGGCCGTGAGCCAGCGGGTGAGCGAGATGGTGGCGGCGGGCAAACCCAAGATGATCGCGGCCGCGACGGCCAACGCTCGCGCCGCCGCCGAGCAATTCGCGCGCGACTCCCGGAGTGCTCTGGGCGGCATCCGCCTGGCGAACCAGGGTGTGTTTGTCCTTCTGCCACGAGATCGGGCTCCGGGCGTGAGCAGGGAGTCTCAGCTGCACAAGACGGTGCGCGTCGTGTCCACCGTCCAGTACTTCCTGCGGTGAGGAGGTGCCAGTGAATTTCGACCTTCAGTCGAGTATCGAGGTGCTGGCGCGCACGCCGGCAACCCTCCGAACCCTGCTCGATGGACTGAGCGAGCCGTGGATTCAGGCTTCGGAAGGACCTGACACATTCAGTCCCTTCGACGTCGTGGGGCATCTCATCGATGGCGAAGAGACCGACTGGATCCCTCGGGCGCGGATCATTCTGGCTCGCGGACCGGACCCGCGGTTCGAGCCGTACGACCGTTTTCGTCATCAGAAGAGAAACGTCGGGCGCTCACTGAGCTCGCTCCTCGCCGAGTTCGACCGCCTGCGCGCGGCCAATCTGGAGACCTTGCGTTCGTGGGGGCTCACCTCCGCGGAGCTCGACCTTCCCGGTTCACATCCGGGTCTCGGCCAGGTTACGCTCCGGCAGTTACTGGCCGCCTGGGTGGTCCACGATCTGGGCCACGTCGCCCAGGTCTCGCGAGTCCTGGCGAAGCAATATCGCGACGCCGTCGGGCCTTGGGTGCCGTACTTGCCCGTATTGACCGATCATGAGGCACCCAGGTCAAAGTAAGCACGGCTTCTATTCGGAGGGACGGCGGCGCTCGGCTCTAGCCAAGGACATTGCATGGACGAAGAGATGACATCAACCACTTTCGAACTGCCCGGCTATCATGTGGTCCATTCTCTCGGCCTGGTGCGTGGAGTTACGGTGCGCTCACGCTCGCTCTTCGGCACCATCGGGGCGAAGGTGGAGACACTGTTTGGCGGACATATCTCGATGCTGACCGCTCTTTGCGAGCGGGCCCGTGCCGAAGCCTTTGACATACTGATGGCCCATGCCCAGCGGGTCGGCGCCAACGCGGTGTTGGGCATCCGATACGATGCGACGGAGATCATGTCCGGCGTCACCGAGGTCCTCTGCTATGGGACCGCGGTCATCGTTGAAGCCAATGGAGAATGACTTGAAGTGAAGACCAATGACATGACCAAGCCCATCGATCCCCGGGTCGATCTCGGTCACGTGCATCTCAAGGTGGCGGACTTGGAGCGGGCGCTCGGATTCTATTGCGGAGTCCTTGGCTTCGAGTTGACCCAGCGGTTGGGGTCCGATGCGGCGTTCGTGGCCGCTGGTGGGTACCACCACCACATTGGGCTGAATACCTGGGAGAGCAAAGGGGGTAGCCCTCCGCCGCCTGGCCGCACCGGCCTGTATCATCTCGCGATCCGCTATCCCGATCGGCGCACCCTAGCGGATGCGCTCCAGCGAGTACAGCAGGCCGGCCTGACCCTGGATGGCGCCTCCGACCACGGAGTGAGCGAAGCACTCTATCTACGCGATCCGGACGGGAACGGGGTGGAGCTCTATCGCGACCGGCCCCGGCAGGAATGGCCTCGCGCTCCCGAGGGAGGCCTCGCCATGGTGACCCGGCCGCTCGATCTCGGGGCACTCCTGAAGGAACTCGGATGAGGCGCGAGGCTGTTGGCGTTTTGGTCCGGCTCGCGGCTCCGACCGATGCTCCGGCGCTCGCTCGTCTGCGATATGCCTTTCGAGCCGAGTTGGATCCCAACTCGGAGGACGAAGCCAGCTTCCTCCGGCGCTGCGTGCGCTGGATGGGGGATCGGTTGAGTGGGGCCGGTGCGTGGCGCTGCTGGGTTGCCGAGGAGGGAGAGACCCTGGTGGGTACCGTCTGGCTTCAGATCATCGAGAAGCTGCCTAACCCGGTGGGCGAGTCCGAGTACCACGGCTACATCAGCAGCTTCTATGTCGTACCCTCCCGCCGCTCGGCCGGCCTCGGCTCTGCGCTTCTGTCGGCCTGTCTGCGGGAATGCGAAACTCGAGGGACCGATGCCGTCTTTCTGTGGCCGACACCGCGGAGTCGCCCGCTTTATGAGCGTCATGGGTTTGTGGCTCGGGACGACTTTCTGGAGCGCCGGGTTCATCCGGCACCGCGGCACGCCCGGACCACCGGCTGACCGCAATATTGCCCAGTGCTCGGAATGAGAACCGACGCGCCCCCCGGTGCGTTTAGTGGGTGACTCCTTACTCCTGAGGTCTGCAATGCCCCGCCTGACGTTTCGGACAGTGACTCTGTTGCTGCTGCTTCCTGCCGCGGCAGCCCTGCTCGCGCTTCGGTCCCGAGCTCATAGGGATGCGCCGGTACCGGTTCCCGTGCCAGCCAGGGCCGGCATGGTGACTCCTGCGCCGGAGGAGACCGCGGTGTTCGCGGGCGGGTGCTTCTGGGGGGTCGAGGCGGTGTTCGAGCATCTCAAGGGCGTCAAGTCCGCGGTATCGGGATTTGCCGGGGGCGGAGTGGCGTCGCCTTCGTATCAGCAGGTCAGCACCGGCGGCACGGGACACGCCGAGGCCGTGCAGGTGGTCTACGATCCGTCGCAGATCAGCTACGAGCAGCTGCTTCACGTGTTCTTTTCAGTGGCGCACGATCCCACCCAGCTGAATAGGCAGGGGCCCGACGTGGGTACTCAGTATCGCTCGGCGATCTTCTATGCCAACGAGGAGCAGCACCACGCCGCCGAGGCCTACGTCGCCCAGCTGCGTGCGGCCAAGGCGTTCCCCGATCCTATTGTGACCGAGATCTCGCCGCTTCGGGGCTTCTATCCGGCGGAGAGCTATCACCAGCACTACTTGATGCGCCATCCGCATTCGCCCTACATCGTGATCAACGACGCCCCCAAGCTGGAACACCTTCGACAACAGTTCCCAGCGTTGTATCGCGACCCACCGGTCGACTGAGGTCGGTGCCACCACGCCCGCTGACCCGCCTCCGGAGACTCTGCCTCTCACTTCCGGAGGCGCAGCGGTTTTTCGTGCACAACCTACCTGAACGTTCCCGGGCTCACCTGATATACCACGTGAGGGGTGCCCACGTCATCTTCGGGCGCCCAGAATCCGAGCTGCTCCGACCAGCGGGCAGTCTGGAGCCGACGGCCTCGAAGGGTGAGGAATCCCGCCGCTCGCGTCGTCACGACGCCAAGCTTCCGGATGTCAGCGAGCGATCGAAGAGTGACGTTGCCTCGCTCTGCGACGATTCGCCGGGCAGCTAACGGGCCGATGCCCGGCACCCGCACCAGCTCCTCGTAGTCAGCCCCATAGATCTCGATGGGAAAGCGCTCCGGATGAGCCAACGCCCAGGCTGCCTTGGGATCGAGTGAGAGCGGAAGGTTGCCGTTGGCGGCATACACCACCTCGTCCGGAGCAAACCCGTAATCGCGCAGCAGATACTCGGCCTGATAGAGCCGATGCTCCCTCAGCGCCGGAGTGGCCGGCACATGTTCCATCGGAGTGTCGCTGATGGGTCGAAAGGCGCTGAAATGCGCATGATGCACCCCCCCGCCGGCCGAGAGCTGAGTCACGCTCTGGAGAAGTGTCCGGTCGGTGTCCGCCGTAGCTCCCACCACGAACTGCACTGTCATGCCTGAGCTGCCGCCCGGCTTGAGCGGATCGCGTGGTTTGCCTTCGGCCTGCGCCGCCCGTTCTCCCACAACCAGGCTCCGAACCCGCTCGAGATCGCGCAGGGTTACGGAAAAGCTCTTCTCCGGCGCGATCTGGGTCAGGCTCGCGCCGCAGGCTGCCTCCAGGTTGAGGGAGACCCGGCTCGCGAGCGCCGTCACCCGCTCGATCTGGGCTGGATCGGCACCGGCCACCAGCTTGACATGGATGTACCCGGGGAAGCGATGCCGACCGCGTAGCAACTCGAGGGTCTGGATCAGATCGTCTACCACTTTCACCGGACGGGCGGGGATGCCGGTGGTGATGAAGAGTCCCTCGCACCAGCCTCGTTGACGGGCACCGAGGAAGATCCGCACCAGCTCCTCCGGCTTGAGCAGCGTGCGGGGCATCTCACGATCGCGCCGCATGGGGCAGTAGTGACAGTTATAGCTGCAGGCATTGGTCATGAGCACGCGGAGCAAGGAGGTGCGCATGCCTGGTCGACGCCGCAGATTTCGAATGTTGAGGGGACGGAGAGCGCCTACTTCCTTGGTATGACGGAGCCGGGGCGGAAGACCCTCTCGGTCATCGGTTGCCAGCGACATCAAGATCTCGAGCTTCTCTTCCAGTGTGCCTCCGCCCATCGCGGCTCCTCGTGAGCTCCCTAGACCACAGTACCGAATAAACCCCGAAAGTCAAGCCTGCCAGGTGCGTCCCGTAGAAGGGCCTCGGGAGCAGACCGAGCGCTGCTAGATTGAGCCGGGCTCATAACACACGGCGAGAATCTCACAGAGGAACCCGGCCCATGTCTTCGACCGCAGCGAGTGGAACTCCGCAGGCCTTCCCGTACGACAATCACATGAACGTCCACTATGGACCGCTCGAGGTCGTGGATGTTCAGTCGCTGGTCGATGCTTGCCGGCACCCGTGGTATAACCAGACGCTGTGTCGGGTGAATGACGCGGTGGTTCGTCTCGGGGTCATGCAGGGGGAGTATCATTGGCACAAGCACGATAAGGAGGATGAGTTTTTCTACGTGGTCGAGGGCCGCTTCCTGATCGACCTCGAAGACCACACGGTCGAGCTCACCCCGCGACAGGGCTTTGTCGTGCCGAAGGGCGTGGTGCACCGGACTCGCGCGCCAGAGCGCGCCGTCATGTTGATGATCGAGGGTGCCGGTATCATCCCGACGGGCGACTAGCCCAGCGCCGAGATCCTCCCCCATGCAGCGAATCAGAATCCATTCGAAGCGGTTTGAGGTGCCGGCGGAGGCCATCGACCGGCAGGGGCACGTCAACAACCTGGCATACGTCGGCTGGATGCAGGATCTCGCCATCGAGCATTCTGCCGCCGCCGGCTGGCCCATGGAGCGCTACGCCGCGATGGGCGTGGGTTGGGTAGTACGATCACATTTCATCGAGTATCTCCGGCCGGCCTTCGCCGGGGAGCTCCTCAGCGCCCACACCTGGGTGCCACGGTTCGACGACCGCACCACGCCGAGACGATATCTCTTTGTGCGGGAGAACGACCGGCAAGTGCTGGCCCAGGCCGAGACCCGCTGGGTATTCGTCGATCTCGCCACTGGCCGCCGCCGCTCCCTGCCGCGGGAGCTGCTGGATGCCTTCGAGGTCGTCCCCAAGGACGACGAAGTTCGCGAAGCGCTCGGCCTTACCAGCTGAGCTCGGTCTGATCCGCGGAGAGTGAGGATGGCGTGGGAAGCGCTGGTGGTCAATTTCGGGATTGATGCAGTCAGGCAGGCCCTTGCCGCTTTGCGACGACGCACAAGCAAGAAACAGTTCGCGGCCTATCTCTCCGCGGCCGTGACCGAGCTGCTAGAGCTGCATCCGGACATCGATCTGGCGGAAGCGAAGATCCTTGCCGCCGAGGCCACCGGCGAGCCGCCCTCGCCAGAACTGCTCCGCGTCCGCCAGATGTTGACCCAGGTGAAGACCCATGCCAAGCCGCGCCGCAAGCCCAAGAAAGCCGCGAAGCGGCCCCCGTCGGCCGCCAAAGGGAAAGGGGTGAAGCTGGGGGTTAAGCGGCAGCCGAGCCGCCGGGCCAAGCCTGGCTCAGGCGGCTAGCCTCCTCGCTTGCGAAAGAAACCAGGCCGCGAGCGCGCCTGGTAACTGGCTTCAACTTTCTCCAACCTGTAGCTGAGCTCCGGGCGACGTTCGCTCCGCTCCACTTTGACATAAGTTTGGGCTTGGGGCAGGTCGGAACAACAAGAGGCACCATGACGACCACCATCCAGGCGATTCGGTTCCCCGCCGAGAGTGGGGCCCATCGCGACGCGCGTAACCAGCTTCTCGAAGCGGAGAAGGGACTCCGCCGGCAACTCGAAGAAGTTGCCGCGCTGAGACGAAGGCTGCCGCTCGGCGGCCAAATACCTCAGGAGTATGTGTTCGAGGAGGGCGGGCGCGACCTGGAGGACAGCGGCAGCGCGCGACAGGTGCCTATGTCGCAACTCTTCGCAGCGGGGAAGGACACTCTCATCCTCTACAGCTTCATGTTCGGTCCCAACATGAAAGAGCCTTGCCCATCTTGTTCTTCGATCCTGGACGGGCTGAATGGGACCGCACCGCATGGAACCCAAAGAGTAAACGTCGCCGTGGTGGCAAAGTCGGCGATCCAGCGCATCCGAGCGTTTGCCCGGGTACGTGGCTGGCACAATCTCAGATTGCTTTCATCGGCGGGGAACAGCTACAACCTGGATTACCATGCGGAGACGCCCGAAGGCGAGCAGCTTCCCGCGCTCAATGTCTTGGTCCGCCGAGAGGGCCGGATTCATCACTTCTATAACACCGAGTTGTTGTACCACGCGCCGGATCCTGGTCAAGACCAACGTCACGTTGATCTGGTTTGGCCGTTGTGGAACCTGCTCGATTTGACTCCCGAAGGTCGGTCACAGGGCTGGTACCCCGAGCTGACCTACGCTCGCACCTGACCGGGCAAGTTAACCGAAAGTGCGGAGCGATCCGCCGGGGTCGCATCGAGCCCGTGTGCTATCCGGTGTTCCCACCCGATGCCGACGCCGAACGAGTGCTCCTGTGGTTACGGACTCAGCGAAAGCCCCCGGGCTGATTCAAATCGTTGCGTGACTCTCTCAAGCGGAGGGCGTATGCGAGCCTTTGCGGCTTCAATCCTGTTGCTGCTGTTCCTGCTCTGCTCTTGGGGCGAGGCCGCGGGTGCAATTCCCCCCAGTGCTAACCGGGTCACTATCCTTTACGATGCATTCGGTGGAGGTCGTGGCCTTACCCGAGACTGGGGATTCGCTGCGCTAGTGGAGTACGGCGGGAAGCGGATTCTTTTCGATACCGGCAACAACGCTCAGATCTTTGAGCGCAATGTCCGCACGCTCGGGGTAGATCTGCGGCGGCTGGATTTTGTGGTCATCTCCCACCGCCATGGAGACCATACTTCCGGGCTGAACTATCTGCTCCGGGTCAACCCCAAAGTGAAGATCTTCGCGCCCAAGGAAGGGTTTGGAGTCTTCGGAGCCAGCCTGCCCGGTACGTTCTACCGGCAGAACTCGTCCTTGCCTGATTCCATGCGTTACTTCGAGGGCGAAACACCGGACGAGCTCAGCTTCGGAACGCCGTGGCCCACCGCCAACTTCACCTGGGTCGACTCCCTCACCGAGGTTGCTCCTGGCGTCGCGGTGACGTCGACGATATCTGCCACGCCCGGCACTCTGGAGCTGCGTGAGCTTTCGCTGGTTCTCCGTACGCCCGCAGGGCTGGTTCTGCTGGTCGGTTGCTCTCACCCGGGAATCGAGAAAATTCTGGAGGCGACTCGTCCGTTCGGCGATCACGTGCACCTGATCTTTGGCGGGCTGCATCTGGTTACCGCGCCGGATACGACCATCGCTCAGATCGTGGGCTCACTGCACGATCACTGGAAGCTGGATCAGATCGCCCCAGGGCACTGCACCGGCGAGCCGGCATTCGCCGCGCTGAAGCGAATCTTTACCCAGGATTACGTGTTCGCCGGGTTGGGAACCGTGACTGGTCTTCCCTGAAGGAGCCCACCTTACCATGACCCGGAGCCAGGCACGCCCTTGAAGGGGCCAACCAGCTCCGGCGTGATCCAACCACCGTAGTAGAATCCCGGCTGAGGCTCGACTCGGTGCTCGCCCACGTAGCACGCGTCCATCCGTCGAGGATAGAAGGCCAGGTAGTCCCGAATGGACTCGTAGCCCTGGTCCGGCTCGGGATAGCTCCAAGCCGCGTCCTTCGCCACTCGATTTCCCATCCGGACCGTCCAGTAGTGGGCCACGCCCTTCCACTCACAGAAGCTGGTTCGCTCACTGGGCTCGAGAAACTCGAGGGCGACGTCGGCCGGAGGGATGTAGTACACTGGAGGACTCGACGTCTCACACACTCGAAGGGCTGCAAGGCTCTCGGCGAAGATCCGTCCGGCAAATTCGATCAGGACACGATCCCGAACGGGCTCGATTCGCGGCGGACGCGGGAAATCCCAGACCGACACCTGCCCAGGACCGGGCGCAACAATGTCGGTCGGCCGGGTGCGGGGAAAGTTGCGCCACTTCTCCCGTTCGGCCGCGTACCCATCCAAGCTCGGCAGCATAGATTCCTCTCCTGTGTGTTATCCGCGTTCGGCAGGTTGAGTTCCTCACCGGCTGCAACGCTCCTTCGACTCGGCTGGTTCCATGGAGATAGATCTCTCACCTTGTGTCCTCGAAGGCTCGCTTGTCCGGCTGGAGCCGCTCGGCCCGCACCATCTCGATGGGCTCTGCGCCGTTGGCCTGGACCCGGAGATCTGGCGCCTCACGATCGCCAAGGTGGACAGCCGCGCCGCAATGGAGCGCTACGTGGCCCAGGCGCTCGCCGAGCAGCGGGCCGGCACGGCGCTTCCCTTCGCTACCGTGTTGCAGGCCTCCGGAGAGGTGATTGGCAGCACCCGATTCCACAGCGCCACCCCGGCGCATCGTCGGGTGGAGATCGGGTGGACCTGGCTCGGGCGCGCGTGGCAGCGGACCGGGGCCAATACCGAAGCCAAGTACCTCATGCTGCGACACGCCTTCGAGCGGTGGGATTGCCTCAGGGTGGAGTTCAAGACCAGTACTCTCAACCAGCGTTCCCGCGCGGCGCTGCGACGAATCGGGGCAGTAGAGGAAGGCGTGCTGCGCAGCCATATGATCAACCAGGACGGCACGGTCCGTGACAGCGTCTACTTCTCCATTCTCCAAGAGGAGTGGCCCAGTGTGAAGCTCAGGCTCGAGCGCATGATGAGGGAACCCGAAACCACGGCCACCGGGTCCGGCTGACGGGTGCGAATCGCCGTGTTCGGGACCGGCGGCGTCGGCGGCTACTTCGGCGGCCGGCTGGCCCAGGCCGGGGAGGACGTCGTCTTCATCGCTCGCGGGCAGCACTTGGCCGCCATTCACGAGCGCGGCCTCCAGGTGAGCAGTGTGGCCGGCGATTTCATCATCCAGCCGGCAGCCGCCACCGATACGCCGGCATCCGTGGATCCGGTGGACCTCATTTTGGTCGGGGTCAAGGCGTGGCAGGTGACCGCTGCCGCCGAGGCAATGCGTCCGCTGGTCCGGGCGGGCACAATGGTGTTGCCGCTACAGAACGGCATCGAGGCGCCGCAGCAATTGGCCGCGGCCCTGGGCGACCGTCACGTCCTGGGCGGGCTCTGCCGGGTCATCGCATTGCTCAGCGCTCCCGGGCACATTCGTCACTCCGGGGTCGAGCCCTACCTCGCGTTTGGGGAGCTCGACGACCATCCCAGCGAGCGCACCGAGCGACTAAGACAAGCGTTTACTCACGCTCAAGGCGTTCGGGTCGAAATTCCCGCGAATATCCGGGTCGCGATGTGGAACAAGTTTCTGTTCATCGCGTCTCTCAGCGGCATGGGCGCCGTCACTCGCCTGCCGGTGGGAGAGATCCGTTCTCACCCGGAAACCCGGGAGATGTTGACTCAGGCGATGGATGAGATCCATACCATTGCGCTTCGTCGAGGAATCCCGCTCCCTGATGATATCGTGGCGACGACGCTGAGCTTTATCGATGGGCTCCCGGCCGAAGGCACTGCATCGATGCAGCGAGACATTGTCGACGGTCGCCCGTCCGAGCTCGATGCGCAGAGCGGGGTCGTTGTCCGGCTGGGACAACAGTTGGGAGTGGAGGTGCCGGTCCACAGCTTCATCTATCGGGTGCTCCTGCCGCTGGAGCGAAGGGCCAGGCGCGCGGCGGGCATAGATTGAAACGCATTAGCGATCTACCTCTGAACCAGGAATGGAAATCATGAGTGAGGCAACACTGATGGCGGTTCTTCGAATCATTCACATCGTTGCCGGGGTATTTTGGGTCGGGTCTGCCATCTTCGTGGCCGGCATTCTTCTGCCGACGCTTCAGGCCGTCGGCCCTTCGGCTGGGCCGGTGATGGAGCATCTGGTTCAGGTGCGCCGGCTTCCGGTGCGGCTGATGGTCGCCATGATCCTCGTGGTCCTGTCGGGCATCGCGCTCTACTGGAAAGACTCGGCCGGATTTCAGTCAGCCTGGATGCGATCGGGGCCCGGAACCGTCTTCGGATTGGGGGCCATACTCGGGATAGCGAGCGGCGTGGTTGGCATGGCGACGAGCGCCCCGAGTGGGAGGCGGCTCACCGCGTTGACCACCGCGATCAAGGCCAGAGGTGGACCGCCGACCGCGGAGGAGCTGGTTGAGATTCAGCGCCTCCAGGCTCGCATGCGAGGCGCGGGCCGCCTGGTCGCGGTGCTCCTCGTGCTCGCAACGGCTGCGATGGCCGTGGCCCGCTACGTTCCCTAGCCCACCGTCTGAGGTGCGGTGAACCCGTTGTCCGAATCTCGCTCGGTGGCTTGGACTATTTCTCGGAGGCTGCTTGAAGCGGATCGCGCCTGAAGCGGCGAGATGAGGGGCTGTGCCCGATAGCTGCATTCTCTGGCGGCGGCTGGATCAGCCGGGCCACGAAGCCGCGAGGCTCGTCTTCCACGATCCCTTCTGGCAACTGATGGGCACCGCCGTATTTGCCCAGGACAATCATCCTTGCCGGGTAGAATATCTGATCGTGTGCGACGCTGCCTGGCGCACGCTGCACGCCCGGGTGAGCGGATGGATGGGGTCTCAGTATGCCAAGGTGGAGCTGGTAGCCAGTCCGACCGGGCAGTGGCGACGCAATGGACAACCATGTCCTGCGGTGGTGGATTGTGTCGATCTCGATCTCGCCTTCAGTCCGTCGACCAATCTGATTCCGATTCGGCGACTCCGACTGGCTCCAGGGCAGGAAGCGGAAGCAAAGGCCGCGTGGCTCCAGTTTCCCGGCTTCACCCTTGAACCCCTGGGCCAGCTCTACCGCCACATCGGTGACACTTCCTATCGCTATGAGACGCTCGACGGCTCGTTTGCGAGCGACCTCGAGGTCAACTCAGTGGGTTTCGTCACTCGGTACCCAGGCCGATGGGAAATCGAGCCCGGCACCTAGGTTCTCCATCCAAGAGAGAGAGCAGTATGGCGACCAAAAAGATTATTGCCGTGGTAGGGGCCACCGGGGCTCAGGGCGGCGGGCTGGTTCGCGCGATTCTGGCGGACAAGTCCGGGGGATTCACGGCCCGTGCCCTCACCCGCAACGTGGGATCGGAGAAGGCCAATGCGCTCGCCGCGGCGGGCGCGGAAGTGACCCAGGCGGACATCGACGACCTCGCCATCGTGAAGCGCGCCTTCGCGGGCGCCAGCGCGGCCTACTGCGTCACCAATTTCTGGGAGCACTTCTCTCCCGAGCGGGAGCTGGCCCAAGCGCGAAACATGGCTCAGGCGGCGAAGGACGCCGGCGTCGGGCATGTCATCTGGTCCACCCTCGAGGATACCCGCCGGTGGGTGCCCCTTACTGATGATCGCATGCCGACGCTCGGCGGGAAGTACAAGGTGCCGCACTTCGATGGCAAGGGCGAAGCAGATCAGACCTACCGAGACCTCGGCGTGCCGACCACGTTCCTGCTCACTGCGTACTACTGGGAGAATCTGATTTACTTCGGAGGGGGCCCGAAGCGCGGGCCCGACGGGAAGCTGGCCCTCACCTTGCCAATGGGCAACGCCAAGCTGCCCAGCATCGCGGTCGAGGACATCGGCAAATGCGCCTTCGCCATCTTTCATCGGGGCGGCGAGTTTCTCAATCGCACCGTAGGGATCGCGGGGGAACACTTGACCGGCATGGAAATGGCTGCCGCGCTCACTCGGGCCTTGGGGCAGGAGGTGCGGTACAATGCGGTGACGCCGGCGGTGTACCGCAGCTTTGGTTTCCCGGGCGCCGACGATCTCGGCAACATGTTTCAGTTCAAGCGCGACTTCAACGAGTACTACTGCGGCGCCCGGGACCTCGCGTTTACTCGCCGTCTCAATCCCGAGCTGCAAACCTTCGAGCAATGGCTGGCTCGGAACAAACACCTGATCCCACTGGACTAGCCGATCCCCAACGGAAGGGCGGAGCCGAGGCTCACCTGAAGACTGATTAGCCGAGTTGAGCGAGATCTTCTAGGGAGAGGCGGAGCTCGGCGGCCGCTACGTTTTCCTCTAGATGGGCCAGGGACGACGTGCCCGGGATCACCAGCATGGCACGTGAGCGGGCGAGCAACCAAGCGAGGGCGACCTGGTGCACGGTTGCTGCTCTCCGCCGAGCGATTTGGCGCACTGGCCCTGCCTCATCCAGCCTCCCCGCAGAAAGTGGAAACCATGGAATGAAAGCCAGCCCCTCCCGCTCGCAGTATTCGACCACGTCATCCCACTTGCGGTCGCTCAGGTTGTAACGGTTCTGCACCGAAACCACTGGGAGCACATCTCGCGCACGCTGCACCTCCTCGGTCGAGACCTCCGACAGGCCCACATGGCGGACCAGCCCTTCTCGCTGGAAGTCCCGGATTGCCCCGACCTGCTCCTGTTCGGGCACCTTGGGATCGATCCGATGGAGCTGGTACAGGTCGATGCGGGTGAGCCGCAGGCGCTCGAGACTTCCTTCGAGCTGCCGCCGCAGATACTCCGGGCGACCGTTGGGGATCCACTGGCCAGGACCAGGCCGTTCGAAGCCGCCCTTGGTGGCGATGACGAGGCCTTCAGGGTAAGGGTACAGCGCTTCCGCGATCAGCCTCTCCGAAACCTGCGGTCCGTACGAGTCCGCGGTGTCGATGAAGTTCACGCCCAGCTCGACGGCGCGGCGCAGAACCCGGAGCGCCTCTCGTGGATCGGGAGGCGGTCCCCAGACCCCTCGGCCGGTGAGCCGCATGGCGCCGAAGCCCAGGCGGTGGACAGTAAGATCGCCGTCGAGCGTGATCGTGCCGGCGGCCGCTGCGGGTGCTGTCATGGTCCTGGTAGTGCTCATGGTGTGCTCGAGGCTCCTGCAGTCTACGACAATGTCCGAACGTCTCGTGGCCTTGTGAGGTTAGGTCGCTCCACCGCACGGGGCGGTGATCAGAGTCACGAATTACCTTGAGATATGACTCGGCAGTGGCCGCAGGTGCTGTTGGGTGCGCAGGCGGGCTACTACTTCCTCACCGGGCTGTGGCCTCTCTTACACCTTCGGAGCTTTGAGGCGGTCACTGGCCCGAAAACGGACGACTGGTTGGTCCGGATGGTCGGCCTGCTCGCCACGGTAATCGGCGCGACCCTCGGACTAGCGGCCCTGCGAAACCACGCCGATCAGACCGAGATCCGATTCCTGGCTGCCACGAGCGCTATCGCGTTCGCCGCGATCGATCTGTGGTATGCCTTGAGCGGCCGCGTCTCTCCGATCTACCTCGCCGATGTTCTTCCCCAAGTCATCTTCGTGGGTGCGGCTGCCCTGAGGACCCGTTCCCGCTGATATCTTGAGAGACATGCAAACCCAGATTCTGGCAGTGCCGTACGACTCGGCCCAGCACGGCCGGCGAATGGGGGCTGGACCCGAGCGGCTTCTCGCCCGTGGTTTGGAACAGAGCCTGCGAGCCAAGGGTCACGACGTTCTCTCTCGAGTCATTGAGCTACCCGACGGGTGGCATGCGGAGATCGAGACCGCATTCAGCTTGATGCGCCCTCTCGCCGAAGCCGTGCGCCAGGCCCGAGCAGCGGGACGCTTTCCCCTGATCCTCGCGGGCAACTGCAATACAGCCGTTGGTACCGTGGCGGGGCTGGGTGGCCGAACCGGGGTGCTCTGGTTCGATGCCCACGGCGACTTCAATACCCCTGAGACCACGGTCGGCGGTTTCCTGGATGGTATGGCACTGGCCATTGTGACCGGACGATGCTGGCGCGAGCTCGCCAAAGGGGTACCGGGGTTCGAACCGGTGCCCGAGCATCGGGTGCATCTCCTGGGCGTGCGCGACCTCGACCCGCTGGAGCAACAGGCACTCGCTGCCTCGGCGGTCACGGTCACCGCGCCGGCGGACGTTCGGCCGGCCATCACCGCCGCGACCCGTGATCTCACCGGAGACGTTGACGGGGTCTATCTGCACCTCGATCTCGATGTGCTGGATCCGTCGGTCGGCCGGGTGAACCAGTATGCTGCCCCTGATGGTTTATCCCTGGCACAGCTCGAGCGCGCTGTGTCGGCCATCGGTGAGGCACTCCCGATTGCCGCCACCACGCTATCGGCATACGATCCTTCATTCGATGAGGACGGCCGGATCTGCGCTGCCGCTCTCCGGCTGGCCGGGACCATTCTCCAGGCCGCCGCTGGTCCGGCATACACCAACCAGCGAGGCTTCCGCCAAGGGGTCTAGTTCACCCATTCGTCCCGGGAGGCGTTGTGATCCAGCGGATCTATCGCGCGGCTCCGATCGCCCGGCTGTTCGGGGTCTGCCTCGTCCTCGGAAGCCTGCTGCTCCGCGATCTCCCGGCTCAGTCCGGCACCGTGACGACCGCGGATCCGATTCGCCGAGTGGTAGAGCAGTACCTCCACGGACTCAAGTTCAACGACACGACAAGCCTTCAGCGGGCATTCTGGCCCGAGGCAAGGCTCTTCTGGGTTCAAGCAGACGGACAGCTGGGGGAGCTTACCCAGCCACAGTGGTACGCCAGCTTCCGCGGGAGCGTCGGGAAAGAAGAGCCGGGCGCGCTTCGCATAGCGGCGGTCGATCAGGCGCGCGACGCGGCCTCGGTCAAGGTGATCGAAGAGTACCCCGGCTCTCGCTACACCGACTATCTCTCTCTCCTGCGGATCCAGGGGCGTTGGTGGATCGTGGGCAAGATCTACACGGTGGAGACCAAATGAGGACCCGAGCGGGACCCACCATGCGGCTATGGCGGCTCATCTCCGTCGCAGCTTTCGGCGCGTTCGTGGCAGCCTGCGGCGGGCAGGGCCAGGGTGGCGACTCCAGAACCGAACGCCCACGTGACGATGGGTCCCCGGACGCGACCTACACTGCTGCGGGGGATGCCGAGCTGCAACACCTCAATCTGACGGTCTGGGAGCTGAAGAGCGGCGGGCAGCCTCAAGTCACGCTCGCGCTGCTGACGGGCTCGGACCGGCACGAGATCGCCACCGTAAAGGGAGGCCAGATCAAGGGGAGCGGCAGCGCGACGGTGCAGCCTGCCGGAGCCGCGGGCACGCTTTCCGTCACCGGTAAGGACGAGGACGGAAACCAGCCACTGGTCGGCGTAAACTGTGCCAGGTTTACCGAGCCGATCGCCGAGGGCGGATGAGCGATGGCCTCCTCGCCTGCCGGTAGAGACTTGAGCCTTCAGCCCGCGTGCCGCTCTTCCACCGTTAGCGCAAAAACCGCTGTGCCGACCAGACCGATCGCACCGGCCATCAGAAATGGCAGTCCTGGCGTGACCTTCCACAGGAGACCGCCAACCGTCGCCGCCGGCGCGATGGCGACGCTGCGGATCAGGTAGTAAAGACCCACACCCCGCGCCCGAACGTCCGGCCGGACGAATTCCAGTATCAACGCCTTCCGGGCCGGCTCCCCGATCTCGCGCAGCCCGCCCACCACGAACGCCGCGATCAGCCCGGCGAATGAGTGCGCCGCAACCACGGCGAGCGGAAAACAGGTGAATGCAAGGAAGGTGGCGATGACGAAGGGCTTGCGCCCCAGCCTGTCGGCCAGTCGAGCCGCCGGCAGAGAGCACAGGATTACGGTGGCCATCTGCATGCCGATGAGCAGCCCGAACTCTGGAGCGCCTATTCCCACCACATTGACCGCCCAGAGCACCAGAAAGACGTCCACCATCGCGTCACAGGTGCGAATGAAGACGTCGGAGAGCAGGAGCCGCCGCAGCGGTGTGGGCAGCGACCGCCAGACATCGCCGATCCCACCCGAGGTCGCTGGCGCGGTAAGCTCGAGCCGCATGCGGCTCACGACCAGCAGGGTGATCCCAGCCAGCACGATCGACCCAACCAGGCCCACGCGCACCCCGGACCGGACCCCCTGCGCCACGATGAGTAGCCCTCCCAGGGTAGGCGCCACCAGCACGGGCACTCGCCGGAGGATGGCCTGCACCGAGAATCCCACCGCCCGCCGTTCCCGAGGAAGCGCGTCGCCGACGACAGCGAAGAGCGTCGGGCTCGCCATGCTGGTCCAGCACATCACCAAGACCAGGCCCACGAAGACGGCTGGCCAGGCGGGGGCAATCGCAACGATCGAATAGCCGACCGCCGCGAGACTCACGAAGAGCAGCATGGCGCGGCGCCTGCCATAGTGGTCGCCTACCCATCCACCGGGGTACTGGTAGAGACCGTCGAACAAGTCCTCGGTACTCCCGTACGCGCCTATTGCTACCACCGGCGCCCCCAGCGCCTCCAGGTACTTGGGGATAAACCGCCGCCAGAGATTCTCGCCGAGGGCCATCAGGAACATCGCGGCCACCACCGACGCGGTGTTGCGCTCCAGGCCGAGCGCGCCGGCCAGTCGCACCCGAGCGGCTGACGCGGTCCCGGTCACGGTAACGTCAGTCGTACCCAGGCGTAGAGCCCATCGTACAGACGGTCGGTCAGGGCCAGCAGCTCCTGGTCATCCTGGATCACCAGGCCCAGCCCGCGGACGATGGCATCCAGTCCGGGGCCCTCGGGCGAGCGGAACTTCTCGTCGTCCAGGTCGGCGTCGTGGACCATGCCGCCGATCTCATGCAGCGCGGGATCGGTGAGGCCGTAACGGTGGAGAATCGTTTCGAAGGAACAGCGGCCTTCGCGGTGACCGAGGTCAACGCCCACCATGTCGAAGGGCGTCCCACCCAAGGCCCGTGCGCTCTTGGCGTCAGGGGCAAAACCAAACTCCGCGCCTGGGTCGATAAAGCGTCGGATCAACCAGGCGCACGCGGTACGATCAATGTGCGGACGTGGCCTAGTCACCCAGAGCACGCGCGGACCCTTCCTTCGGTGTCTTGGAGGCCCACTGGCCGAGCTCGGCTACGACGGCCTCCACGGTGGAGGAGGCAGTTACCCTGCTGGGCGCTCGGAAGTAATCCCGGCGACGCTCCAGCCGGAGCGCCCGCTCGAGCCCGCGCAACTGGCGCCGCGCGTGAGTCAGAGTCTCGAGTGGTGGGGGGCGGACCCCGGCCCCGCCGCGGCGGCCCCGCAGGGTGGCATCCCTGATGGCCTGAGCCGACTTGGCGATCTCGGCATAGCGCGCATCGGCCTCGTGGCGAAACTGATCCACCAATCGGCGGTCCTGCTCCTGCGACAGGGCATAGCCTTCCCACAGAAACGCGCTGCCACCCTGCTCCTCGACCTCCTGCGCCAGCCATTCGAAGGCCTCACGGGTGCGGGGATCGTCGGGCAGGATCCAGATGGCATCGTGGAGCAGCACGGCGCCGAGCCGTTTGAGCCGGCGCCAGGCGGCCAGCCGGAGCCGGCTAGGCTGCCGCGGCAGGCGGGAAGAGAGCAGGATCCAGGCGTGAGCGGGCATCCAGATGAAGTGTAACCGTGGTTACACTCCATGCAACCACCCGGGCGCAGCTCGCCTACGGCGATGGCCCAAGGCCTGAGGATGTCCGCTGGGGCGCCGGCATGCCGGCGCCGCCGACCTGGTTCAGCTCTTTCGGCCGGTCTTCGCGAAAAACGGAGTCAGCAGTTGTTCGACCTTCTTGCTCTTGCAGCGGGGGCAGGGGGGCATGCCGTGCCCATGGGCCGCCAATGGCTCTACCCGATCGAAGACTTCTCCACACTCGCGACAGCGATATTCGTAGGTCGGCATCGTGGTTCTCCATGGTCTGGTTGCTACTGAAAAACTAGTCAGCGGCACAACCCGACGTCTACCGGCCGCACTGGTTGCGCGCCGACTTCGCCAAGGTGAGCTTGGCAGGATGCGCCGCCAGGTGTTCGTGACCGGGGGGACCGGTTATCTCGGCCGACCGCTGGTGGCCGAGCTGGTCGCCCGCGGCCATGGGGTGCGTGCGCTGGTGCGCCCCGGCTTGGAGGGGCGGCTGCCGGCAGGTGCCTTGTCCGTGCCGGGAAATGCGTTGGACGGCTCCAGTTTTGCATCCCACGTGCCGCCCTCGGACACGTTGGCCGCCACGTTCGTCCGCCCCTGGTATGTGCTGGGTCCGGGCCATCGCTGGCCGTACCTTCTGGTGCCGCTCTACGCCGTGCTGCGGTGGTTGCCGTCCACCCGGGAAGGCGCCCGACGTCTCGGGCTGGTGACTCGACCGCAGATGATCCGGGCTCTGGTTGGGGCGGTGGAGTTGGGCCCGAGCGGCATTCGAGTGGTAGACGTCGAGCAGATTCGCTCGGCCAAACTTCCTGTATGAGGAGGCTGCGCGCATGACCAGAGGAGCGGGCGGCACCCCTGGCGGTCTGGGCACGTTTCTCGTGGGGGCGGCGATGGTCGTTGCTGGCGGATATCTCCTGCTCACCAAGGTGACCGTTGGTAGTGCCTACTGGACCCTCTGGGGGTACAACGCCTTTGGTCTGTCCCTGCTGCCGCTTCTCGGAGGCATCGGCCTCCTGTTCTTCGATGGCCGCTCGGTGCTCGGCTGGGTGCTTACCGCCGCCGGCGCGGTGATTATCCTGGTTGGGATCATCGCCAACCTGCACATCTATTTCCAGCCGACTTCTCTATTCGACACCCTCATCATTCTGGGGCTGCTGGCCGCCGGCCTGGGCCTGGTCGCCCGCTCGCTGCGGCCGATGGGGCAGGGCCGCTCGGAAGACGTCTCGCCGCCTGTCTGACCTCAGCGCCCGTGTCCGCTCAGGTCACCTACCTCCGCCGTCTCGGCCTCTTCTCAGGCGTGATGATGGTGATCGGCGGGATCATCGGTTCCGGCATCTTTCGAAATCCTTCGGTCGTCCCCCGCCTGGTGCACACCGGACCGCTGACGCTGGCGGTCTGGGTGCTCGGGGGAGCGATCGCCATGACCGGCGCGTTCATTTTCAGTGAGCTCGGCGCTAGACGGCCGGAAGCCGGAGGCGGCTACGTCTACCTCCGAGAGGCCTACGGCTCCCTCCCAGCTTTTCTATACGCCTGGTCCTTGCTGCTGGTTATCGCGACCGGCGCCATCGCTGCGGTCGCGATCACCTTCGCCAACTACGCGGTGGCGCTCACCGGTGCCGATGTCCGAGCCACGGTGCCGCTCGCCATGGCCGCCGTGGTCCTGCTGACTGGTATCAACTACGTCGGCGTTCAGCCCGGGGCCATCACCCAGAACATTTTCACCGTCCTCAAGCTGGTTGCGCTGGCGGCTCTCATCTTCATCGGGTTGCTGGGCGGCGGTGGCCAGGCCGCGGAGGCGGGCCCCACGCCCGTTCCACCAGGCTCACTCACGCTGGCGATCGGATCGGCGCTGGTCCCGGTGCTCTTTTCCTATGGAGGATGGCAGCAGACCAACTTCATTGCCGGAGAAATCCGGAACCCGGAACGAAACCTGCCCCGCGCAATCGTGATCGGCGTCGCGATCGTGGTCGTGGTCTATGTTCTGGCCAACGTTGGGTATCTCCGCGCCCTTGGCGCCGAGGGACTCGCTGCGAGCACCGCCCCGGCCGCAGACGCCATGGGCCGGCTGCTCGGCCCTGCCGGCACGACCTTCATTGCCCTCGCGATAGCGGTCTCTACCTTCGGCTTCCTCGACCTGGTCATTCTGGTCACCCCTCGGGTCTATCAGACCATGGCGAGCGACGGGCTCTTCTTCCCTTCGATGGCGAGGCTCCACCCCAGGTACCGCACTCCATCCGTGGCGCTGATCTTCCAGGCGATCTGGGGACTGGCATTGGTCTACAGCGGAGAGTACGAAGCGCTTGCAGCCTACGTCGTCTTCGGGGACTGGATTTTTTTCGGCTTGGCCGCCTCGACGCTACTGGTGTTCCGCCATCGTGATCGGCTGGCGGGAGCAGTGGCCCCCGCGGTCAGCACACCGCTCGTTCCCTTCTCCGTCTTCCTGTTCATGCTCGCCGCACTCTACGTGGTCATCGGCTCGATCGCCTCCAATCCGAGCAATGCGCTCAAGGGAGCAGTGCTGATCCTGGCAGGAATCCCGGTCTACTGGTACTGGCGGCGGCGAGCCTAGCCTCTCCCGGCTTTCCGGTCGCTGCGGATTTCCTCAGCGGCGGCAATGCGTTATCCTATCATGAAGCACTTCTTAAACTGCCCATTACTGGGCGCTCCTGATTCGGACCGGATTTCGTGGACCCTGGCAACCTACGCCGCAGCGCAGGTGCCTTCGCCATGCTTCTCGGGCTCGGCGGGGTCATCGGCTGGCAGTTTGGCGTTGCAGTTCTCCGCAGTCTATCCCCAGACCGTGCGTTCATGCATCCGGCCACCGGATTGGCCCTGGCCCTGCTTGGGGGCGCGGTCTATCTCAGTTCATCCGGGCTCCGCCGCACCGACCTGCGTCTCGCACGGATCGTGGCGACCGCCGGCGGGCTCATCGGCTTGCTCAAGCTGCTTCAATATCTGACCGGTTGGGATCCTGGGATCGATGCAATTTGCCGGGCCATACAACCGGACACCGCTCCGGCCAGCCGCCTCGGCCAAATCTCCCTACCCAGCGCTCTCGGTGTGTCTCTGGCCGCAATCGCAGCGTTGCTCCTCGGGTGGCGGCACCGTGCCGTCCGAGCGACCACCCACGTCCTGGCCCTCGCGGTGGGGACGATCTCGGTGTTCGCGCTGACAGATCACGCCTACAGCGCGAGCTTCGAGCCGGGGCTCCCGTTGCTGCGTCCGATGGCCATCCCAACCGCGCTGGCCTTGATGGCACTCTCAGTTGGACTGGTGGCCGCGCTGCCCGAACATGGGCTGGCCGGTCTGCTCCGCAGCTCGAACAACGCCGGCGCGCTGGCCCGGCGCCTGTTGCCGGTCGTCATGCTGGTCCCAGTCTTTCTGGGGTGGTTGCGGCTTCGCGGGGAGCGGGCCGGCTGGTACGACACGGAGAGCGGGACCGCGCTCATGGCGTCCGTCATCGTCCTGGTTCTCGTGGCGTTCGCCTGGCGGAGTTTTGCCCTAGTGAACCGCAGCGAAACCGAACGTCAGCGGATCGAGGAAGCGCTGCGAGAGTCGGAACAGCGGCACCGGCTGCTCTTCGACGTCAACCCCGAGCCGGCCTGGGTCTTCGACCTGGAGACCCTTCGATTCCTGACGGTGAATGCTGAGGCGGTACGGAAGTACGGGTACACACCCACAGAGTTTCAGGACATGACCATTCGCGACATCCGGCCGCCGGACGACATTCCCCGCCTGATGAAAGCGGTATCGAAGATCAGCAATGGCGTCCCTGGCGGCGGCGTCTGGCGGCACCGGACCAAAGACGGGACGCTCCTCGAGGTGGAAGTCATCTCCCATACGCTGTCGTTCATGGGCCGTCCGGCACAACTGGTGCTCGCCCACGACATCACTGAGCGGCGCCGCGCCGAGGCGGCGCTCGCGGCGAGTGAAGAGCGCTTCCGCGCACTGGCCGTGAGCGCGAAGGACGCCATCATCTCCGCCGATCACGAGGGCAACATCACGTACTTCAATCCCGGTGCCGAGCTCATTTTCGGGCACTCCGCTTCCGAGGTGACGGGGTCCCCGCTGATGCTGCTGATGCCCCAGCGATTTCGGGTGGCTCACCGCGCCGGGTTTGCCCGCTATCTCGCCACCCGCGAGGCTCACGTCGTGGGACGCACCGTGGAGCTGGTGGGCCTGCGGAAAGACGGCAGTGAGTTCCCGGTGGAGCTCTCGCTGGCCAGCTGGCAGCGAGAGAACGAGCTCGCCTTTACCGCGATCCTGAGGGATGTCACCGCGCGCAAGCAAGCGGAGGACGCCTTGAAGCAGTATGCCGCCCAGCTCGAGGTCGCCAACGCCGAGCTGGATGCCTTCGCCTACTCGGTCTCGCATGACCTGCGCGCCCCGCTGCGCAGCATCGACGGCTTCAGCGCCGCCCTACTGGAGGATTGCGCGGAGCGACTGAGCAGGAGCGACCTGGATCACCTCAGCCGGGTCCGCAAGGCCAGCCAGCGGATGGCCGGCCTGATCGACGATCTCCTGGCGCTCTCCCGGGTCACGCGGGCGACTCTGAGCCGCGAGCGCGTGGACCTGAGTGGCCTGGCGCGGCAGATCGCATCCGAGTTGCGGCAGCGCGATCTGAGCCGTCAGGCAGAGTTCGTGATCTCGACAGACATCCAATCGGAGGGGGACGCGCATCTGCTCCGGATCGCTCTGGAGAACCTGCTGGGCAACGCCTGGAAGTACACGTCGAGAACGCCGCAGCCGCGAATCGAGTTCGGATGCGCGCAGCACGATGGGGATCGAGCCTACTTCGTCCGCGATAACGGGGCCGGGTTCGATATGAGGTATGCCGACAAACTCTTCGGGGCGTTCCAGCGACTGCACTCGGCGGGCGAGTTCGAAGGCAGTGGGATTGGGTTGGCCACGGTGCAGCGAATTATTCACCGGCACGGTGGGCGGGTCTGGGCCGAAGGAGCGGTCGGGCAAGGCGCGACCTTCTACTTCACCCTATGACATGACGGCACCGTCGGGGAGCGACAAGTGAGGGACAAATCCATCCTGCTGGTCGAGGACAATCCGGATGACGAGGCGCTCACTCGGCGCGCCTTCGAGAAGAACAACGTCGGTAACGACCTGGTCGTGGTGCGGGACGGTGCCGAGGCGCTGGACTATCTCTTTGGCACCGGGCGATACGCCGGTCGCGATCTGGCGCGCCAACCCCAGGTGGTGCTGCTCGACCTCAAGCTGCCGAAAATCGACGGACTCGAGGTGCTGCGCCGCCTGCGGGCGGACGACCGGACCAAGATGCTGCCGGTTGTCATCCTGACCTCGTCCAATGAGGAGCGCGACCTGGTGAGCGGCTACAGCCTGGGCGCCAACAGTTATGTGCGCAAGCCGGTCGACTTCTCCGCTTTCACCGAGGCTGCCCGGCAACTGGGCTTGTACTGGCTCCTGCTCAATGAGCCTCCGCCGCAGGCCGTACACCGCTGATGGGCAACCCATTGCGGGTCCTGTTCGCCGAAGATTCGGAGGATGACGCCCTCCTCCTGGAGCGCGAGCTGCGGGGCGCGGGCTACGATCTCACCTGCAAGCGGGTGGACACCGCTGCCGCAATGCAGGCGGCACTCGATCGGCATTCCTGGGATCTGGTCCTGGGTGACTACAACATGCCGGGCTTCAGCGGGACCGCCGCGCTCGCCCTGCTGCGCGAGCGGGGGCTGGATGTCCCCTTCATCTTCGTCTCCGGCACCATCGGAGAGGACATGGCCGTAGCCGCGATGAAGGCCGGCGCGCATGACTACGTGATGAAGACCAACTTGAAGCGCCTCGCGCCTGCGGTGGAGCGGGAGTTGCGCGAGGCGGAGGTACGACGTCAGCGCCGGATAGCGCAGGAAGCCGTGATGGACCGGGAAGAGGCGTTGCGCCAATCGGAGGAGCGTTTTTCCAAGGCCTTCCAGGCGAGCCCGCTCGGCATCGCGATCGCGACGCTGGCCGACGAACGCTACCTCGATGCCAATCAGGCGATGCTCACCCTGCTGGGCTACGCCCGCACCGAGCTGATTGGTCACACCGGTGCCGACCTCGGAATCTGGAACGATCCCGGGGATCGCGCCCAGGTGGCGGAGTACATTGGCGCCGGGCGCCCCTTGCGTGATTTCGAAGCCTTCATCCGCGCCAAGCGAGGCCGCCTTCTTTGTGTATTGGCATCCGCTGAGCGCATCGAGCTGGCCGGCGAACAGTGCGTCCTGCTGCTGTTCCACGACATCACCGAGCGCAAGCGGCTCGAGGATCAGTTTCGTCAGGCGCAGAAGATGGAGGCGGTCGGTCGCCTGGCGGGTGGCGTGGCCCACGATTTCAACAACCTGCTCACGGTCATCATGAGCTACGCCGACCTGCTGCGCTCCGACCTGCCCGCGAACGCTCGTGCCCGAGCCGACGTGGAGGAGATCTGCAAAGCCGCCGAGGGTGCGGCCGGACTGGCGCGCCAGCTACTGGCCTTCAGCCGGCGGCAGGTGCTTCAGCCTCAGCTCCTGGACCTCAACGTCGTCGTGACCAACACCGAACGGCTGCTGCGACGGCTCATTGGAGAAGACATCACCCTCGGCACCGTGCTCGCTGCCGATCTGAGCCCGGTGCACGCCGACCCCGGCCAGCTGGAACAGGTCATCATGAACCTGGGAGTCAATGCGCGGGACGCCATGCCGGAGGGGGGCCGACTCACCATCGAAACAGCCAGCGTGCCTCTGGTGCCGGAGGGGCCGGCTGGGGACCCCTCCCGCGCCGGACCCTACGTGGTCCTCTCGGTGAGCGACACCGGGATCGGTATGGACGAGGACACTCGAGCCCACATCTTCGAGCCCTTTTTCACCACCAAGGAGCCAGGGAAGGGAACTGGTTTGGGTCTCGCGACCGTGTACGGCATCATTGAGCAGAGCGGCGGATTCATTCGGGTATCCAGTGAAGTGGGCCTTGGCACCGTGTTTCGGGTCTACCTCCCCGCCGCAAGCGCGGCGGTGTCGCCGGGTGCCGCCCCGTCCGCGCCATCCGACTTGCTCTCCGGAACGGAAACCGTTCTTCTGGTCGAGGATCTCGCTTCGGTACGAGCCGTCGCTCGCCAGGTGCTGGAGCGCCGCGGCTACAAAGTCCTCGCGGCGGCGGATGGCCCGGGTGCGCTTCGGCTCGCGGCCAAGTACTCGGGTCCCATCCATCTTCTTCTGACCGACGTGGTCATGCCCCAGGTGAGCGGCCGGCATCTGGCCGACCGGCTGGTCGAGCTGAGACCCGCGATCAAGGTGCTCTACATGTCAGGCCATATGGATGACGCGATTGTGCGTCACGGCGTGTTGGAGTCCGGGACTTCGTTTCTGCAGAAACCGTTCACCCCCGGCACGCTGGCGCGTAAGGTCCGGGAGGTGCTGGACTCACCGTGTGGGTGACCTCACAAACCCCGAGGCTGCAACATGGCTTACCGCATGCACAGCATGTTCCTGCTCTACGGACTGATCTGGCTCGTCGTGGTGAGCAGCATCATCGTCTCGCTCTGGCGAAGCATGCGGGCTCAGGAGCAGATCGCCCGCCATCCGGAGGGAATCGCGCGGGCGCTCAGTCAGCGGCAGCCCGGCTGAGCGCCGGTAGCCGCCCGTTCCAAGGTCCTGGATTTGGCGGTATTGTTGTGCGGCTCTCGGTTGGGCCGGGCTGCAGGGGAGAGCGGCGCGAACTGACGATCAAGGGGAACCCGGATGGCGGGACCCGCCCAACATACCGCAGAGGACGCAACACCTGGTGAGCTGAGGCGGGCCAGCGTACGCCTCCTGCTCATGCTTGCCGTTCTGGGCCTCTTGGTCGTGCCCCTGGTGCGAGAGCTGCCCCTGGGTCAGAGCAGCCGGGCTGGCCTTCTCGCCTGGCTTCTGGTGGCATTTGCGTTGTACTGGCTCTATGCCGGCATGGGCTATCGGCCTCTGCTTCTGCTTCAACTGCTGTTCTTCTCCAGTGCGGCCGCGCTCCTCAGCCTGAAACTCCTACTGGTGGTGGTCGACGTACACTACCTGACCGTGCTTCGACACGCCGCCCGCGGCCTGATCGTGGCGGGCGCGACGTGCGCTGGTGCGAATCTGGGAGGCATGCTGCTGACGCTGCTCCGTCAGCGATCCCGCCGGGATTCCACCTGACCCAACGTCCAGCCTGATGTCCTCCAGCCTCCGTGGCCTGCTCCGGTGGATGCTGGTTGTATTGCCCGGAGTGGCGATCGCGTTGCTTCCTCCGCCTCTCGGGATCACGGTCCCGAGTTGGCGTCTTCTCGGCATCTTCTGCGCAACCGTCGTCGGATTGATCGTGGAGCCCCTGCCGGGAGGAGCGATGGTCCTCCTGGGCGTGGTCACGACCGCCGTGCTCGGCGTGTTGCGCGCCGAAACGGCACTAGCAGGCTACGCTGACCCGATAGTCTGGCTGGTGCTGGGCGCCTTCTTCTTCGCCCGCGGCATGGTCAAGACCGGTCTCGGTCGTCGCATCGCGCTGCAATTCATTCGCCTGCTCGGCCGTCGGTCGTTGGGGCTGGCGTATGCCTTGATCGGGACCGACCTGCTGTTGGCGACCAGCATCCCCTCCAACGCCGCCCGCGCGGGTGGGATCATCTTTCCCATCGCCAGGAGCGCGGCCGAGGCCTACGACTCCTACCCGGGCCCAACCGCGAGACGGTTGGGGACCTTCCTCATGGCGGTGCTCTATCAGGCGGACGTCGTCATCTGCGCCATGTTCCTGACCGGTCAGGCCTCGAACGCGTTGATTGCCCGCTTCGCCCAGCAGGCCACTGGATCGGGGATCAGCTATTCCGAGTGGGCGATCGGCGCGATCCTGCCGGGCGTGCTCTCACTCGGCTGCGTGCCCCTCCTGGTATATCGCAACCTGACCCCGGGCGTGACCCACACGCCGGCAGCCACCGCGATGGCGCAGTCCGAGCTGTCCCGCATGGGGCCCATGAGCGGTTCGGAAAAGTTGGTGCTCCTCGTGTTCATTCTCCTGACCAGTCTCTGGATCACGGGTCGATGGCACGGGATCCATCCAGGCATCGTAGCACTGCTCGGCGCTACGATCCTGCTTGTCGCCGGCGTGCTGACCTGGCAAGACGTTGTCACCGAGCGCTCGGCTTGGGATGTGTACTTCTGGTACGGAGGCCTTGTGGGGTTGGCGGGGGCCCTGGGCCGCTCTGAGATTCCCAAGCGTTTTGCGGAGTCGGCCGCAAGCCTGACCGTCGGATTACCCTGGTGGGCCGCTCTGGGCGGGTTGCTCCTGGTGTACTTTTACAGCCACTACGGCTTCGCGAGCATCACCGCCCACGCGACGGCGATGTTTCTTCCCTTTCTCATCGTCCTCCTCGGCTCCGGCGCGCCTCACAGGGTCGCCGTGCTCCTCCTGGCCTACTGTTCCAATCTCATGGCCTCGCTCACCCATTACGGGACCACGCCAGGCCCGATCTATTTCGCTCCCGGCTATGTCTCCCAGAGGGCCTGGTGGAGGGTCGGGTTCCTTGCTTCGCTCATCAACCTCTCGATCTGGACCGTGGCCGGGCTTGCCTGGTGGAAGCTGCTGGGGCTGTGGTGAGGATCCAGATCGACCTGCCCGTGCCTCTCACTGCGGAGGAATCGACCAGTCGAGCCGTTCACCCGCCTGCACCTCCAGCAGATCGCTCACCACCGCCTCGCCACCGCGCACCGGCCGGGCCTCAAAGCGGATCAGTCCTGGGCCTCCACTTAGGGCGGGAGCAAGGGCGAAGACGGTCTTCTGATCGGCCGGAGCAAAGCCCAGGCGGCTTCTCTGATCCCGGCGGCGGACGTACAGGTCCATATCCAGGGAGGATCGGTTATCGACAGTGACCCGAGCGGGCGCCTCAGGGGACGGTTGTTTCGCGCTACCGCCGGCACAGCCGGCCAGCAATATGAGAAGCCAAGGGGTAAGTTGGCGGGTACTATACATTGCACACCTCTTGATCGGTCCTACTCGAAGCATAACGACCCCAGCCCCAATGAGCCGAATCATTGTTGACCGAGTCGACATCACCACGCTCGCAGTGGACGCGATCGTGAATGCGGCGAACTCATCGTTGCTCGGTGGAGGCGGAGTCGACGGTGCGATCCACCGGGCTGCGGGTCCGGAGCTCCTGGCCGAGTGCCGGAGGCTGGGCGGCTGCCCAACGGGCCAGGCGAAGCTCACCCAGGGCTACCGACTGGCAGCGCGGTATGTCATCCATGCCGTCGGGCCGGTGTGGCGCGGAGGAAACCAGGGAGAACCGGAGCTGCTCGCATCTGCCTATCGGAATGCGCTCGATCTCGCGGAACGTCACGCGGTACGCAGCATCGCCTTCCCGGCAATCAGCTGTGGCATCTACGGCTACCCAGCGGACGAAGCAGCCCAGGTCGCGCTGGGTACGGTGCAGCATCACCTGACGCACGGCTCGGGCCTGGAGCGCGTGGTATTCGCCTGTTGGGATCCCGCCGTCTTCGCCGCTTTCGACAAGGTTCTGGCGCGCTACCCCGCGTGAGCTGGGTGATGCCCGCTTATCGCCAGTGCCCGTCGAGATAGTACCAGCCGCGGCGACTGTGAGCCCAGTGGCCCGGCACCCACGCACGGTACCGCGACTCGGGGCGCACCCACCGTCCCGGCACCCAATTCCAGGTTTGACGACCTCGACTCCAATAGCCGGCGACCCAGACGTAGCTGGGCCCGGGTGCCACCGGGATGACCTCGACTCGCTCCGGCGGTGGCCGATCCACAATGTATACCTGACCAGGAGGGGGGCTTGGAGCACAAGCCGTGGCGATGACCAGAGTGCTCAGGAGAGGGAGAACAACGGGTTTGCGGCGCAATGTGAGCCGTATCATGGGTTCCATCCAGTCGAGTACATCGGTCCTGACGGTTCCAGGGCACCGCTGTTAAGAGCCCGCTCCGATGCGTGTCCATGGGGCTCGAGGTAAGATTCTGGCTTTGGTGTTGGGTGAGGCGAGCGGTGGCGATTCCGGGCCTGTTTCTGGGGGCGGCATGCAATTCCGAGCGCTATACCCGTTCGCGCTGGCCTTGTCACTGGGCTGCAAGCCGGCACCGTTGGCCCGATCAACCGTGGAGTATGTCCCGATGCCGGGTGCTGCGCGCCTGCCGTTCTCCGCGGCCGTGAGGGTGGGCCCCATGCTCTACCTCTCGGGCCAGTTGGGCACCGATTCCACCGGCAAGTTGGTGCCTGGCGGCATCGAAGCCGAGACACGACAAGCCCTGGAGAACGTCCGCTCGATCTTGGAGCGCAGCGGCTTATCGATGGATCGGGTGGTGAAATGCACCGCCATGCTGGCCAACATGGCGGATTGGCCCGCGATGAATCGGACTTACATCACCTTCTTCCCTCGCCATCTGCCTGCCCGAAGCGCGTTCGGCGCAAATGGCCTGGCTCTCGGGGCTCGCATCGAGCTGGAGTGCTGGGCTGCGGCGGGTCGGGACTGAGGCATCAAACTTTGGAATGGCTGGGGGTGGGATGCTGCAGAGAGAGTACCTGGATTCGGAGGGTCGGCAATGGCGAATCCGCGCCCGTATGGACGTGCGCCGGGAGGAGGCGGCAACCAACGTGGCGCTCGAGTTTATCGCTGGAGCGGAAGTGAGAGTGGTAAGCTGCCTCCGCAGCGAGTGGGAGACCACTGACCCGGACCTGGCCGGGCTGCTGGCGCGCTCAGTCGCCGCAGGGGCCTCGCGAAACGTGAGGCACCGGCCGGACGAGGCCAGCTAGGCTGGGCACCGTTCGGTTCGAGAGTGGGAGACCACGTATGCTCTGTCCTGACGAATGGGAGCGGCCCTTGGGACCGCCGCCCTCTGAACTGCCGGCGACTCCAGTCGAGGTGGAGGCTCAAGCCCAGACCGAACCGAGCGCCCTCATGCCCCAACGACCCGGTCGTGTCCACTTGGTAGTGGTGGTCACCCGCGCGTTCGACGGACATTCGTCCGGGCCCCAACGCCAGAGCCTCATCTCTCGGTTCTGGCATCCGCGAGATCATCGCTGGCGGGAGAACATATTCGAGTCCCTGGAGCACGCCCTCCATCTGTTTGTGGACGAGAGCGGCTGGGTTTTGCGCCAGCAGCAACGCTTGGACGCGCCGCTCGCGTTCGAGCTGATCTTCGAGGCCCGTCGGGAAGACTTCAGCCGCCCTAGCACGGAGGCCATGCTGGAGGAAGCAGGGTTCACTCCGGAGGACGTGGCAGATCTCATGGGGGGAGTGGACCGGGAACCGGAATAACGAACAGGACCTGCAAATGTCAGACTCTTCACTACGCGCCCAAATGGCGAAGCTGCTGGACTGGGAAGATGCGCACCTGAGTTTCGATGCCGCGGTCGAAGGTGTTCCGCTAAAGCTCCGAGGCACCGCGCCGGCCGGCTTGCCCTATTCGCCATGGCAGTTGCTCGAGCATCTCCGGCTCGCCCAGCACGACATCCTCGATTTCTGTCGCAATCCGGACTACCGAGAGCTCCACTGGCCCGACGATTACTGGCCGGCGTCCGCGGTCCCGCCGAAGCGGGGGGATTGGGATGAGAGCATCGCGCAGTTTCGCCGGGACCGCGCTGCTCTCCAGGCGCTGGCAGCCGATCCGAAGATCGATCTGCACGCGCGGATTCCCCATGGAAGCGGGCAGACATACCTGCGAGAGCTGCTGCTGGTCGCCGATCACACCGCTTATCATGTCGGCCAACTGGTCACGGTTCGGCGCGCGCTGGGCGCCTGGACCTCCCGCTGAGTCGATGCGTCGTGCCGTCATCGGGGTCATGGGATCGGCTGAGGCGAGCCCGAACAGCATAACCACCGCTCGGGAGCTTGGCCGGCTGATCGCGGAGCACGGCTGGGTCCTGCTCACCGGGGGGTGGCCGGCTGGCGTCATGGCCGCGGCCTGTGCGGGCGCCAAAGAGGTCGCGGGAAGTCTGACCCTGGGCATCCTGCCGACGAGCGCCGGGGGAGTGGGAGCAGACGTGGATCTTGCGGTATTTACTGGAATGGGCGATGCGCGGAATGCGGTCAATGTCCTCTCCAGCGATGTGGTGGTCGCCTGCGGTGTCGAAGGCCCCGGCACCGCGTCCGAAGTCGCCCTGGGGCTCAAGGCAGCAAAGCCCGTCATCCTGCTGGGCGCGGCTCCCGCAGCCACGGCGTTCTTTCAAGAGCTTCACTGCGCTGGGCGGCTGCTCGAGGCCGACTCGGCCTCCGAAGCCGTTCGTCTGATCGAGGAAGTCCTGCAGGTGCCTCGAGGTGAGCTGTGGGCGTAAGTCCGAGCTTCCGAACCTTCGTTCTCGAGCAGCTCTCCCGGCTCGATTCCCTGGTTCGCGCGCGAAGCATGTTCGGTGGGGTCGGGATCTACTCGGGCGAGCTCTTTTTTGCGCTCATCGACGAAGACACACTCTACTTCAAGGTTGACGATTCCAATCGGCCCGATTTTGTGGCCCGTGGGATGCAGCCCTCCAGCGTGCGGCCCCGCGGGCGAGACGATGCAATATTACGAGATGCCTCCGGATCTCCTGGAGGACGCCGAGGCCTTGCGGTCCTGGGTGGAGAAGGCGGTCGACGTCGCGCGTCGCAAGCGAACCGCGCGTTCACGCCGCGTCACCCTGGGACCGCGGAAGAGAGAAAAGAACCGATGATCCGCAAGCTCGCGTCAGGTGAGTACCGGCTGTACTCCCGGAAAAAGGACCCCAAGACCGGGAAGCGCCGAAACCTGGGCACCTTCAAGACCCGTGCGGCGGCCGAGAAGCACGAGCGCGCCGTCCAGTATTTCAAGCGACAGGGCTAAACCGCTGCATGTTGCACCAGCAATGTGGTCAGGGAAAGCTCGAGACCGAACGCCTCTTCCTGCGGGAGCTGGATCCTGGGGACCTCGACTTCGTCGCATCGATGTTGGACGACCCCCTCGTGACCCGGTTCTATCCCAAACGGTACACTCGCGCGGACGCCATTGGCTGGATCGAACGCCAGCGAGCCCGGTATACCCGGGACGGCTACGGTCTCTGGCTGGTGCTGCTTCGAGCCGAGCGCACACCGGTCGGCCAGGTGGGCCTCTTGCGTCAGGACGTGAACGGGATCCCAATGCCCGAGATCGGCTATCTGCTGGCCCACCGCTTCTGGGGCCAGGGCATTGCCACCGAAGCCGCCATTGCCACTCGAGACTACGCCTTCGGCCAACTTCACTTCGATCGGGTTGTTTCCCTGATCCGCCCCGAGAACCTTCCATCACAGGGTGTCGCCAGACGAGTCGGTATGCGACCCGTAGGGTTGACCCTGCACGCAGGCGTGGAGCACCTCGTCTTCGCCGTGGATCGCTGAACCTCTTACCTGGAGTTCGTTCCGATGCTCGTCAGTCTCACCTTGGTGATTGCCCTGGGAGCGGTTGCGGTGGCGTTATGGCTCCGCGGGCAGGTGCAGTAGCGTTCCGGCGCCTTGCGAGGGGCCGGATGTCTGGACCATCGGGCATTCGACCCGCACCCTCGATGAATTTCTCGCACTGCTGCAAGCTCACGGTATCCAGGCCATCGCCGATGTGCGGCGCTACCCAGGCTCGCGGCGGTGGCCTCACTTTGCCGGTCCCGCACTGGCCGCGTCTCTGAGGTCGTGCGACATCGATTATCTCTGGCTTCCGGAACTAGGCGGCCGGCGAACACCCTTACCAGACTCCCGCAACACGGCCTGGCGGAGCGCCTCCTTCCGCGGCTACGCCGATCACATGGAGACCGAGGTCTTCGCGGAAGGGCTGCACGCGCTGCTCATCCTGATCTATGGCCAGCGCACCGCCCTGATGTGTGCCGAGGCGCTCTGGTGGCGCTGCCACCGTGCGCTGGTGGCTGACGTGCTGCGATGGCTGGGGCTCAAGGTCTATCACATCCAGAGCTTGACCTCGACCGTGCCGCATCCTTACTCGCCTGCCGCTCACATGGTCGGCGGTCGCTTGACCTACGCCCCTCAACGCTCGGATTGACCCGCTTTTCTTCTCCAACTTCGAGAGGCAGATTCCGAGGGCCGGATACACTGAGGGACTTCTGTTCGGGAGAATGCATGAGCAATGCGACGGTGCACTGCCTGGTAGTCGACGGGTTCGCCGATTGGGAGCCCGCGTTCGCCCTGGCGGAGCTCAAGCGCTCGGGGGGACTTCAGGTGACCTCGGTAGGATTCACGTCCTCACCGGTGACCTCGATGGGCGGTCTCCGCATCCTCCCCGATCGCGCGCTCGCCGATATTCGACCGGACGAGGTCCGGCTGCTCCTCCTCCCCGGCGCTGACCTCTGGGAAGGGAGCTATCCGAGAGAGCCACTCGAGCAGCTATTGGTCTCGCTGGACCGGTCCCAGGTGCCGATCGCAGGGATCTGCGGGGCCACCCTAGCGCTCGCTCGTGCCGGCCTGCTTGATCATCGGGCACACACCAGCAACGCGCCCGACTACCTCACGGGGTTGGTGCCGGAGTACCGCGGGGCCGATCGATACGTGGATGCTCTGGCGGTGCGTGATCGTCACCTGATCACCGCCAGTGGCCTCGGCTCGACCGAGTTCGCCCGGGAGATTTTCGAGGAGCTGGAAGTATTCACGCCGAGCGACCGGGCGCTCTGGTATCAGATCTTCAAGTCGGGCCGGGTTCCCGCGCCCAGCACGTGACCCAAGCCCGCGCGGGTCACGCCGGCAGGCGCCCGACCTCAGCCTTCGATCGGAAGCGGCCCGGAGGGCCTGCGGCGATGACCCCCGCCGCGGAACTCGAAATGGCGTTCATCGAGCATCCGCGCAATCGACGCGGCATCGCCCTCGCAGGGATTGCGGGCAAACTGGCGGGCAGACAGCCACGCAGCCCGATACCAGACGCCGGACTCGAGTCCGGGATAGAGGTCAGCAAACTCCGGCTTGAGGCGCGCTTCACGGGGTTGCGTCATGGTTCGGTCGCGGTTTGTAGGGGTGCGGGTTGCTTCAAAAGTAGATCTGCAGCGCCGCGCTGTCTAACGGACCGCTGGTGCCGCCGGTGAATTCGGCCGCCACGGAATCGGCGCTGCGCGAGACGGCGGCCCGCCTCATCGCCGCGGAGCAGGCAGGGGACCTCTCGACCCTCGCGGTCATCCTGGGAGCGGATTATCACGGCTACGATCCATACGGCCGGCTGCAGGACCGCGAGACCGTGCTGGAATCGTATCGCCGCGGACATGTGCGCTTCGACTTGCTCGCCGTCTCCGATCTGGCGCTCCGGATGATGGGCGACGTCGGTCTGGTGGCCGGGGTCAGCCGGTTACGGGGCCACGCTGATGGCGAACGCTTCGATATGCGACTCCGATTTCTCGACGTCTATGCCTGGCGCGATGGACGATGGGAGCTGGTGGCGTCACAAGACACGCGGCTTCCCGGGTGACGATCCAAGGAGCGCTCATGTTCGTTTGTCAGTGGCACTCGCCGGCAATGGCCGGCTCCCAATTCCGTCCCCACTCTGAAGCGCTCGCGCCGTACGTGGTCGTGGGATCGCAACATTGGGTGGCGTATCGAGTCTGGCGGAGAGCGGTGGCTCGGGCTCGGCGAAGCAGTAACCCCAGACCAGGCTCTCGACACTACTTGAACGATATGACCGTAACTTGTTGTCAACAAGTTAATTAGAACAAGCGATCTCAAGTGACTTAGCGTGCGGAATCCAGAGCCGGCAAGGGACATTGCGATCGTCAGCCGGGCCACCGGCCGTCGAGTGAGCGGCGTACTGGCTGCGGCGGCACTGGGAGTGGCAGGTTACGCGGGGTATAGCCAGTCCATGCCGTCGCTGCACATCTACGACGGCATCTGGATGTTTCTCGGCGGAGTCCTCGCCGTGGCGTTCGTGGCGCCGGTCGTGTGGTCTTGGTCAAGGGAACGCTCCCTGACCGCGATCGGTCTCGCCACGTTGGTGGGCACCTGGCTGCCATTGGTGATACTCGCCCTTCGCCAGCATGTTCCGGTGTGGGCTCGAATTCGAGGTGCCTGGGTCCTCACCGGAGCGGATATCGTCGGGACGGCCCTTCCCATCGGGATGGTGTGCCTCTGGTTCGCGCTCCGGGCTCCGACCCTCCGTTCGGGAGCCGCGTCGAGTATGATCCAAGCCGATCCTCCACCTACGCCCGGAGAGTGATTCGGTGACTGCCTTTGCTCCGCCTGCACCGGAAGAGTACGCCCCGTTTTATGCCGGCTACGTCAATCGTATCGGCCAGGACGAGGACATCCTGGCCATTCTGGAGGAGCAGCTTCAATCCACGCCCGCGCTGCTTCGCCGAGTCGATGAGAGTCGTGGCACCTTTCGCTACGCGGCCGGCAAGTGGAGCATCAAGGAGGTGATCGGTCACCTGGCGGATACGGAGCGCATCATGAGTGATCGCGTGCTTCGCATCGGGCGCGGTGATCCCACGCCGCTGCCGGGCTTCGACGAGGATGCCTACGTCCCCGCAATGGAGGCCGATGCTCGTGCGCTCCACGATCTCGTATCGGAATGGAGCGACGTTCGCCGGGCCACGCTCGCCCTGTTCCGAGGCCTCCCGTCCGCCGCCTGGGCCAGGCGGGGGATTGCCAATGGCACCACAGTGAGCGTCCGGGCGCTGGCCTACATCGTGGCAGGGCATGAGCGGCATCACCTCGAGACCCTGCGGAATCGGTACGGCGTGAAAGCCTGACGAGCACCTCGTGATCCAGACCCCACTCAATCCACTCGATCCAGAATCCACGGCATTCTGGTTGCGCCTCGGCACGGCCGTATTCTGCGGCGGCATTGTGGGCCTCGAGCGGCAGCTCCGGGGCAAACCCGCCGGCATCCGAACCAGCATCCTGATCTGTCTCGGCACGCAGCTCTTCGTCGGTCTGGGAGCCTCTCAGCAGAGTGACCGAGTCGACCCCACTCGGGTGCTGGCTCAGGTAGTGACCGGAATCGGCTTTCTCGGCGGCGGCGTGATCTTGTCGCGAGAGGGCCTGCTCGTGGGGGTCACCTCCGCCGCCGTCATCTGGATGCTCGCAGCCATCGGCTCGCTTATCGGCGTCGGCCACCTGCAAGCCGCGCTGTTCCTGGCGCTGGTGACGGTCGCGATCCTGCTCGGTGTAGAGTTGCTCGAGAGTATTTTCCAGCGCCTGCGGCGGGGCGCCGCCGAACGGGAGCTGGAGAAGATGGAGCTCGAGGAGTGATCTATCGGGCGCCCGGATTCGGTGTAGTTTGGAGAGACGAACCCGCAGGAGATTCCAATGCAGCGCCGCTTCCCTGGTTCACTGGGTAGAGCTTTGATCTGGGCCGCGTTTGCCTGGGCCGGCATCACCGGCTCAGCCCGATCCGCCGCGGCCCAGGCTGTCCCTCCAGCGCCCATTCCATTCTTCTGGCCCGAGCGAGCGTTCGAGCCCGGCCGACAGTGCTCGGGCGCGTATACCGTCGCCGATCTCGAGCGGTTTCTGCCCATGGCAAACATCGCCTTGCAGATTCCGAGCACCGAGCAAGTGACGTTGGACTCGGCGCGTCATTGCATCAGGATTGCGGTGCGTGGCATCGGGACCGGACGACTGGTCGAGCTGGTGCTCCGGGGCATGGCTATACCGCGTCGGGCCATTCTCCTCGAGTTGCGCGAGCCACCCAGTCTGCGGCACGGTTAAAGGGCTCCCGCTCGCGCCGGGGCTGGCGGATGAGCGACCACTTTTCTCGAGTGGCCGTCGCATACGCCAGCTTCCGTCCTGATTACCCTGACGAACTGTTCACCATACTGGCGCAACTCTCGCCGGCGTGCCGGCGGGTTTGGGACTGTGCCACTGGAAGCGGCCAGGCGGCCATCGGCCTCGCTGCCAGATTCGACCGGGTGGTCGCGACTGATGCCAGCGCTGCCCAGATTCGCCAGGCGGCGGCGCACCCACGGGTCACCTATCATGTCGCAACGGCGGAAGCTCCGGGGTTAGCCGCCGCATCTGTCGAGCTCATTACCGTCGCCCAGGCGCTCCACTGGTTTGATTTGGACCGCTTCTACTCCGAGGCGAGCCGGGTGCTCGTGCCTGGCGGTTTGCTGGCGGTCTGGACCTACGCCAGGCTCCAGGTCGATGGTGGTCCGATCGATGCAGCGCTGGAAGAGTTCTACAGCGATGTGGTCGGACCCTACTGGCCGGAGGAGCGGCGGCTGGTCGAGACGGGTTATCGAACCTTGCCTTTTCCGTTTGATGAGATCTCGATCGGCTCACCACCCATGGTTGCCTCATGGACCCGGTCTCGCATGATCGGCTATGTGCGCACCTGGTCTGCGGTGCAGCGCTTCGTTGAAGCGAGAGGAACCGATCCGGTCCCGGCGCTCGAGCGGCGAATCGCGCCGCACTGGGGCAATTCGGAATCGCCACGGCAGATCGCATGGCCACTCAGTGTGCGGGCCGGCCGCACGCGCTCAGAATCCAGTAGGCGTGTTGCTTCAAGCCGCCATTAACGGTGCGCGGGCTCCAGGCGAGCACCCGGCCCTGCCGCTCACCCCCTCAGAGCAGGCCCGGGCGGCGGCTGAAAGTGTGGAGGCCGGCGCCGGTGCCCTCCATCTGCACGTCCGCGAACCCAATGGCAACGAGAGCCTGGCAGCGCACGATGTCGCCCGGACCCTCCGCGCCGTGCGCGGGGCGGTGCCGGGTGTGCAGCTGGGGGTGAGCACGGGGGCGTGGATCGTGCCTGATCCCGAACAGCGGCAGCACCTCGTCTCCCAGTGGATGGTGCTGCCCGACTACGCCTCGGTCAACTTTCACGAAGTGGGCGCCGAGCTCCTGGCGGAGTTGTTGCTTTCGCTTGGAGTAAAGGTGGAGGCTGGATTGCGTGATGCCGCGGCGGCGGAGCGCCTGGTGGCGAGCAGGGTAGCGCCGCGCTGTCTGCGGATTCTGTTGGAGCCGGCCGACCACGAGCCCGGCCGGGCTCAGGCCACAGCCCTTGCCACACAGGCTGTCCTCGATCGCTCGGGAGTAGTACTGCCGAGGCTGCTGCACGGGATGGACGCCACCGCCTGGCCGATGCTGGAAGAGGCGGCTCGCCAGGGATTGGATGGGCGAATCGGGCTGGAGGACACGCTGCGTCTCCCCGATGGCCGCATCGCTCGAGGGAATGGTGAGCTGGTGGCTATAGCTCGACGCGTTCTGGCAAATCTCCGCTGAATCCTGGGAGGCCACGGCATGCTCTTTCCCAGTGTGACCGCGATTCTGGATCGCGATCTCCGCGCCTTACGCCGAGAAATCGAGGCCTATCCTGACGAGGACTCGCTCTGGCTCACACCGGCCGGGATTCCCAACTCCGCTGGCACCCTCGCCCTGCATCTCGCGGGCAATGTGCAGCATTATCTGGGCGCCCGACTCGGCGCCACCGGCTACGTGAGAGATCGTCCGGCCGAATTTGCCCGGCGCAACGTGCCGCGGACCGAGATCGTGAAGGAGATTGAGGCTGCCAGGAAATCGCTAGCCGCGGCCGAAAGCCGGCTCGGTGCGTCCGACCTCACGAGAGACTTTCCCGAGGTGATCGGCAACCTTCGATTCGAGACTGGAGACTATCTGATCCATCTGGTGAGTCACTTCGCATTTCATCTCGGCCAAATCGACTACCATCGCCGCACGGTGACGGGCCAGACTCAGGGCATCGCCGCCGTTCGTGCGGCCGAGCTGCGGTCGGCGCGTGAGAGCCCGGCCTAGCAGCTGGTCACTGGGCCGGATTGCAGCACTTCGAAGTCGTTTCCTGTCACTCGATGCTGGCGCAACTGATCCAGCGCGTCGGACCAACTCGGATTCGACGTCCCGGTGACGTACCACGGGCTGCCCTGATCGGCGAGAATCAATCCATAGCGCTTCATCGCCGTGAGAATGACCCGCGCGCCGCCGGTATACGGCGCGAGGGAGAAGCTGGCTTTGAGCCGGACCCGTGTGCCATACGGAGGGAGTGTGGGATCGTTGTAGGCGCCGCAGTGGCTGGCCGGCGCGGTGTAGGCCCGGCGTACTTGCGGGACGGTAAAGCGCAACGCGTGGTTCAGGCGGTCGGCCGCGACCTCGTCATACTTGAGCAGCCCGGGAAGGATCGGCAGCCCTGCGGCGTCGGCCGAAGTCCAGCCTGCGGGACGCGTGGCATTCACCTTCAGGTCCCAAATAGCCGACGAGCTCACCCGAAATCCGGAGGCGGTACGCTCGGCGTTGTACAGCTCAAAGAGGGTGCAGTCCCCCTGCCGAACGACCAGAACGTGCCGGTCTCCGGAAGCCGGATAGGGATCAGTGGTGCTGCCGCCTTCGATAGCCGCGTCCAAGGGAATCGGCATGGGGCCGGTGTCGCTCTCGTCGGAATAGTCCACTCCATCGGTTCCATAGGTGATGGAAACCAGCGGTTGATCCGCCGGCACGACGGTGTAGGGGATTCCGTAGTACTCCTCGGTGGTCCCCAGATCGAGATGGAGCGCGTTGTCGGGCGACATCGTGGCGAGCAAGGCAGCTGAAGTTGAGGCCACTGGGTCGGCACTCACATCCCGATTCCAGGCGTTGTCCTGGGGAAAGATCTGGCATCCGCCAATGCTCGGCAGCGGCCCAGGGGAGTCGTACCGCCTCCCCCTCCGCCGCCCCCGTTGGTCGGCCCGTCCGTCGGTCCGCCCGGGGCGCTGCAGGCTGCGAGAATCCATGCCAGCGCGAGGATGTGCAGCCGCATGCAAGTCTCCTTGCGCGTGCGAGCTATACCTTGGACGAGAGATCGGGAGGCCAGGTCCCGGTTGATAAGGCAAGATCCATGCTCCGGTAGACGTCTCGCAGCGGCGCACCTTATCGTTCTCCGATGACAACCCATGCACCCATTCGGATCCGGGCCGCCCGTGGCGACGATCGCGCCTTTCTTCTTGGGCTGCTCCCGCGACTGGCGGAGTTCAGCCTTCCGCCCTGGCGCACGGGAGATGAGATCATCGCTGGTGAAGAACGCACCCTGTCCTCGGCCCTGGCGCAGCTTCCTCCGGACGCGGAGCTGCTGGTGGCCGAAGGGCCCGAGGGAGCGCGGCTGGGTTTCATGTATCTCGAGACTGGAACCGACTACTTCCGGGGCGTACCCTACACCCACATCGGCATTCTGGCGGTGGATCGCTCGGGGGAAGGAACCGGCGTGGGACGGGCGCTGATCCAGGCGGCCGAGGAATATGCCCGTAGGCGGGGAGATCCATTCGTTACGCTGAACGTGTTTGACAGAAACGCCCATGCCCGCGCGGTGTACGAACGGCTCGGTTACGCCCCAGAGATTGTACGCTACGTCAAGCCGCTCTCATCCGCCGACCCGAAGGCGCCTCAGGGGAAAACCGAGTGAGGAGAGGAGGTCACCAGCCCCATGGATGGAGAGCTCGTCGCACAACAGATCCGGCTCGCGCACGACGGCGAAGCGTGGCACGGCTCAAGCCTGGCAGAGATTCTGGCGGACGTGACCCCGGTCCAGGCCGCATCCCGGCCCATTCCCAATGCCCATTCGATCTGGGAGCTGGTGCTGCACCTGACCGGCTGGACGCGCGAGGTCACTCGTCGGCTCGAGGGGGCGCAGGCTGGAGTACCTGCCGAAGGAGACTGGCCCCCCGTGGGGGTCGTCTCCCCCTCGAACTGGGATGCGGCGAGGCGAGCGTTGGCTGAGGCCCACCAGGAGCTGGCACAGGCTGTGTCCCGTGCCTCAGGGGAGCGGCTCGCCGCCCGGGTGAGCGGCAAGGGTGACGCGGCGGAAACCTACGAGGAGATGCTCCACGGCCTGACTCAGCACGACGCCTATCATGGCGGGCAGATCTCGCTGCTCAAGAAGGCGATGACCATTTCACCCTGATAGACCGGTTGGAGACTCCATGGATAC
This sequence comes from Gemmatimonadales bacterium, assembly GCA_044867445.1. Classification (GTDB taxonomy): domain Bacteria; phylum Gemmatimonadota; class Gemmatimonadetes; order Gemmatimonadales; family GWC2-71-9; genus CAVVWJ01. The sequence continues at coordinate 48,975 of JBIOUY010000241.1, forward strand.
ACCCGGGGCAGCGCGATCGCTCCATATCACGCTTCCGGACTGGCTGGATCAGATGATCGATTGGCAACGGCGATACGCCTCGATCGAAGACCGAATGGGGCTCGCCGTCGCTGTCGCACGGGAAAACGTGCTGCGGGCCACCGGCGGCCCATTCGGTGCGGCGGTGTTTGAGACCGACTCCGGGCGGCTGGTTTCGATTGGAGTCAACAGTGTCACCCGGTTGAACAACTCGGTGCTGCACGCCGAAGTGTTGGCGCTCATGCTGGCCCAGCAGCGGGTCGGGGGCTTCAGTCTTGGCGCAGCAGGCCAACCGGTACACGAGCTGGTGAGCTCGTGCGAGCCATGTGCGATGTGCCTCGGCGCGACACTGTGGAGCGGAGTGCGGCGGTTGGTATGTGGGGCGAGCCGGAACGACGCCACCGCCCTGAGCTTCGAGGAGGGACCGGTCTTTCCCGAGTCCTGGTCCTACCTGGAGCGCTGCGGTATCGAGATTGCTCGAGAAGTGATGCGGGCCGAGGCGGCGGCGGTATTGGAACTCTACCGGGCATCGGGCGGCGCGATCTATAACGCGTAGTGGGGCAATCCTTGCTCTGAACGTCCTCTGAGGTGGAGCCCAGCCGGGGTCCCTGGGCTCGTCAATCGGCCCTTACATCCCGGAGAGAACTCGATGGCCACCTGGCGAGCACGCATCAGCATCGTGCTGGCGGCGGCGTCCGCGCTCGCCAGCTGCGGGTCGACCGCTCCCAATCGGGGTGCCGTCAGGGACCTGCGGGTCCTCTTCATCGGCAACAGCCTGACCTACGCCAATGATTTGCCTGACATGGTCGAACGCCTGGCGGCCGCGGTCGGCGGGACGGTCATCACCACCGAGTCGGTCGTGTTCGGCGACTACAGCCTCCAGGACCACTGGAACCGGGGGGACGCTGCCCCCGCCATCGAGCGAGGCGGCTGGGATGTGGTTGTTCTTCAGCAGGGACCTTCGGCGCTGCCGGAGAGCCGGGCGCTGCTGGTGCAGTACGTCCAGCTGTTTGTTCAGAAAATCCGCGCGGTCGGAGCCCGGCCGGCGATGTACATGATCTGGCCCGGCCTGTCCCGGCCCGAGGCGTGGGACAGCGTGACGAGCTCATACGCCGATGCAGCCCGGGCAGTGGATGGGATTCTGCTGCCGGCGGGTGAGGCGCTGAGGGACGCGCTTCGTCAGGATCCTATGCTGGGACTATTCGCGGGGGACGGATTCCATCCCAGCGCGTTGGGTTCGTATCTCGCTGCCCTGGTGATATACGCCCGACTGACAGAGCACTCCCCCGCGGGGATCGCGCTGCTCGCGCCTCCTGTATCGCTGACCGGTTCAGCAGCTCAAGTGCTGGAGGGCGCGGCTGCCTCGGCCCTGGAGCGCTTCGGCCCGCAGTAGCCCGTATTTTCCCGCTGGCTACTTGCCCGGCGGCCCCCGAGAGAGTTTCATGCATACCGGCTCGCCGGTGGGATTGGCCAACACTCTCGCGAGGGCTCCATGCGGAACCTGTTCGGGCTGCTCGGTCTCTTCGGCATTGCGGGAATCGTGTTCGGGATACTGATCATGGTGCGGGACTCGCGGGGCGCCGCGGGGATTCCCTTCGCCTACGAGAACTACGGGGGACCGGGCCCGGTCCTGGCAGGGGTGATCCTGCTCCTTGGAAGCCTCTACCTGCGATCGATCTGGAAGAGCAGGGAGTGATCCCGCAAGCCGCTGCCACTCTGGCCGGGATCGGTCAGCTTGCGGTCCGGGTCCGCGTTCTTCGATTGCGGCGGTGTCCGGCTCATGCTGACCCTTCCGGAATCCAGCGAGTTGGATCACCCCTCCTCCATCATCTACTTCCGTGTCGCTGACATCTACGGCACTCATGCACTGCTGCAGGGCCGGGGCGTGAGATTCCACGGACGCCCCCCATCTCATCGCTCGATTGCCGGAGCATGAGTTGTGGATGCCATTCTTCGACGATACCGAGGCAATGCCCTCGCGCTGATGAGCGAAATCCGTGATTGAGGAGCCCCCAACAGTCGACGCCCGGAGGCCGCCCGTGGTCTCGATCCTGCGCACTCTGCTGGAGACGTTGGATCAACTTCGGACCCATCATCGGCGCCGACTGCCGTTCCTGAGTCCTGCCATCGAGCGCCGGAGACCCCGGATCGCCGCGGAAGACTATGCGGCTCGTCACTCCATCCAGCACACGCTCGATCGCAAGGCCGAGCTGCGGCGTCTGGCTCCCTCCTGGCCAGAGGCGGCGGAGCGCTATCACCAGTTGCTGGTCTACGAGCTCGCCGGCTTGCGGGACGTCGTGGCCGCGCTTCAGTCTGCGAGCGGCGGGCGCGATCTGCAGGAGTGCATCGCGGAGAACCGGAGCGAGATCGAGCGCCTGGAGGTGGAGATCGCCTGGTGCGCCGCGCTGAAAGGCAAAACGCCTCGCCCGGCATCGGAATAACGCTCCTCCCTGGAGTGATATCCGGCGCTGCCCATCCTTCCGCTCCGCGAGATCCTGCTGTCCGCTGGCATCTTTCCTCGCCATGCCACACCTCCGCGTGCGCTCCGTCACCGTTGAGGGCACCCCGTCTCCATAGCTTGCGTCGGCCTGCTGGACCTGCCGAATCGTTTGCCTTGGAGGCTCTCTGAACGACGCCTCGTCCAAACCCTGGTCGCTTCGACGCGGGGCTCACCCGAGCCCTGACGGGTCGGTGCAGTTTGAGGTATGGGCCCCGGCGGCAGACCATCTCGAACTGGTAATCCGAGGGCGATCCTCGGAAGCGTCGCATCCGATGGAGCGCGATCCATCCGGAGTGTGGCGAGGGCAGGTGCCGGAGGTCGGTTCGGGAAGCGACTACTGGTATCGCTTGAACCGCCAAGCCGACCGTCCTGACCCGGTCAGCCGGGCTCGACCCGAGGGAGTCCATGGCCCGAGCCGGATCATCGACCCTGCCGAATTCGAATGGACCGACGATGAGTGGGAGGGATTGGCAGTTCGCGATCTCATCATCTACGAACTGCACGTCGGCAGCTTTACCCCGGAAGGGACCTTCGAAGGAGTCATTCCCTGTCTGGAGCCGCTCCGCGATCTCGGCGTCACGGCAATCGAGCTGATGCCGGTTGCAGAATTTCCAGGGAGAAGAAATTGGGGGTACGATGGGGTATCGCTCTACGCCCCCCAGAGCACGTACGGCGGTCCAGCCGGCCTCCGGCGCCTGGTGAACGCGGCGCATCGGGTAGGACTGGCCGTGATTCTCGACGTGGTGTATAACCACCTCGGGCCCGAGGGCAATTATTTGAGAGACTTGGGTCCCTATTTCACGGACCGGTATCGCACGCTTTGGGGCGAGGGATGGAACCTGGATGGACCCGAAAGTGACGAAGTTCGGCGCTACATCGTGGACAACGCATTGTACTGGATCACCGAATTCCGGCTGGACGGACTACGGCTCGATGCGGCTGACACCATCGTCGATCAGGGCGCCCTGCATTTGCTGGAGGAGCTGACCGCCGCGGTTCACCGGCAGGCCGAGCTCCTGGGCCGCCGAGTGAGCGTGATTGCCGAGACTGCAGCGAACGATCCCCGTTTTGTGCGGAGCCCCGAGATCGGCGGGTATGGCCTCGATGCCCAATGGAGCGATGACTTCCACCATGCCGTACACGTGGCGCTCACTCGAGAGCAGAAGGGCTATTTCGCCGATTTCGGTGGGGTTGCTCCGGTGGCCAAGGCATTGGCAGAGCGGTTCGTCAACGATGGCCGCTATTCGGTCTCGCGGCGCCGGCGACATGGCCGCCCGGCCCTGGACCTGCCGGCCGATCGGTTCGTCATCTGTGTGCAGAACCACGACCAGGTAGGTAACCGGGCCCAAGGTGAGCGGCTCTCGGTGTTGGTGCCATCCGAGGCTCTCCGACTGGCCGCCGCTATACTTCTGCTCTCGCCGTACGTGCCCCTCCTGTTCATGGGCGAGGAATATGGAGAAACCCATCCCTTTCTTTACTTCGTGAGCCACAGCGACCCTCAGCTGGTCGAAGCGGTGCGCGAAGGTCGCCGGCGGGAGTTCGCCGCGTTCGGGTGGAGCGGCGAAATCCCTGACCCCCAGGCCGAGTCGACGTTCGATGCCTCCCGGCTGGATTGGGATGCCGCCCGCCGGGCCCCACAGGCACAACTCCGCGCGCTCTATCACGACTTGCTCGAGCTGCGGCGCGACCTGCCGGCGCTCAAGCCCGGAGTCGCGAGCGTCCGCGTGAGCTACGACGATCGTGCCGAGTGGGTGACGCTCGCCTTGTCGGCCGGCAACGACCACGTGTTCGGCGGATTCAACTTCGCCGGCGAGGAATCTCCGCTACCGACCGAGCGAGCCCGGCCCTGGGCCCTGGTGCTCTCGACCGACGCTGCTGCTTACGGGGGCGGGGATCGTGTCCGCCTCACCGCCGGTCAATTGGTGCTTCCTCCGCTCAGTGCGGCCCTGCTGCGCGCGAGGGCGGCATGATTCGGGTCTGGCCGGGCGCGCCGTCCCCCCTGGGAGCCACTTGGGACGGCGAGGGAACCAATTTCGCGATCTTCTCGGAACACGCTACCGCGGTTGATCTCTGCCTCTTTGGTCACGCCGAGGCAGGCAGCGAGAGTGCTCGCATTCGTCTGCGGGAGCAAACCGATCAGATCTGGCACGCCTATCTCCCCGATGTGCGGCCCGGGCAGCTCTACGGTTACCGAGTCCATGGGCCCTACGCTCCGGCGGATGGACACCGATTCAATGCTGCCAAGCTCCTACTCGATCCCTATGCCAAGGCCGTGACCGGGACCATTCGGTGGAGCGATGCCCTCTCCGGCTACGCCATGGGACTTGGCTCGGAGGATCGCGACCTGACACCAGATCTCCAGGACAGTGCTCCCGGCATGCCCAGGTGCGTGGTGGTCGAGTCGGCCTTCAGCTGGGGAGATGACCAGCATCCCCGCACGCCGTGGAATCACACGGTAATTTACGAATGCCACGTCAGGGGCATGACCATGCTGCACCCTGATGTGCCCGAGCCCCTCCGCGGCACCTACCTGGGGATCGCCACTGACGCGGTGATCGATCATCTGCTCAGCCTCGGGGTGACCGCGGTCGAGCTGCTCCCGATTCATCAGTTCGTCACCGAGCGGCGTCTGGTGGAGCAGGGCCTGGTCAACTATTGGGGCTACAGTCCGATCGGCTACTTCGCACCCGAGGTGCGCTACGCCACCGGCGGCCTGGGCCAGCAGGTGTCCGAGTTCAAGTCGATGGTGAAGCGGCTGCATCGCGCCGGCCTCGAGGTGATCCTCGATGTGGTCTACAACCACACGGCCGAGGGGAATCATCTGGGGCCAACGCTCTGTTTCCGAGGCATCGACAACGCGGCCTACTACCGTCTCGACTCGGAGAACCGGCGCTTCTACACCGACTTTACCGGCACCGGCAACACTCTCGACATCCGCCACTCCCGCACCATGCAACTGGTGATGGACAGTCTCCGCTACTGGGTCTCGGAGATGCACGTGGATGGCTTTCGCTTCGATCTGGCCCCGGTGCTCGCGCGAGAGGATCCGGCGATGAGTCCATTCGCCGAATTCTTCGACGTCGTGCGGCAGGATCCGCTGGTCTCACGGGTGAAGCTCATCGCCGAACCATGGGACTTGGGCCCCGATGGATATCAGGTGGGCAAGTTCCCCATAGGCTGGGGAGAATGGAACGGCAAGCACCGCGATACCACGCGCCAGTTCTGGCGGGGGGACTCGGGGGTTGTGGGAGAGCTCGCCTCTCGCCTGGCGGGCAGCAGCGATCTGTATCAACCCAGCGGGCGGAGCCCGCTCGCCTCAATCAACTTCGTCACCTGTCACGATGGCTTTACCCTTCACGACCTGGTGAGCTACGAGAGCAAGCACAACGAAGCCAATGGAGAGGTCAACCGAGACGGCAGCGACCACAATCTGAGTCGCAACTGGGGCGCGGAGGGGCCCACCGAGGCGGTGCACGTCATCCGTATGCGGGAGCGGATCAAACGCAATTTCCTGGCGACCCTGGCGTTCTCCCAGGGAGTCCCCATGCTGTCCCACGGTGACGAGCTGGGACGGACGCAGCAGGGCAACAACAATCCCTACTGCCATGACAGCGAGATCACCTGGGTGGACTGGAAGCTGAGCCCGCTGCAGCGCCAGCTGCTCGAGTTCACCCGAACAGTGCTCGCCATCCGGGCCGCCAATCCGGTGCTGCGCCGCCGGACGTTTTTTAGACTCGAGCCGCGCGCGCCTGGCAAGGGCAAGGACCTCGCCTGGCTCCGGCCCGATGGTGGGGAGATGACCGAAGCCGAATGGAGCGATTCGCATAACCATGTGCTGGGGATGTTGGTCCGGGGCGAGGCCACCGACGAAGTGGACGAGCGAGGCCGCCGGATGCACGGCGAGGCCATCCTGCTGTTGCTGAACGGGGGAGCGCGCTCCAAGCCGTTCATCCTCCCGAGCATGGAATCGCCGGGGACGTGGACTGAGATGATCAATACCTCACACGCGAGTCCGCGCATGGTCCGGGAGGGACAGGTGAACCTGGTCGCCCATTCGCTCATGCTGCTCCGGTACGAGCCGCCCCGGTGAGGACATGGTCCTCGTCCGAGCCACCTACCGGCTTCAGCTGCACGCCGGATTTCCGCTCTCGCGAGCCCGCGCACTGGTTCCTTACCTGAGCCGGCTGGGCGTCAGCCACGTTCATTGCTCGCCTCTCCTCCAGGCTCGCCGAGGCAGTACCCACGGATACGACGTGGTCGATCCCACCCGGCTCGATCCCGAGTTGGGCACCGAGGAAGAGTTCGCGCTGCTGCACCAGGAGCTCGCGGCGCATGACATGGGTCTGGTGCTCGACATCGTACCCAACCATATGGCCGCGTCCAGCGAGAATCTCGCCTGGGAGGATGTGTTGGCTCACGGGCCGGCCTCCCGCTACGCCCGCTGGTTCGACATTGATTGGCGGGCCAGCGAGCGCGAGCTCCGCAGTCGCATCCTGCTCCCGGTGCTGGGTGACCAGTTAGCCAGTGTGCTCGAGCGGGGCGAGATCACCCTGATTTCAACCCGGGGCATCCCGCGGGTTCGATACCACGAACACGAGTTCCCCCTGGATCCGGTGACCATGGCGCCGGTGCTTCGGCCCGCAGTGGTCGAATGCGAGCGGCAGTATGGAGATGGCTTCCATGCCTGCCGCACGCTCCGGGAGTCGATGGTGCAGTTGCGAAAGCTTCCTCGTCGAGGCGTTCGAGACCGGCATGCGATCACCCGCCGGCTCGACGGGGCCAGTCAGACGCTGGGCCGGATTCGAGAGCTCGTCTCCAGAATGCCCGACGTGGCGGAAATGCTGGCCCATGCGGCGGAGCAGTACGCTCAGGCTGAAGGAGGATCGGCCCGACTTCGCCGGATGCTGGACGCCCAGGTCTATCGGCTGGTGCACTGGCGGCGTGCGGCCCGAGAGATCAACTAC
>JBIOUY010000242.1:0-2100 GCA_044867445.1 Gemmatimonadales bacterium
GCGCTGATCGAGATTACCGCGGGAATCGGCCCAGGAGCGCCACTTCTCCAGAAGCCAGGCGGCGAGTCCAGCGGGCGAGTCGTTCAGCCCGTATCCGAGCGTCTGGGGCTTCGTGGATTGGATTGCCTTGTAACCGTACTCCTCCTGCCAAAATGCCTCATTGCGCTCGAGATAGGTTCTCTCCGCCGCGGACAGTGGCCGCGCCCCTGCGCCAGTGTAGGGCCGAATCTCCAGATTACTCAGGTGGACGCCAATCATTGGCTCGGGATCGGTCAATGCCATGAACGTGGCAACCCCGGCTCCGAAATCTCCGCCTTGAGCCCCGTAGCGCTCGTAACCCAGGCCACGCATGAGGCGATGCCACAGACCGGCGACGCGCTGATAGTTCACGCCCACCTGAGCGGGCCGATCGGAGAACCCGTAACCCGGCAGTGAAGGGATGACAACGTCAAAGGCGGGACCGTCGATGCCGTGGGCCTCTGGATCGGTCAGGAATGGCACGAGCTGAAGCAGCTCAACGAACGTACTAGGCCAGCCATGGGTCAGGATCAGCGGAATGCCGTGCCCGTGTCTGGCCCGCTCATGGACGAAGTGGATATGGACGCCGTCGAGCTCGGCGCGGAACTGATTGGCCGCGTTCAGCTCGCGCTCTTGTGCGTGCCAATCGAACTCGTCGGCCCAATACGCAAGCAACTGTGTTAGGTACTCAAGGTCAGTCCCCTGCTCCCAGGCCGTGCCTGGTGCCTGATCAGGCCAGCGCGTGCCGCGGATGCGCTCTCGGAGGTCAGACAGGATCTCTGCCTCGATCTGGATCGAGAACGGGGTGATGTGTTTGGGTGATTTCATTGTAGGTCTCGCCCTCTAGCTAGCATTCGCGCCTGCCGTCGAACGAATTGCACATCAGCTGCAGGCCCTCAGGCCCGCGCCCGCACAAACCCAAGCTTCCTCAGCGGCGCCACCGGCGGGCCCCGCCCGCGCGGAGCTACGCGCCCGTCCGGCCTGGCGGCTGCATGCGCCGGTTAGCAGGTCGCGGAAAAAGGGGTCGTGAGAGCGAGTATTCCCTTGATGTCGCGGTGGATCATCAGGTCGAGCGCGCCGATGGCCTGCTGGTTGTGTACGGCTCTGCGGGTCCGGCGACGCGACCGGCACCGGCGGGTGGCGGTGGGCTCACGTCGCTGCCGCGAGCAGGGACCGCAGCCGCACCAAATTGTACGCCGCACTCGTGAAGGCAAAGATCCACGCCACCTTCTCCCGCCCCCGGTGATGCAGCTTCCGCAGCGGCCCCACGCACTTGTGCCACCCGAAGCCTTCTTCGACCAATTTCCGTTTGCGCTGACTCACCGCGTAGCCCGGGTGACGCGTGGTCCGCTCATCGACGCTGCTCCGCCGGCGGTAGCGATGGCGATTGGGACACACGTGCGGGGTGAAGCCCAGGTCCCGCACCGCCGCAATAAACTCCGGCGTATCGTAGCCCTTGTCCGCGCCGAGCGTCCGGCGCGGGCGCCGCCGCCGGAGCCGCCGCAGCATGCCCAGCGCTGCCTCCCGCTCGGCATGGAAGCTGGGGGCCCGCACATCGGTCGCGACGATGAGCCCGTGGCGGTTCTCGGTGAGGACGCTCGCTTGATAGCCGAGGAAGGCCGCGCCGTGGTGCGTCTTGCGGACCAACCGGGCGTCCGGGTCCGTCACCGAGCGATGCGTCGTATTCGAGCGCTTCTCCCCCCGGAAGTTGATGCTCGGGTTGCTCGGATCGTCATCCGAGGGCGGGGGCGTGGGATCGTCGATCGGGCGAAAGCTCTTGTGACTGGCCCACGCCTCGAGCAGCGTGCCATCCACCGTGAAGTGGTCCTGGGAGAGGAGCTGCTGTTGGTCGGCCAGGGCCCGCACCTGCTGGAAGAACGCCTCGGCGATATCTCCCGCCAGCAGCCGATCCCGGTTCTTGGTGAACACCGTCGGATCCCAGACCGGATCGTCCGGCGTGAGGCCCACAAACCAGCGGTACAGCAGATTGTAGTCGAGCTGCTCCATCAACTGCCGCTCGCTCCGGATCGTGTACAGCACCTGCAGCAGCAGGGCCCGCAGCAGCTGCTCCGGGGGAATCGA
>JBIOUY010000243.1:0-2053 GCA_044867445.1 Gemmatimonadales bacterium
TCCCGATCACGACGCACATCTCCGCCTCGTAGTGCAGGTTCGTCGCGTCGGCGGGATAGACGATGTTGGCGCCGCTGCCGATGAGGGAGGTGGGCAGCTTCGCGAACAGTCCGACGTATTTCGCCGCGGGCTGTTCGCCGATGTGGCTGCGATAATTCAGCCCGGCGGCGATGACCTTCTTCGCGTCCGCGGGAGCGAGCAGCTTGACTTCCGCGAGCGCGCGCGTCGGTCCGGTCGGTTTCGCGTTGTCGCGAGAGGCGCCGCTTCCGCCTCTCGACGCAGGCGCGCAACGTCACGCACGGCCGCGTCGGTCGTCGCGACAGTCTGCAGCTCCCCCAGGAAGTTCGCCGAGAAGGTACTGCTGTGTCATCTCCACCGCCGGTGTGCTACTCGGCGCGACCGAACGCTTTGATTTCCTCGATCTCCTCGGGCGAGAGCTCGCGCGGGACCTGGCCGCGGGCCATCTTCTCCGCCTGGACGTGGTGGCGAATGTCGTCGACGACCTCAGGGTTGGCCAACGTGGTCGTGTCACCCACGCCGGTGAAGTTTGAGATCCCGGCGATCACCCTGCGCATGATCTTTCCCGAGCGCGTCTTCGGCATATCCGGAACGATCCAGACATTCTTGGGCCGGGCAATCTTGCCGATCACCGTCTCGATCGCCTTGGCCACCTTGTCCTCAATGTCCCGGCTCGGGGTGAATCCTGGTTTGAGCGACACGTACATCTCTACCGCCCGCCCACGAAGCTCGTCCATTACGGGGACCGCGGCGGCTTCGCCAATCTCCTCAACGGTGAGGCTCGCCGACTCGAGCTCTTTCGTTCCGAGCCGGTGCCCCGCCACGTTGATCACGTCGTCGACCCGTCCGAGGATCCGGAAGTAGCCGTCGGCGGCCTGGACCGCGCCGTCGCCCGCGAAGTACGGCCAGTCCCGCCAATCCTTGCTGTCCTTGTTCCGACAGTACTTCTGGTAGTAGATCTGCGCGAACCGCTCGGGCTGCCCCCAGATCGTCTGGAAGATCCCAGGCCAGGGGTTGCGAATACAAATGTTGCCGGCCCGGCCGCTACCGGCCTCGACCACTTCACCATTCTCGTCGTAGATCACCGGGTAGATCCCGAGGACCCCCGGCCCGCAGCTCCCGGGCTTCATCGGCTGAAGAGCCGGCAATGTGCTGCCCAGAAACCCCCCGTTCTCGGTCTGCCACCAGGTGTCGACGATGACCGCTTCTCCCTTTCCGACGACGTCGTAGTACCAGCGCCAGACCTCCGGCTCGATGGGCTCGCCCACCGTAGTCATGTGCTTGAAGTGGTAGTTGTACTTGAGCGGCTCGTCCGGACCGAGCTTTCGCAGCATGCGGATGGTCGTGGGGGCGGTGTGAAAGATGGTCACTCCCAGCCGCTCCGCGATCCGCCAGGGGCGACCGGGATCGGGATGGGTCGGCACGCCCTCGTATATCACGCTGGTCGTTCCGAGCGACAACGGGCCGTAGACGATGTAGGAGTGGCCCGTAATCCACCCGATGTCGGCGAAGCACCAGTACGTGTCCTCGGGGTGAATGTCCTGGTAATACTTGGAGGTGCCGGTGACGTAGGCAAGGTAACCGCCGATGCTGTGCTGGCACCCCTTGGGCTGGGCAGTCGTGCCGCTCGTGTACATGAGGAACAGCGGCGCCTCCGCGGGCATGGAGACCGGCTTGATTGCTCTCCCGCGATAGTCGCTCAGCAAATCGTCCACGAAGAAATCCCGACCAGCGACCATGGGACTCTTGGACGCGTACTGGCCGGGATGGCGCTGCCAGACCAGCACTTTGTCGACCGCCGATCCGAGGTCACGCGCCTTCGCGACGGCCTCGTCGGCCTTGACTTTGTGATCGAGGAGCTCGCCGTTGCGGTAGTAGCCATCCATCGTCACCAGGATGTGGCTGCCTGAATCGGCGATTCGCTCGCCGCACGCCGCACCGCTGAACCCGCCAAAAACTTCGGAGTGGATCACTCCGAGCCGCGCGCACGCGAGCATCGAGACGGGCAGCTCGGGAACCATCGGCAGATGGAACG
>JBIOUY010000244.1:0-2108 GCA_044867445.1 Gemmatimonadales bacterium
CTGTTCCGAGAACCGGTGAGGTCCCCGGGTAGGACTTAATCTTGCCAAGGGTGGTATTCCAAGGTTGGCTCCACCGAGGCCAGAGCCCCGGCTTCTCAGCCTCCCACCTATCCTCTGCATGGTGAGATCAAATCCAATGGCAAGCTACAGTAAAGCTTCATGGGGTCTTTCCGTCCAGCTGCGGGTAACCCGTGTCTTCACGGGTCGCACAACTTCGCCGAGTCTCTCGTCGAGACAGCGCTCAGCTCGTTACGCCATTCGTGCAGGTCGGAACTTACCCGACAAGGAACTTCGCTCGGACCTGTTACTTCGGTCGTTGGACCTACTGACCTGACGATCTCGTCAGGCGGGCCGACATTTCTCTCGGCCTCTCCTGGTCGCCCAGGAGCCCGGACTGTATCTTCACCTCACCTTTGTGAGGGTCCGGCGTGCAGTCTCTGAGGAAGCTAGGACCCGGGCAGGTTTTCGCCGGTTCATCGTTTGGGCGATCGCTGCGATGGCCTCGAGCCCTTCCGGAGAGAGATGGATCTTCCGTTCCATCATCTCCAGCACTCGGACGAACTTCGCGAAGTCTTCACGCTTGATCGTCCTGAGCGGGTTCTGTTCGAAGAACGGGATGATCTTCGAGCGCAGGTCCTTCGCCGACCTCACGCAATATCGGAGCAGTGAGCCGCGATGGTTGTCGGACCGGCGATTCTCGAAGATGCGACCGCACCCGAAGAACCTCTGAAGGAGCTCTAAGGCTTCCCTGCTGCGCTCTCCCTGAGTAACAACGAACTCAGGAAACACCTGCCAGCCGAACTGCATCGTACGGTTTCGCTGGACGGTAATACTGAAGCAACCTTCGCCGTCTACGAACCCGACGACCCAGCCCGTGGTTCCTAGCCTTTCCTGCTGGTTGTCTGCATCCATCGCATTGTCACCCGTGCTGGCCACATGGCCCTCCATGGGTAGCGTGGAATTCTCCAGATTTCCCAGCATATGGCCGGATGGCTACCGGTGGTCGCCCACCGGCGAGGCTAGCGTCAACTAACCTTAGGACTGTTATAGTTACAGCCGCCGTTCACCGGGGCTTCAGTTCGGAGCGTCGCCTTGCGGCTAACCCCTCCCTTTAACCTTCCGGCACTGGGCAGGCGTCAGCCCCTATACGTCGCCTTGCGGCTTAGCAGAGACCTGTGTTTTTGTTAAACAGTCGGCTGAGCCTATTATCTGCGACCTCTTCGGGCTTCCGCTGTACGCGGTCACCCTACGGAGGCACCCCTTCTCCCGAGGTTACGGGGTCATTTTGCCGAGTTCCTTGACGAGAGTTCTCTCGCGCGCCTTGGCACTTTTCGTGCCGGGCCACCTGTGTCGGTTTGCGGTACGGGCGCCCTGCACCCTGGCCACGAGGTTTTTCTTGTCAGTGTGGGCTGAGCCACTTCGCCTTTGCTCGCGCTCGGGCTCGTATTTGCGTCTCGGCGTTGAATGGAGATCCGGATTTCCCTGGACCTCCCGCCTACCTGCTTAACCCGGGACAACCAATCCCCGGTAGGCCTACCCTCCTGCGTCCCCTCTTGGCTCGTAACGGATGCAGAGCGGGGCCGGAATATCAACCGGCTGTCCATCGGCTACGCCTGTCGGCCTCACCTTAGGTCCCGCCTAACCTTACGCGGACGAGCCTTCCGTAAGAAGCCTTGGCCTTACGGCGGACAGGATTCTCACCTGTCTTTTCGCTACTCATGCCGGCAGTCGCACTTCCGCTTCGTCCGGCAGTCCTCGCGGTCTGCCTTCACCTATCGCGGAACGCTCCCCTACCACCCGGCGCAGGACGACACCCGCGCCGGATCCGCAGCTTCGGTAGATGGCTTGAGCCCCGTTGGATCTTCGGCGCAGCACCACTCGACCAGTGAGCTGTTACGCACTCTTTGAAGGATGGCTGCTTCTAAGCCAACCTCCTGGCTGTCTGAGCGATGCCACTTCCTTTCCCACTTAGCCACCATTCCGGGACCTTAGCTGGCGGTCTGGGCTGTTTCCCTTTTGACCATGAGGCTTATCCCCCACGGACTCACTCCCGGTGAGCACCGCATGGCATTCGAAGTTTGGTTGGGTTCGGTACGGGTGCTCCCGCC
>JBIOUY010000245.1:0-3020 GCA_044867445.1 Gemmatimonadales bacterium
GTCGCGTCCCTGATCGCCTCCCTCTTCCGCTCGCGCTTCGCGCGTTTCTGGTCGGCGCGGTGCTTCTTGTCTTGTTCACGTTGACGCTTGGCGTAGGTGTTCCGTTTCGTGGGGATAGGAAACCCTCCCGTCAATCAATGCAAAGCGTATATCGTGGAAACGGGGCTCATCCGACTAAAGCGTACTTTGACAGGTGGAGGGCGTAGATCTTGAGGTGGAAGAACTCCTCGTCGCGATAGCCGTAGGCCTGGCGTTTGAGGAGCTGGATTTTGGTGTTGGTGGCTTCGAGTGGCCCGGTGGAGATGGGGTAGTCGTACCAGGCCAACAGGCCGCGGCGATGGAACGCCAGCGTGCGGGCGAGTTGTTTGAGCATGCGAATCCCCGATGTCTCCGCCAGTTGCAGCCACTCGCGCAGCCATTGCTGGGCCGCCCGTTTCGAGGGCTGTTCCCAGAAGTACCGCAGCAGTTCCTTCATGTAGTACACCGCGGTCAGCGGCTGATTGAGTTCCAGGGCCGCGTTCAGGCGCTGCGGCTCATCCTTCGACTCGTCCAGGTTGTCGGAGTTCTTCAGGAGCAGCCAGCGCACGCCCTTGAGGACCTTCTTCTGCAGACCGTCCGGGAGCGTCCGGTAAATCTCCCGGCGGAAGTCGGACAACTTCTCGTTGTAGAGCTTCATCACATGAAACCGGTCGAAGACGTGCACGGCCTCGGGCAGGAACTCCCGTACGGCGGCGATGTAGCTCGGAGCCATGTCGGTGGCCACCGCACCGATTTTCGCTCGCGACGAACGCAGACGACGCCAGAAGGGACGCAACGCCTCGATTCCCCGGCCTTTTCCCACGAAGAGCACCGCTCCCCGCTCCAGGTCCAGCACCACCGTGGCGAAGCGTCCTTTCCGCCCCATGTGAATCTCGTCGATGGCGATCTGCCGCACGTTCCGCAGCTTCGGCCGGCTGAACTTGCGCCCCAGGTATCGCTTCTGAATCCCCTTCACCACGTCCCAGCTCACCTGCAGATGCTTCGCCAGGTCTTGAATCGTCATGTAAGCCGACAGGTCCAGCACGTACCGCTCGAAGCTTTTGGTGTACGAGACTCGTTCGCGGGCGAATGGCACCTTCACCTGTCGCACCGCACAGCACTTCTGGCACTCGACCCGCGCGATCGGAAGGTGAATCCATACCGGCCGCGAGCCGATGGGAAGCCCCCGGAACACCCGATGCTCGTGAGTCTTGACGTGCACGTGCCCCGATCCGCAATACGAACACCGCAAACTCTCGCGCCTCTGGCGAAGGCTGAAGACCACCTTGCCCTCGACATGCTCCGTGCGCACGTACTCGTACCCACCCCGAATCCCGAACGCGTGATACAATAGGCTCGTGGACATGCGATTGCCTTCCCCTCGAAAGTCGTTGAACAACTCTCGATGGAAGCCGCATGTCCACTTTCATTCAACCGTTCCCCCGAACCTCAGTACGCTTCAGCCGGATGTGCCGGAAACGGGGCCGAATCGGCTGTCAGGTCGCCGCGTGCAGGAAGCTCGCTATATCTCGGGCGTAATTGATTAGGGCGTAACTCGCCTTCCGCTATGCGGCGAGTGAGGGTTTGTAGGGATAGAGCTGCTTCTGTTCGCACTCAATGCGGTAGTTGACGAAGGAGCGCCAGTCGCCGTTCAGGTACAGGGCCCTCAGGTGCAGCAGGGCCTGGGCTCCGGCAACGGTCCAGCGCATGCCGGTTTGTTCCAGGCGGTCTTTGACCAGGTGGCGGCAGGCGCCCTCGGCCACGCCGCTGCCGATCGGATACCCGGCGGCCAGGTATTCGTCGTAGCGCATGTGCTGTCGGTTGTTGTCGAAATACCCGATGACCGTTTGCAGAGTCCGGCGTTTGGAGGCGGACAGAGCATGCTTCGAGAGCATTTGTCTCAACCCGCCAACCACCCTTCCCACATGGCCTTCCAGCAGCAGTCGCAAGCGGTCTGTCACGAACGCTTCCGCCGCGGGGCTTCCCTCGGGGTGGAACACGTGGGCCGCCAGCCACAACCGTTCCAGAACATGGAAGATGTCCAGAATGCCGATCGCTTGCGGCAGGAAAAACGCCAGCACGTCCCACAGCGCCCGCTCGCCGTCCATGACGGCCACCACCGCCTTGCGACCTGTCGGGTTGCGCGCCTGGACCTCCTCGCTCAACTGGCCGAACAGAGCCACCCGTCCGTTGCACTCTTCCCCTTCGAACACCTGCGTCATCTCCGCGGACACGTGCTTGTGCCGCGGCTGCGGCCGGTGGCAGGCCACGTCTTTGCGCGCCAGGTCGTCCAGCACGTCGTCGGCCGTCCGCCGGAACGGGTCGATCGTGTACACCGCTCCCACGTAGGCCATTTGCTTCTTGTTGGCCTTCTGTCCCTTCGTGCGCCGCTGTCCATGCCGCGGCTTTTCCCCACGGGGACGACGCATCGGCACCCCTTTGCCATCCGCCGTGAACACCAGCAGTTCCCCTTCCTCCTTCGGCGGAGGCGGGGGCTGATCCACCCGGAACGACGCTGCGAATTCGGCCATCTGGCGGTTCATGACTTCCGCCGCTCTGACTGTCGGGGACACCCCCAGCAGCTCCGCCAGGTCCCGCGTGGCCTCGCCGAACGATTCCTTCACGCACAGCCGCTGCTGCCAGTCCTCCAGGACGTACGAAAAATCCCCCGCCGGCAACCCCAGTCGGGCATCCAGCGGAACGGCTTCGATCTTCTGCCCTTCGCGCGTCCCGTACACGACGCGCGGGATCGTCAGTTCGCCGAAAATCGACACATAACGCCGCGTGTGCGGTTCCGGCAATCGCCGCAACGTGCGGGATTCCCGAGGCTGTTCGCCGTCCGGTGCGGGGCACGTCTTCTCCGGGACGGTGGGGACATCGAGCGTCTCCCCTGCGTCTCCGTCACCGGCACTTTTGACAAAGGCACTGATCAAATGGAACCCCACCCGCAGCAGCTCCGCAAATACCGTTCGCTCCACCTCGTCGATGCGCCGCCCCTCGCG
>JBIOUY010000246.1:0-2746 GCA_044867445.1 Gemmatimonadales bacterium
TGAGCTCGGACGGCTCGACCGGGACGACCGCGAGATCGGTCGGTTCGTAGGAGCCCGAGCCGGCGCCGATGTTCACGACGGAAGTGGCGTCGCCGAGCGCCGCCCGAATCACCCGCGCGATCCTCGGGTCGGGGCGACGTGTCTCGGCGTATGCGCCGCCGATTCGGTCGTAGAGAACGTTCTCGATGAACGCAGCCTAGAGCGCGACCGGCTGAGCTCGGAGATCGTGCCTTGAAAGCCGGATTACGACGGCGGTTCGCTGGCCGTGTCCGCTGTGCAGCGCCCCGGCGGACGGAGGTGGCGAACGGGAGGAACGCCACGATCACGTCGAGCTCGAACTCTTCCCTTCAGGGCTGGCGATTGTCACTACGTCACCGCTTGTCACCGCACCTCCTTAACGCACGGACAGGCGAGTAAGAGTGCTGCAGAGCTGCTCCGGAAGATAGTCATGCCGGGGAGTAGCTCAGGCATCGCGTCGAGCTTCACGCTGCTCGGCGGCCGCCCTGGAAGCGAGGCGCCGCTCGCCCTCCGCATCGCAAGGTTAGAGCTGTCGCCGGCCGAGGTTCTCTGGCGCGCCGACGATAGCTCGGTTCGCGTCAAGAAAAGACGCAAACGGCGCCTCGCCTCCAACCTGAAGGCTCCATAAAGGGCTCCATACCTACGGCACGCTGTGGATCGTGCAAGTGAAAGCGAAAGAAGAAACCCCGCTTTGCGGGGCTTTTGCAGAGCCCTATGACGGACTTGAACCGTCGACCCCCTCCTTACCATGCGCTCCGATCGGCAACTGGTCGCAACCGGTGGGGACGGTTTTGGCTTGAATCCGCCGTTTTCGAGGTCTCCGCGTTTGCCACCGGTTGCCACTGGTTGCGACCGCTAGGCTCCATAAACGCTTCATCCTCGCGCGCGCGACCCCTGGTGCGAACAGGGTTTTCGGCGCCGAGGGCTCCCGATTCTGTGTTGACCACTTCGCCCGTAGAGAAGGGGGTCGTCGCCAAGCTCGCTACCCTCTATTGGGCCTACACGGTGGCCGGACGTCGTGCCTCCGCGCTTCGCGGTTCCGGGTCGCCAGACGAGAGCCACTGAGACGCAGAGCACGCGGCCGAGTAGGGCAAAGAAGGGCACGAACGTCCGCGCCATCGTCAGCGAGGCGGCAAGGGCGAGGGGGGCTTGCGGCAAGCCCCGGGTCGTGCCGCATAATCGCCGGCCGAGGCCAGAACCTACGGAAATGGAAGTAGCGAAAATGCGTGTGTTGTTGTCGACGTATGGGTCGCGCGGGGACGTCGAACCGATGGTGGGACTCGCGGTGCAGTTGCGGACACTCGGCGCGGAGGGATGTGATGCGCTGGTCGCGACCGGCGTGACGCCGGCCGGAGCGTGGCGATGACCGAGCATGCGGTGGTGATCGCCGGAGGAGGTCCGACTGGGCTGATGTTGGCGGGCGAGTTGGCGTTGGCGGGGGTCGACGTCGCCATTGTCGAGCGGCGCGCGAGTCAGGACCTCATTGGCTCGCGCGCAGGCGGGCTGCATTCACGCACCATCGAGGTTCTCGATCAGCGTGGAATCGCTGATCGGTTCCTGTCGGAGGGGCAGGTGGCGCAGGTCGCGGCATTCGCCGGCACCCCCTTGGACATCAGCGACTTTCCCACCCGGCACCCCTACGGGCTGGGGCTGTGGCAGAACCACTTCGAGCGCATACTGGCCGGCTGGGTCGACGAGCTTGAGGTGCCGATCCATCGCGAACGTGAAGTGACGGGGTTCGTGCAGGACGATACCGGCGTCGACGTGGAGCTGTCCGACGGCACGTCCCTGCGGGCGGACTACCTCATCGGGTGCGACGGAGGGCGCAGCATGGTCCGCAAGGCGGCCGGCATCGAGTTCCCCGGGTGGGAGCCGACGACGAGCTTCCTGATCGCCGAGGTCGAGATGGCCGAGGAGCCGGAATGGGGCATCCGCCGCGACGCCCTCGGCGTCCATGCCCTCGGCAGGTTGGAGTACGAGATCCGCGACGGCGAGGTGGTCTACATGGACCGGGGCCCGGTGCGGGTCATGGTGACCGAAGAGCACCTCAACCCCGCCAGTGACGCCACCCTGGGCGAGCTGAGCCAGGCGCTCATCGCCGTCTGGGGTACCGATTACGGGGTCCACAGTCCCACCTGCATCTCACGGTTCACCGACATGGCGCGACAGGCCACGGCCTACCGCGCCGGGCGCGTCCTGCTCGCCGGTGACGCCGCACACGTCCACAACCCGGTGGGTGGACAGGGCCTCAACACCGGTGTGCAGGATGCGGTGAATCTGGGATGGAAGCTGGCCCAGGTGGTCGACCAGACATCGCCAGACAGCCTCCTGGATACCTACCATGCCGAGCGCCACCCGGTCGCCGCCCGCGTGCTGCGCACCACGATCGCGCAAATCCCGCTTCTCCGCTCAGACGACCACATCCAGGCATTGCGCGACACCATTTCCGAGCTCCTCAGCATGGAAGAGCCTCGCAAGCGGTTCGCCGCGATGATGTCCGGTCTGGACATTCATTACGACCTCGGCGAGGGACACCCGCTGCTCGGACGCCGCATGCCCGACCTCGACCTGGTCACCCCCAACGGCCCGGTGCGGGTCTTCACCCTCCTGCACGATGCCCGGCCGGTGCTACTCAACCTCGGTGAGCCCGGCGGCTTCGACATCACTCCATGGGCAGATCGGGTTCAGTTGATCGACGCCAAATATGCCGGCGATTGGGAGCTTCCGG
>JBIOUY010000247.1:0-6029 GCA_044867445.1 Gemmatimonadales bacterium
CTGCGGTGGGGGTCTATCGGCTCTGGCGGGACAGCGGCTATGCGGTGGGGGCGCTCCTCGCTGGTGCTTTGGCCGACCTCTTCGGCATGACATGGTCGATCGGCGCGGTGGCGCTTCTCACCTTCGCATCGGGTCTGCTGGTGGTCGTCCGGATGCCTGAGACGCTTCGCTCTCGGTGATTGCGGCGAGGAAGCGTTTGCCCTCGGCATTGCCCCTCCTGGGCTCGAGCCGAAGGCCACCGGAGGTGAACCAGGATTCTCTTGATCCAGAAGGCCGCTGTGACCACCTCAGCTCCAGCAACTTGATGCGTCTACGCGAGCTCGTGTCACCCGATGCTGGACCTGGCGGGTCTCACGTCTGATAGGAATATTTGGCGCTCGGACATCGGAGTTGGTCCGAGGCGCTCGTAGTACGGCCTTCATGCAACTGTGCAGCACTGCGCACGCGCTCCGGGGGCAGCATGCCTACCTGTGAGCAAATCATGCTCTTCCTGTGCGGGGACGTGATGACAGGGCGCGGTGTGGATCAGATTCTTGCTCACCCGTGCCCTCCCTCCCTCCATGAGCCGTTCGCGTATTCGGCGCTTCAGTACGTGGCCCTGGCTGAGCAGGCGAATGGCCAGATTCCGCGATCAGTCGATGATGCCTATATCTGGGGCGAGGCCCGCGAGGTCTTGGACCGGGAACGGCCGGACGCCCGGATCATCAACCTGGAGACTAGCATCACCACGTGTGATGAGGCCGACCCCAAAGGGATCAACTATCGCATGCACCCGGCCAACGTGCCGGTCCTTGCGGCAGCACGAATCGACTGCTGCGTCCTCGCCAACAACCATGTCCTGGACTGGGGATCGGCGGGACTAATGGAAACTCTGGAGTCGTTGGCCCAGGCAGGGATTCGCGTAGCCGGTGCCGGCAGGGACCTTCGGGCAGCCCAGGCGCCAGCGGTACTGGAGGTGGGCAGCGGGAACCGGGTGCTCGTCTACGCCTTCGGGGTCACGGACAGCGGGATTCCGCCTGATTGGGCTGCGGATACCACCCGGGCGGGTGTGCACCTGCTCCCCGACTTCTCGGGAAGGACGGTCGAAGGCATCGCCCGCCTGGTACTGGCGATGAAGCGCCCTGGCGACGTGGCCGTGGCTTCGGCCCACTGGGGCGACAATTGGGGATTCGGAATCCCGCCAGCCCACCGGCGCTTGGCCCATTTGCTCATTGATCGGGCGGGGATAGATCTCGTCCATGGCCACTCGTCGCATCACCCGAAGGCGATCGAGATCTACCGAGGCAGACCCATTCTCTACGGCTGCGGGGATTTCCTGAACGATTACGAGGGGGTCCGCGACTATGACGAGTTCCGCGACGACTTGGTGCTGATGTACTTCCTCACCGTCGATCTCTCGACTCATCACCTGGTCCGGCTCAAGCTGGCGCCCCTGCAGATTCGCAATTTCCGCCTGCAGCACCCGTCGGCTTCGGACTGTGCTTGGCTTCGTGACACGCTCGACCGCGAGTGCCACCGATTCGGCTGCCGCATCGCCGTCGGCGACGATGCCTGGGTGGTCCAGTGGGGAGGAACCCGATGAACGAAGAAAAAATCCCCACGGTTGGCCCGCTCAAATGTCGGAGTTTGCCGCAGCCTCTTCCCTGCTTGCGTTTCTAGCTACGCCTGATTGAGTGCTGCCGCCTCTTCGCGATAATTTCAGACAAGTGCCACCCAGGAGTGATCCCCGAGGACCTCGTCGGCAGCGACAACGTCACCGTACATTGAATTCACCAGCCACCACTTCCTCCACGCAGTTCGCCGCCAGAAGGGCCCAAGAGCGTTGAGCCGGCTGCAAGCAATGTGCAGCGGGAATGGATTCTCGAAAGTGCCCAGCAATTAAGGCTCGGCCGGATCGAGCCGGATGGACTGAACCCTGACGGCCCCGTGGTCCCGTTCCACCCGCGCGCCGATGACAGTCACCCGCTTCCCCGTAAGCGAGCGCCCGCCGTGCGGTCCGAGAAGCGAATCCGCCACCAGGAGTTGAATTGCTTCGCCCGACTCGGTGACGAGCTGGTAGCGGACCCGAGGTGACCCGGTCCGGGATGGGTCGCCCCAGAGGAGGTGGAACCATCCCGTCCAGGTCGATTGCTGCGTCTGCTGTCTTGCCAGCGACGAAACGATCGGTAGCTGCGCTTCGCACCCGGACCCAGCACCGGAACAGGCTGAACCACTTAGTGGAGTAGCTGCCAGCACGACGAGGAGCAACGGCGCCGCCAGCGCGGCTGTATTCCGTGCGAGCGTCAAACGGCGCAGACCCTCGATGTGCCACGGTCCGCTCCACACTCCTGCTGTCCCAACCCCGGCCGGTTCCACTTGGCGCTACGGGGTGTACCGCTCGACCGTCGAGAGCTCGTTCGCATTGAGGCTCCCGCCGACGGCATAAAGCAGCTTGTTGATGACCCCGGCCCCCAAACGCGTCCGCGCGGTCGGCATCGGCGCCTTTGTGCTCCAGAGGTTCGTGGCAGGGTCATAGACCAGCGTTGTTGAAAGCGCGGTACCTTGCCCATTGGTCCCACCGACGACGTACAGCTTCCCGTTGATCACCCGGCCCGCCGCGCCGAACCGGGCGGCCGGCATGGAGGCCTTCGTCCTCCAAACGTTGGTCGCGGGGTCATAGACATGGAGCGTTGCCGAGGCCGTGCCCACCGAATTCTTTCCCCCGGCCACGTAGAGCTTTCCGCTGACCACCCCGACGGCCGGAAAGCCGTGGGCTCCGGGCGCGGTTGCGCGCGCCGTCCAAGTGTTGCCGGAGGGGGTGTACCGATGGAGCAAACCCTTGAACCCGCTGGTGGCATCGCATCCGGTCAGAACGTAGAGCAGACCGCTGATGTTGACCGTGGCGCCGCAGCCGCTCGGGATCGGGAGCTGTGCCTTCGTGCTCCACAGGTTGGTCGAGAGGTTGTAGGCGTAGAGCGTCTTGGTCGGCGTGCCCGAGGAGTTTCGGCCGCCTGGTACGTAGAGCAGCTCGCCAATCGTAGGGGCGCCGTTCCCGTCATAGCGTGCGGCTGGCAGAGGCGCCTTGCTGGTCCAGGCGTTACTCGTCGGACTGTAGGCCTCGACTGCGGTCAGCGTCGTTCCGTTGCTTCTCCCACCGATCACGTAGAGCAGATTGCTAGCCACCCCGAGGGCGAAGCTCGATCGGGCAGTGGTCAGCGCAGCCCGGCCGATCCAAGTGTTGGACGACGGGCCGCGGGTGATCGTGACTTGGAAGCCGGTCGCGGTCTGGGCGATGACCGCGACCGTGATCCTGTTGAGCTGGTCGGTGAAGGTCTCGCCGACGGTCCATTGCGCCCCCGCGTCGTTCGGGTCGCCGTTGTTGTCGATGTCCACCACCTGAGCCGTCCGATCGCCCCGGGCCGGATCGACCCGGTGCAGCACCACGGCGTCAGCCGGGACATGGCTGTCGTAGTTCCCCACAAGGCGGCGGACCTCGACCGTGTAGAACTGGCCCGGGGCGTTGTCGATGGGGATCTGCGCCATCAGATAGTTGCCGGAGCCGGGCTGGGCCAGGCGTTCCAGCGTGATCGTCTGGCTGGTGTTCGCCGCCACGGTGAGCTTCCGGTCCCCGGCGATCCACCCAAGCAGGTCCTTGTGGTAGCTGATCGTGTGCATCGGAATGTACGTGCCTTGGACACCGTCGAAGTAGGCCCACAAGTCACTCATCATGTCCCAGCGCGAGTCGTAGGTATTCGAATAAGGGCCCGAGGAGTGCGGGAGCCCAAGCGAATGCCCCTCCTCATGGGCGTACACGGTCATGTCGGCCCAAGCGGCCATCCACGTCATGCCATAGAACTTGGTCTGGCCATCCAGGGTAAGCGTCCAGCTGCCGCCCCAGGAACAGCAGCCAAGCGATGCGTTGAACTGCAGGTTGACGCCATAGTATTGAGGAAAGTTGACGTCCGCATCGGCGGCGCTGGTACAGTCGGTGCCGAGGCCGACTAAGTCCGTTCCGTTCTCCGTGACGTAATGCGACTGTGGCTGTGGCAGCGTGTACCACCCGACCATCGCGCTGCCGGCGACATTCATCTGATTGAACGATTGCTCGAGCCAATAATGGTTGAGACCGGGGTAGGAGCTGCCGGTCGTCCAGCTCCGGTAGGTGTCGATAGGGTGCGGCTCGTCGGTGACGTCGGAAAACTTGCAGCCGATTGTAATGTAGGGATAGGACCCGATTTTTGAGTCCACAACCAGGTCCGCCCGGACCACGCCGGCAGGTCCGCCGGCCGGCTCGAGCTCGAGCGAGCGCACCTGAACTCGCCCGCCGCCCAGATCTTCGCCCTCGATTCGGACCCGCTTGCGGTCGAGGCGCAAGGGCCCGCCCAGCCGGGCGGCGAGTCCCTCGTCAAGGACGAGCTCGGTCGCGCGGCCCCGGTCATCGACGAGCTCATGGCGCACGCGCCCCAAGCCCTTGCCGCCCTGGGGGTCACCCCACTGAGTGTGGAGCCAACCGGAGAGCGAGCGGGAGGATTCCTGACTCAGCTGGGGCAAGCTCTCGTCGCTCGGGGCCGTGGTCTCGTCGTGGCAGGCGGTGAGCCCGAGTAGGAGCGCCGGCACGAGGAACACGACCGGCAGGCTCAGCTCGGCGACCGAGAACAGGCTACGTGACCGCATGGGAATCACCCTCGCTCCTTGCAGACGCTGGATTGGGACGGCCCAATGCAAAACCGCCGGTGCCGCCATTGGGCGACCCGCACATTGCCGCGGCACTGGCTCGAAGCGGGACTATCCTACTGGACCGTCATCAAGCGGATTTCAAGCGGGGTGAGGCACCACAAGGCGATCATGACGCCCGGTCGGGTACGTCGTTGAGATGATGATAGCCATTGAGGAATCTTGGTTCCCCCGGCGGGTCCCCTCACACACTGGTGGAAAACTGTGCAGTACTCACATCTCCGGTACTCAGGGGAGAAGCGGCCGATCGAAAGGAGGGTGGACTATGAGTCGAGTCGGGTCGATCTGGGATTTGATACCAGCGCGGTCGGGTAGACTGAAAGGGCCAGACCCACGCGTTGCTCGTCCCCACGTCGTCATCGTCCGTGAACGCGATGTCGCCCTGCGGACTCAGCAGGAGCTGTACGCGCGGACTCAACCCATAGTCGATTTTGGCGCCGACGTTGATCGCGGGATAGGTATTCGAGCCCGCACCGTCGGCGTCGTCCACCAGGACGTTCACGTCGGGCGCGTCGGGAGAGGCGTGTACCAACCCGCACTCTCGCCTCGCCCTCGGGGCCGGTGTTGTCGTCGTCGTCGCTGCAGGCGGCGGTCAGCGCGCCCGGGCGAGGAGGAGAGTGAGAAACTCCAGCCTCATGAGTGCACCTTCGGTCTTGGAACGAGGTTCAGCGATTACTTGGCGGCGAAGACTCAGGTTGCCGAAAATGATCCCCACGATGTGGTCACTCCAATCACTCCCCAGTTGATGCCGCCCACGACCAGCAACACGGCCGGCGGCAGTCTCATAAGGCAGACCGCGCTCTTCGATCCCGTCGCGGTTCGGGGGCTGCTCTACTGGTATGGGCTGTGGGGGACGCATCAGATGGTGTTCGCCGGTATGCTGCGCAACATCGTTCGTGCTGCGGCGCCCGCTTCGCACGCGAGCCCGCGCTCCAGCTTCGCTACCGCTTCGGCCCACCCGGCGGATTGTCGCTCTTGAACACGTCGCGATTCTTCGCGGTGTACGACTGCCAGGCGGGCGGGACCTCCTCCTCGGTGAAGATCGCCGTCACTGGGCACTCGGGCACGCAGGCTCCGCAGTCGATGCATTCCTCGGGGTGGATATAGAGCTGGTCTTCGGCCTCGTAGATGCAGTCCACCGACACACGTCGACGCATGACCGGTCTTTGACCCCAATACAGGGTTCGGCGATCACGTAGGTCATGGGCTGCTCCTCTGGGATCTCTTACCCGGCAGACACTCTTCAGCGCGTGTTCCGGCGCTCCGCTCGTTTGCGAACGGCTCGCTCGGCAAGGAGCTGTTCGACGCGCGCCCAC
>JBIOUY010000248.1:0-10210 GCA_044867445.1 Gemmatimonadales bacterium
TTGGGCAGCGGCTGGCGCGGAGATAGCCAGCAGGAGGATTGCCGCGAGCTGAACAGCGCGACCCATGCTGCGGTTACTTCATCGCCTCACGGATCTCTCCTGCGGCCGCGATGGCATTATCGACGTCGCGAGAGAGGGCTTTGGCCTGTTGGGTTGCCTGGGTGAGGTCACCGAGAACCGCGGCGACGCCGGCGGAACGGAGCCGTAGCAGATCGAATCGGACGTTCTGCATGGCGAGCACGCAGGACTCCAGGTGGCTGGCGACCTGCGACCGGCGACCCTGCAAGTCGGCGATCGTCTGGCGCTGGCGCTGCAGCAGGTTCAGGCGACGGGCCCGCTCCGGATCGTCGGGCTCCTTGGACAGAGCCGCGATCCGCTCGTCGATCTGGGTCAGCCCCTCGGTGTCGAGATTGCTGTCCATCGCGTGCAAGGTGCGGGCGAGATCACAGGCACGCTCGTAGAGCGCGTCGACGGTGTGCTGAATCTCAGGCAGCATCTTCCGCTCAGAGGGAGGCAACTTCTCCATCAGCTTGAGAATTGCCAAGCGGTCGCCATGGGCTTGCAGGACCGACGAGACATGGGCGCCGTATTCGTCGGCCTTGGGAGGAGGAAGCTGGCGGGCCAGCCTCGCGCCGGGCCTCGCCAAGGTGGTCTCCACGGCATCAGGGGCCGGTGGCCGGCTCAGGACATCTCGCCAGCTGTACCCTGCCTGCCACAGATGGGCGTAGCTGCGGAGCAGCCCGATCCCCATGCCGAAGGTGGGAAACAGGAACCAGGGATGCTCGATGCCGGTGGCGACGTTGATCCCCATGCAACCCAGGGATACCGCCGCCCAGCTGGCGAACTGTCCTCGCACCTTCTGAACAATCTTGGGCTCACCGGTATCGGGTACCGGGACCTCTCCGCTGTCCTCTCCTCGACGACGCAAATCGCGGCGGTGAAGCTTCTCGGCGCGGCGAGCCGGCAGGGGCCGCTGGCCCTCGACCGGACGATTCTCTGCCGGCCAGCGGGATCGGTCCCCGGTTGGCGGTCGAGCCACCGGTCCGGCGTCCCTGGCACGACCCGGTTCGGTGCCAGCGGCGCGCCGGGTTCTCCAACCCGCGCCGGTAGGGCGATAGCCGGTCACGCTCCGACTCTCCAATGCCCGGCGCAGAGCGTCGGCCGATGGCCAACGGTTCTCCGGATCTTTTTCCAGACAACGGCTCACGGCCAAGGCGAGATCTTCAGGAACGTCGGGACGGCGGTTACGCAAATCCGGAGCAGGCTCGGTGATCTGCTTCATCAGGATGCCGGCAACCGTGGGTGCGGTGAACGGCAGCTCACCGGTGAGCATCTGATAGCTCACCACGCCCAGGCTGTATACGTCCGAGCGGCCGTCGATCTCCCGCTCCCCCGCGGCCTGTTCCGGACTCATGAATGCAGGAGTGCCGATGGCCACACCGGCGCCGGTCAGCGTCGCGCCCGAGGTGGCCGACAGCGCCTTGGCGATCCCGAAGTCGGTGACCATCACCCGCCCGCGGGTACCTTCGAGCAGAATGTTGTCGGGCTTGATGTCCCGGTGGATGATCGACAGGGCGTGAGCGGCCCCCAGAGCATCGGCCGCCTCCTTCATGATTCGCCTGGCTTCTTCCACCGGCAACTTTCCTCGCCGGCGGATCCGCGCACCCACTGACTCGCCATCGACGTACCCCATCACGAAGTAGACCAGGCCCTGCCCTTCGCCTACTGTGTGAATCGGGACGATGTGGGGATGGGACAGCTTGGCCGCGGTCTGCGCCTCGCGGGTGAAACGCTCTCGGATGTCCTGCTGGAAGGCGAGCTCCGGCGGCAGTACTTTGATGGCCACCCGGCGCTGCAATCGTTCATCTCGTGCCCGGTAGACCACCCCCATTCCCCCGCGTCCGACCTCGCCCTCGATCGTGTAAGCGTTCCCCAACGCGGCCGCGAGCCGGGCAGGGAGCGGCTTATCGGTCGAGTCGGTCATGCGTGGAACGGCCTCTGGGCAGGAATCAGGGTGTGGGTGACCAGGTGCGGGTGACCTGCGATGCCGCCAGACATGGCAGACAATCTGTACTCGTGCTGGGCCCGCCGCCACCCTGACGCGCTTGCCGTCATGCTCGGTGTCGCCTCGCCGTCAAATTGGCAGGTCCTGGTTGGCTCGCCCACAATGGCGTAGCTGGTAGCGCTGGAGTCATAGCGGCGAAACTTCCACTGCCGGTAACTTGTTGGAGAGTCGTGGCTGGAGAGCAGTCCTATCGTGGCACGCAGGGTGCACTTCACCCCCGGATCGCTTCGCAGGACTGTCATTTTTCCCCTGAATGGGGTTTGCAAGGAGTAGTACCTACATGGCCGAACGACTGACTTTGCCTGTGCTTCCGCTGCGTGAGGTCGTGCTCTTTCCCGGAGTAACGGCTCCGATCGGTGCCGGTCGCCCCGCCACCCTTCGTGCGATCGAGGCGGCGTTGGCGCAACCGGAACGGCTGGTCTTTGCGGTGTCTCAGCGGCAAAACGTAGAGAGCGTGACCCCCGAAGTGCTGTACACCATCGGGACCATTGCTCGCATCGGGCAGCTCCAGCGGGGGCTCTCGGGCATGCAGCTCCTGCTCCATGGTGAGCGCCGCGGCATCGCCATCCACTACAGCGATAAAGAGGGCTACCTCCAGGCCATTGTGCGCGAGGCCGAGGAGATGCTGCCACTGAGTCCGGAAGATCCCGCCTTCGTCGCCCTGCATCGCGAGGCCCGCGCCCGAGCCGCCGAGTTGGGCCAGAAGTCGGGATTGCCCGACGAGGTGGTGCAGCAGGTGCTCGCGGGGGTGAACGAGGCCGGGAAATTCGCCGATCTCGTGGCCGGCTACATCGACATCACTCCGGCTCAGCGGCAGATGCTGCTCGAGACCTTGAGCGTCGAGGAGCGGCTGCGGCGGGTGCTGGTGCACGTCCAACGGCAGATCGGTGTGCTCGATGCCCAGGAGGACATCAAGTCGCAAGTTCAGGAGGAGCTGGGCGAGCGGCAGCGGGAGATGTTCCTTCGAGAGCAGCTCAAGACCATTCGCCGGGAGCTGGGTGAAGACGACGAGCGGGACGATCTACAAGAGCTGAGGGAGAAGCTCGAGTCGCTCGAGCTTCCGCCGGAGGCACGGAAGGAAGTCGACCGTGAGCTCAACCGGCTCGGCCGGATCGGCCGGGAATCGATGGAGTCCCAGGTCATTCGCACGTTCCTGGAGAACATCGCCGAGCTGCCCTGGAACGTGCGCAGCAAGGAGCACTTGGATCTGCCCGAGGCCCAGCGGATCCTGGACGAGGATCACTACGCTCTGGGCGATGTGAAGGACCGGGTGCTGGAATTCCTGGCGGTGCGCCAGCTGCGCCTGCAGCAGGAAGAACTGGCCAGGGCCGAAGCCGAAGATGAGGCCAAGGCAGAACGCAAGGCGGAGGAGGTCGCGGCGGGCGAAGCCACCGACGTGCCGCTGGCGACCGCCACCGTGCCGTCACCCAACGTTCCCCGGCGCGGCAACGATGACGACCGGGCCAAAGGTCCCATTCTGCTCTTCGTGGGCCCGCCGGGGGTGGGCAAGACGTCTGTGGCCAAGTCCATTGCGCGGGCCATGGGCCGGAAGTACGTCCGGATTTCGCTAGGCGGCGCCCGGGACGAGGCCGACATCCGCGGCCACCGGCGCACCTACGTCGGCGCCATGCCGGGTCGAATCGTGCAGGGCATGAAGCAGGCGGGGACCAAGAATCCGGTATTTCTGCTCGATGAGGTGGACAAGCTGGGCGTGTCGTTCCAGGGCGATCCGGCGAGCGCGCTGCTCGAGGTGCTGGATCCGGCCCAGAACGACACCTTCGTCGACCACTATCTGGGAGTGCCGTTCGATCTGAGCGAGGTGCTGTTCATCGCCACGGCGAACTTCATTCAAAACATTCCGAGCCCATTGCTCGACCGGATGGAAGTGGTGGAGTTCGCCGGCTACACCGAGCGGGAAAAGCAGGAGATCGCCAGGAAGTACCTCATTCCCCGGCAGTTCGCCGAGAATGGCGTCAATCCCGAGCTCATGACCATCACCGACGACGCGCTGGCTGAGGTCATCACCAGCTATACCCGTGAATCCGGGGTCCGTCAGCTGGAGCGGGAGATCGGCCGGCTGGCGCGAAAGGTGGCGCGGAAGATCGCGGCCCGTGAAGTCGAAACCGTAACGGTCGATCGCGAGATGGTCGACGATCTACTCGGCCGTCCCAAGGTCCATCCCGAGAAGATGGCCCGACAGGACGAGGTCGGTGTGGGGACTGGGATGTATTACACCCCGACCGGCGGGGACATCATGTTCGTCGAGGCCTCGACCATGCGAGGAAAGGGTGAGCTGGTACTGACGGGTCAGCTGGGTGATGTGATGAAGGAATCGGCTCGGGCGGCGTGGACCTACGCCCGCTCGCACGCGGCCGGACTCCAGATCGCGGACGACATGTTCGATCGCGACATCCACATCCACGTCCCTGCGGGAGCGATCCCCAAGGACGGCCCCTCCGCCGGCGTGACCATGGCCTCGGCGGTGGTATCCGCTCTCTCCGGTCGCCCGGTGCGCCACGACATCGCGATGACGGGTGAGATCACCCTTCGCGGACGAGTGCTGCCGATTGGAGGAGTGAAGGAGAAGATCCTGGGAGCGGTTCGCGCCGGGATCAACCGGATCATCCTGCCCAAGGAGAATGAGCCCGACCTCGAGGACCTGCCCAAGGAGGTCCGGGACAAGGTGGAGGTGTACCTGGTTCAGGAGCTGGGGGAAGTGCTGGCACTGACGCTCCGGGGTGCCAGCTTCCGTGAGGGCCGGCTGCTCTTTGGAGATGAGAAGAATCCCAGAGACGTCATGCCGCTGTCCAGCGGATTTCGCCACTAAACTGCGGTCGAGAAGTGAGAAGTGAGAAGCGAGAAGGTGAGAGGTGAGAAGCAAGAAGTGCCAAGGTGAGGAGTGAGGAGTGAGGACTAAGACGTAGGGAATCGTGGTTGGCTCCTCATCCCGAGAGCGCGCAGCGATCGAGGGATCTACTCGGCCGGTTTTCATTAGGCCTGAGCAGATCCCTCGCGGGGCTCTGGGTCGGGATGAGGACCCTCCTCACTCCTCACTCTTCACTCCTCACTGCTTACTGCTCACTGCTTCTCAGCGCTCTCATCGCCGCATGGGCCAGCTCGCCCGCCGTCATTCCATCGAGCGGGAAGCAGGCCCAGCCCACGCTTACGTGAAGCGGGATAATGACCCCCTCGGCCGTGGTCGCGGCCTGCTCTCCCAGCACGCGCCTGAGTTTGGCTGCAAGCACCGCGGCCCCTTCGACCCCGGCTCCCCGCAGGATCATCCCGAACTCCTCTCCGCCGAATCGCCCGATCACATCGCTGGCCCGGACGCTCGCCCGGAAGACATTGGCCACATGGAGCAGCACCTGATCGCCCACCAGTTGGCCGAAGCGCTCGTTCACCTCACCGAAACGATCGAGGTCGAAGACCACGAAGGCGAGCGGCCCCCCATGGCGCCGCCCGTACTCCACGGCGTACTCCAGCTCGGCCATAAGCGTTGCGTGATTGAGCAGGCCGGTGAGATCATCACGGTGGAGCATCTCCCGTAGCCGCCGCCCCCGTTCCGCCCGGGTGATCACCGTCTGGAGCAACAGCTGGGGATTGATCGGAACGGCGAGATAGTCGTCGGCGCCCGCCCGGAGGGCCTGGATCTGGTGCTCCACGTCGGGCGCACCTAGAAACACAATCGGGAGCAGATGAAAGCGGGGGTCCTGTCGAACCATTCTCGCCACCGCGGACCCATCTCCGTCCGAAAGGCGTGGGGTGGTGAGCAGCAAATCGGGCACCTCCCGATCGAGCAGCTCCTGCACCGCCTGGGCCAGCGGCGAGCGGACCACCCGGATGTTGGCCTC
The DNA here is from genome assembly GCA_044867445.1 of Gemmatimonadales bacterium. Taxonomy (GTDB): domain Bacteria; phylum Gemmatimonadota; class Gemmatimonadetes; order Gemmatimonadales; family GWC2-71-9; genus CAVVWJ01. Next base: position 5,917 of record JBIOUY010000248.1, read on the forward strand.
CTCCAGGCAGCGCGCCACCGCTTCGGCCTGAGCCTGGTCGGACTCGACCAGGAGTACCGCAGAAGGAGGGGCACCGGTCCGTGCCAAAATACGTGCATACCGGGGCACGTCCTCCACCAGTCGGTCCGCGGGAAAGACGGCGTCGACTCCCGCGGCAACCGCGCGCAACCGATCCACCGCGCGTAGCGTCTCGATCAGCACTACGGCGCGGGGCCGGTGCTCCCGCCGATTGGTCCAGGCCGAAGCTACGGCGGAGGGATCACCCTCGCCGGGACCGAGCCCGATCACGATGAGATCAGGCCGTTCTTCCAAAGGCGGACTGGGCGGGAGCTCGTTGCGATTGCCGATCTTGACCGCATAACCCGCGTAGCGCAGCGCTTGCGCCACCTGTTCCCGCTCGGGACCGGGCTGCAAGATCAGCAGCGCACGCCATTCGGGGGCCTGCTCCGGCTCGGCGGCCAACTGGAGCCGTGCCCGACTCATGACCTCGCTGAGCCGCTTGATCGCATCATCTACCCGTCCAGCCTCCTCCCGTGGAGGTCCAGTCGCGATCCATCGCTCCATCTCGCGCGCAATGGCGCTGACCTCCGGAAAGCCGTACGACCCTCCCGAACCGGCCAGGCGGTGAAACCGGGTTCGCAACACCGTGGCTGCCTGCTCCGCTCCAGCACGAAAGCCCGCGATCTCTGCTCTCAGCTCTTCCAGTCTCGCGGGAAGCTCGGCGATATATTCTCGCTGCAGCTCCAGGAACGCCTCATCCAGCGGCTCGCTCATGCGGCACCAAGAAACCTCTCCAAGGCGAGCCGAGCCCCTGCCACGAATGCAGGAGCCGTGCTCCAGTGCCCGCGAACCTCATTGCCCTCGCGGGAGGCGAGAATCGCGCTTAGGTCGTCCACCACGACTATGATCGGCATCCCTGGCCATCTGAGGTCGTTCGTCACCACTGTCACCGGCGCGAAGCCAAGGTCCACCGCGGCCGTGGAGCAGAGGACCAGGGGTACTCCGGCGGAAAGAGGACGTCGCAGGGCCGGAGCCAGCAATGGGAAGGCGTCCGCCGGGGCGAGCAGAGAGACCGAACGCGTAGCCCGGGCGATGTCATGAGTAATGAGTTGCAGGACTGCCCGACCGGACTCGATCTCGACCAGGGTCGGGGTACTGGGAACAGAGATCTCCTGCAGCTCGCTGCTCAGTCGTTCGAGCGCCATCCCATGATCCGTCGAGATCCGCGCGATCAGCGCCGCGGGCGACTCTGGGCGGTAGCGGCGTGGCCGTCCGCCGTCTACCCGTGCCGCTCCTTTTGTGACCAGCCCTTCCAGGGCACTATATGCATTGGCTCGAGCGAGCCCCGCGGATCGGGCGATCGCGTATCCTGTTCCGGGGCCACCGGTGAGCAGAACCTCATAGACCAAGCTCTCGGTCGGCGTAAATCCGAAGCTGGTGAGATCGATGCGCGGCATGGCTGGTAGTATGAAGAGCTACCCCTCAATTCTCAAGAGGTCAAACGTACTCCAGAGGCCAGCCAAGGAGCTTGGCTATCAGCGCCAATCTGAAGGTGATATCCACCTCTCGCCCTTCCGTGGTCTTGTCGTCCTGATGCAGAGGGTAGTAGTGATAGGTAATCTTATTCAGCGCCTTGGGTTGGGAGCGCAGGTTCTTGGGATGCCAAACACCCCTCTCGTCGCAGTCCTTGAGCAGACGGGCAAGAACCTTGGTGGCCACCGGTGCCCAGTTCAAGACGCCCATGTGGGCCAACAGTTGGATGTAGTGCAAGGCAAGCGGGAGGTCCTTGGGGAACCCTTTGGAATCGGTCTCGATTGGGTCTCCCAGCAGAAGGTGCTGCGGCTTGACGGTTCGTTTACCAACCTGGATGACGAAGGCTTTCTTGGGAGCCGGCTGGGCCAGGTAGTGGCCCAACCGTTCGGTGAATCCCGCCCGCTCCCGTTGCAGGTTGGGCATGGCAGCCAGCATAGCCACCGAGTACCAGCTGGGTGGGTGTGCCTCGGGGTGCAGCGCGATCTGCTTCCCGGACTTGATGAAGGGCTTCTCGGCGAGCGGGCTCCGGAGAAATTGCGAGATGGCGTTGGCGATCTTGTGGCCGGATCCTCGAAGCCGAGGATCCTCCCCATGTCCCGCCTCTGCCAAGGCGGCGGAGGCCGCTTCTCGGACGATGTCCCGCGCCCACGCCTCAGCCTCGGCGTCAGACTTGACCAGCTTCTGGAACTCGAAGAGGAGCGAGGGATCCTCGTCCCGGGACAGCAGCCGGAAGAGCAGTCGATCAGCCAGCTTGAAGGGACGGCCCGTACGGGGCCATTCCAACTGGAGGAGTCGGCGATACTGGGGGATGGTACCGACGTCCTTGATCCCCTGAGCGGCCGAAGGCGCCAAGCCCAGCAGGTTCCCGCCCCAGACTCCCGTATCCTTTTGCTTCTTGGTTACCGCTAGAGCTGTCTTGGATTCGTGGATCGCGGCCTGAGCGGCAGCAATCGCGTCGGGCGAGGCAAATCCGGCGGGAGCCAGCTCCGCATAGGTCCTATACCGGAGGGATGGCCCCGCGTTTTCGAGCAGCCAGGTAATGGGAATCCGGTGCTGGTTGGGCAGTTCCAGAGACGGCTCCGGATGATTGGGGGCCGGCGCAAGCGGCCGCAAAGATAGGCGCGACGGCGGTATAGCGGTAGGGTCGACCAAGCCGTCGAGGTGGCGGAATCCCTCGAGCCGATGAGGCGACTGCTCTCTTAGTGGCTCGACTATGACGCTATGATGTCGAAATGGGAGAAGGCCTCGATAAGGAGCTATCTGGAGGCCTTGAGTCGTTCTTCTCCGGCTTGCCTGAACTCGGATGTCTTGTTCCAGGTTGGCTGGGTCGGAGCGTTTGCGGCGAGCACCGCCGTTCTGACAGTGACTCGAACCTGCTGGACCGCGCCGGCATAGTTAAACGAGGGGAGAACGTTGTCGCTGGGCTGGTGATAGCGCTTGGCTACGAACTCGTCCCACTGTTGTTGGCCCCACCCTGCGGGATGACCCACGAAATCCAGCCCGCTCTGGAGTGACGTTCCCGGCACCCCAGCTCGAGCCAGGGAGAAATGGTCGGACCGGAAATACTGACCTTGGACCAGGGCTTCCTGATTGGTCGTAACTCGGAGTCCTTCGGCTGCCGCCGCCTGATTGAAGAGCTTGCCCAGTGAGGACTGGTCCAGACCCAGAGCGGATACATCCCGAGTCCTGCCGAAGAGATTCAGCTCGTCCATGTTCAGAATCGCCGACATGTCCCGCAGCGGAAACGGCGGATTGGTGGCGAGCGACTGGGAGCCCAGCAGCCCAGCCTCCTCGGCGGCGAAGCCGATGAACACGATCGATTGGGCCGTTCGAACGCCGCTCTGGACAAATGCCTCAGCTGCGGCCAGCACCCCCGCGGTTCCCGAGGCGTTGTCTACGGCGCCGTTGTAAATCGAGTCGCCATCCACCGGTGCCCCGACGCCGAAGTGATCGTAGTGCCCTCCGATCAGCACTGCCTCGTTCCGCAGCGTTCCGCTTCCCGGCCATCGGGCCATCACGTTCTCGGTAACCGAGCGGCGAATGGTGCTGCGCACGGCTACGTTGAGCTCGAGCTTGAGCGGGGCGGCACGGAACCCCCGCCGAGCTGCCGCCTGGGTCAGGGATGAGAGATCTGCCCCCGCAGAACGAAATAGCCGTTCCGCCGCATCGTGCTGGAGCCAGCCGGCCACGACCAGCGAGCTGGGCCGCACCTCGAGCCGGACCTGAGGACCGGTCCAACCCGAGAGCACGGTCGTCCAGGGATAAGTCGCGCTCTCGTCGGTATGGATCAGCAGGATGCCGGTGGCCCCTTGGCGCTGGGCCTCCTCGATCTTGTACGTCCAGCGGCCGTAGTAGGTGAGGATCTTGCCCCGAAAGATGGTCGAATCGACCAGGCCGGGATCGTTGACCAACATGATGACGGTCTTTCCCTTCACGTCCACGCCGGCGTAGTCGTTCCACTGATACTCCGGGGCCACGATGCCATAGCCTACGAAGACTGCGCCGGACCGGAGCTGGACCAGCGAGTCATTTCGCATCGACCAGAGGACGTAATCTCTCTTCCAGGTAAGCGAGTCCTGGCCCGCGACTGCGAGCGTTGGCTCAGGCGTGAGCGTGATGATCGGCACCTTCTGGAAATAGGTCCCACTGTCGCCTGCCGGCTCGAGCCCGAGACGCTCGAACTGAGCCGCGATGTACTTCGCCGCCGTGACCCCGCCGCGCGTACCGGGCTTGCGCCCTTCCAAAGCGTCGTCGGCCAGGA
>JBIOUY010000249.1:0-8495 GCA_044867445.1 Gemmatimonadales bacterium
GGGGAAGTGGTGCCGGACATCTACTTCGGTTCGCTGGAGCAGGGGGACATCATCCTGCTCGCGTCGGACGGACTGACGGCGATGCTAGAGGACGAGCAGCTCATCCGCATCCTGAGCTCGGATGGCGGCGGCACTGGGTGGACCGGATGATCACCGAGGCGAACCGACGGGGCGGGCTGGACAACATCACGGCGATCGTGGTGAGGACTGAATCGGCTAACAGCTAATAGCTAACAGCTAACAGCACAGCCTCCGGCCCGCCGGCCCGTAACTCTCGGCTGTCGAGTGTCAGCTGTCGGCAGTTCGCTGTCAGCTGTCGTCGACTCTCAGCTGTCAGAGCCATAAAGCCTGTCAGTCCTCGGGCCGTGAGCTGTTAGCTGTCAGCTGTTAGCCGTCAGCTGTTAGCTGTTAGCCGTCAGCTGTTAGCTGTTAGCCGTTAGCTGTTAGCTCCTAGCCTCCCTCAGCAGCTCTCCTGCGATAATCAGCTGCTGGATCTCCGTCGTCCCCTCATAAATCCGGAGGGCCCGCACCGCCCGGTACAGGCGGTCCACCGGATGGCTGACCAGCACCCCCCGTCCGCCGATGAGCTGCACCGCGTCGTCCACCACCCGCTGCGCCATCTCGGTCGCGAACGACTTGGCCATTGCCGCCTCACTGGTGATCCGCTCCTGGCCCTTGTCCTTCTCGAAGGCCGCCCGATAGGTGAGGAGCCGAGCTGCCGTGAGATCGGTGGCCATCCGGGCGAGCTTCTGCTGTACCAGCTGGAACTCGGCGAGCGGCTTCCCAAACTGCTGCCGCCGCTTCACGTGGGCCAGCGCCTCACTGAGCCCGCGGGCGGCCATCCCGCACGCCGCGGCCGCGACCGTGGGCCGCAACCGATCCAGCGTCGCCAGGCCGAGTCCGTAGCCTTTGCCCTCGGTCCCGAGCAGCGCGTCCGCCGGAACCCGGCAGTTCTCGAAGGCGATCTCCCCCAGCGGATGCGCGGCGCTCAGCATTTGAGGGCCCACGAATCGGAGACCAGGTGCATCCCCCGGCACCAGGAAGCAGCTGATTCCCTTAGCCCGCTTGGCTCGATCGGTTGAGGCGAACACGGCGTAGAGATCCGCGATGCCCGCGTTGGAGATCAGGGTCTTGGCTCCATCGAGGACATAGCTCGATCCGTCGCGCCGGGCGGTGGTTGCGATGCCGGTCACGTCCGACCCCGCCTCGGGCTCGGTCATGGCGAAGGCGGTCATCGCCTTTCCCTCAGCGATGGGCCCGAGCCAACGGTCCTTCTGGGCCTTCGTTCCGGCCAGCAGAATCGGGGTGGTGCCCAGGCCCTGAAGCGCGAACACTGCGTCGGCCAGCGGTGATGCTTCCGCGAGCGCCTCGCGCATCAGACAGCAGCCGCGGAGATCGAGGTCGAAGATCGGCTGGAGCCAGCCACCGTCACCGAGCAGCCCGAGCAGGGCCCGTGCCTCCCTCCGGGCGTCGGCATCTTCGACCGGCTCGGGGCGCGGAGCGATCTCATCCCTGGCAAAGCCGCCCGCCCGCTCGCCGAGAGACGTGTGCTGCGGCTCGAGAAAGGTGCGGATCAGTCGTGTATCGAGCATATCCTGATGGAATTGTCACCCTGAGCGAAGCGAAGGGAGCATGCCTCAGCGTATGTCCCCTTCACTGCGTTCAGGGTGACACGCGGTTTCACTATTCGAACCTCGGCTCGCGCTTGGCCCGGAACGCCTCGTAGGCTTCACGAAAGTTGGGATTCTGCATGCAGTCGGCCTGGGCCTTGGCCTCCCACTCGATCGCGGCGACCAGATCCATCGCGGCCTCTTCGTTGAGCGCCTGCTTGGTGACACCCAGCGCGACCGACGGTCCCTGCGCCAGCTGGCCGGCGACATCGGTCGCCTCCGCCATCAATAGTTCCTCCGGTACCACCCGGTTGTAGAGCCCGATCTCGGCCGCGCGCTCGGCGCTGATGAAGTCGCCCAGCATGAGGAGCTCGCTCGCGTGCGCCATGCCGACGATTCGGGGCAGGAGCCACGCCGCTCCCATGTCGGCGCCGGTCAGGCCCACCCGCGAAAAGAGAAAGGCGATCTTGGCGCTCTCCGCCGCGATCCGGATATCGCTGGCCGCCGCGATCACGGCGCCCGCGCCGGCTACCGGTCCATTGAGCGCCGCAACGATTGGGCGGCGACACTGTCGAATCGAAAGGATCAGATCGCCCGTGAGCCGGGTGAACTCGAGCAACCCGGCGGCATCTCGGGAGAACAGCTTGCCGATGATGTCCTCGACGTCGCCGCCGGAACAGAACGCTCGGCCCGCACCGGTGATGATGACCGAGCGCACGCTGGACTCGGTGTCGAGCCCGCGGAAGGTGTCCCGGAGCTCGGTGTAGACCTCGAAGGTGAGCGCGTTGAGCCGCTCGGGGCGGTTAAGCGTGATGGTGGCCACGGCGCTCGCCGAGTCGACGGTGTAGAGGAAGGATTTCGGGGTCAGGGCCATCTCTGCGGTCTATGCCTCTTCGTCCCGAAGGGATCTACTCCCCGCCACCCTTCCACCTTCACCACGGAACCACGGAAGACACGGAAGACGCACGGAGAACCAAACTGTTGTTGTTTTCACAGTTCTTCTCCGTGGTTTTTCCGTGCCTTCCGTGGTTCCGTGGTAAAAGGGGAAGGGCGGGGTGGCCAACCGCTCACAGATTTGCCTTGTGCTGACCACCGTCGACGACCAGACAAACCCCCGTGACCCAGCTCGCCCGCTCGGACACCAGAAAGGCCACCACGTTAGCGACCTCCTCGGGGTTACCCATCCGGCCCCACGGGATGGTCTTGAGAATGGCGTTGTAGAAGTCCGGATTCTCCTGTCTCGCTTGGGCCCAGAGGCCACCGGGAAACTCGATGGAACCCGGCGCCACTGTGTTTACTCGGATGCCCTGGCGGGCCAGCGCCACGGCGAGCGATTTGGAGTGGTTGATCAACGCCGCCTTGGCCGCCCCGTAGGCCGGCAGGGGCAGGAGCCCCGATGCTTCCAATCCGGCAATCGACGAGATGTGGACGATCGATCCGCCGCCGGCTTGGGCCATCCAGGGCGTGGCCTTCCAGCTGGCCCGCACTGCCGCCATGAGGTCCACGTTCAAGCTCGACTGCCATGCCGCTTCATCATCGGTGAACGAGATGCCGCTGGGATTGTTGACCAGGATGTCCATGCGGCCGAGCTTGGCATGCGCCGCGTCGAGAAAGCGATCGAGCGCGCCGGCATTCGCCACGTCGCACACCGCGGCATAGACGGGGACGGACCTGGCGCGCAGCTCGGCCTCGGTCTCACGCAAGGCCGGCTCACTCCGAGCGCAGATCGCCACGCCCGCTCCCTCCTCGGCCAGGCGGAGAGCGATCGCTCGGCCGATGCCCCTGCTGGCCCCGGTCACGACGGCAGCCTTTCCTCGTAAGCCCAAATCCATGGGATCTCCCCGCTATCGGGATCCTAAAGGAATGCTCGAATATCCCGGGCCAGTGGGCGCGGCGCCAGCGCCGGAGGTGAGCCACGACCTTGACGGTTACCCTGAGGATCCTCAGAGTGGTGCGGGATTCGTGAGCGGTTGGACGGCCGCGCACGATGCCGCCGTCCGCCTTCCGGATCGGGGGGTGGCGACATGCCGCTTCTGTACTCGATTGAAGGCCCGCTGGTTCTGGTTGTGGTAGTAGACCGGGTCACGCTCGAGGAGACGGTACAGCTCACCGAGGCCCTGATGGCCGACCCCGGCTTCGAGGCGACCGCCGACTTGCTGGTCGATGCATCTCGGGGACGTCCGTCTCTGTCCTACGCGGAAATGAGAATCACCGCCACCCGCTGGGCCACTCTGGTCGGTCGGGTGCGGCGAATCGCTATCGCGGCGCCGGGTGATGTGATCTATGGCCTGGCCCGCGCCTTTCAGTATTTCGCCGAATGCGCGGGACTCACCTGCAAGGTTTTCCGTAGCGTGGCCGACGCTAAGAAGTGGCTTACTCGCGAAGTCCTGACCGGACCGGCTAGCGACCGCTAGCGCGCAGGCCATCGGAGCAAGATCCTCGGCGACGACCCACTACCCAGCCCATTCACCACGGAAACACGGAACACACGGAAGAACCACGGAAAACCACTTTGTTATTTGTTTACTGCTCTTTTCCGTGGATTCCGTTGTTTTTCCGTGTTTTCCGTAGTAAGGCGGGTGGTGTAGGGTGGTCATTTCCCCTTGAGCTCGACCAGCAGCACGTGCGCGGTGCCGGTTCCTTCGTATTCGCTCGCGTGGGTCTCGGGCTCGTGCCAGGTCGCTTGGCCGGTCTTGGCCGTCTGCTCGGTCACCTTGCCGTCCTTGGACGTGAACTTGGTCTTCCCCGCGCCCGAGATGCTGTAGCTGATGTAAGCGGGATGTGAATGCTGTGGGATCTTGACGCCGGACTTGGTATGGAAGTCGAGCACGCGGACCTGCTCGTTTTCCAGCAGCACCGTGAAGTGGTCCGGGGACACCTTGACCGGATCCTGCGCATGGACGGTCCTCGCCGCGAACAGCAGGACAAGAGCGAGGCTTGAGGCTACCATCCGTGGTGACATCTTGACCTCCTTGATTGCGTGTGGTGGTTTTTCCGTGTACTCCGTGGTAAATGGGGGAAGTGTGGGGTGGCCAGCCTAGCCTAGCACCGCGGTCGCCTCGATCTCCACCAACGCGCCAGCGTCCACCAGCGACTTCACCTCCACCAGCGCCATTGCTGGATAGTGCGTCCCCATCCGGAGCCGGTAGACCTCGCCTAACGGCTTGAGGCCGGCGCGGTATTGGGACATATCAGTCACATAGATCGTGAAGCGGCCGATGTCCCCCGGCTCGCCGCCGGCCTGGTGGAGCACGGCGAGCACGTTGCCTAAGGCCCGATCGAACTGCGACACGAAATCAGCGGCCGGCACCTTGCCCGAGCCGTCGCGCGCGGTCTGCCCCGCGATGAAGAGCGTTCTGCCCCCGGGCTGCGCGAGCAACCCGTGGTTCCAGCCGCGAGGCGCGCCGAGCTCTTCCGGGTTGATGATCGCGAAGCGGCCGCTCATCAAGTCTCTCCCGTCCAGGACCAGGGCTTCACCATTAGGAGGATGGGTGACGGCGGCGACCGAGAGCGACACCACGGCGGCAGCCACCTCCTCCGGCGAGATGAGTCGAGGCTGGCCCTCCGAGGCGAGCGCCGCTGCCAGCGCGTCTTGCCGAGTGCGGCCGGTCTTGGCCGCAATCCGGTCCACGGTCTCGGTGGTCATGTCGGTGTCCACGAAGCCGGGGCACACCGCGTTCACCGTTACCCCGGTAGCCGCCACTTCGGCGGCCGTCGACCGGGTCAGACCCAGCAACGCGTGCTTGGCGGCGGCGTACGCCGCAAGATACTTGCCCCCTCGGAGCGCTGCCGTTGACGCCACGTTGACCACTCGGCCCCACTTCCGCTCGAGCATCCCAGGCAGAAACGCGCGGGTACACAGGAAGGCGCCGGTGGCGTTCACCGCGATGAGGCGGTTCCACTCTTCCAGTGTAGTGCGGGCCACCGGACTCGAACCCGCGGCCCCGGCGTTGTTGACCAGCACCGCGACCGGCCCAAGCTCTGACGCTTCGCGCGAGAGCGCCTCCACGCTAGCCTCGCTGGTCACGTCGCACACCACCGCTTTCGCCTGACAGCCGTTCGCCAACAGCTCGGACGCCTGCCGCTCGATCTGATCCCGAGTCCGAGCGGCGAGCACGACGCTCAAGCCCACGTCTGCCAGGGCTCGCGCCGTGGCAGCCCCGATTCCCCGACCAGCACCGGTGACTACCGCTACACGGCCGGCCATCGTACTCATAGTGTGTGACGAGCGCCGAGTTCGGCTTGAACCGCTTCGTCGAGCATCGCGCCGAGCACCTCGATCGTCGCTCTGCCTTCCTCGGGCGTCGCCTGGTCAGGATACCCGAAGTAGGCCCGGTCGCCGCCCGCCTCCTCAAAGCTCTGCTTGCCCTCGCGGATAGCACGGGACAGCGACGCTGGATTCGGCGGCAGCCCTGCCATGACCACTTGGCGCACCAGCTCCGGGCGCTCGGCCAGCACAATGGAGGTCTCGAACTGGCCGGCATGGCAGGCGCCGCTCTTGAATTCGTCGCCCAGCCGGAGTGCCCACGGCTTGGCGGCGAGGTTGGGGAATGCCACCGCGAGCCCGACCTCGCGTCGAATCGTGTTCACGGCCGCCTCCAAGGAGGCGAGGTGTCCCGGATCGAGATGCGCGTTGGCGATGGCGAGCACTCCGAAGCTGTGCCGAGCCAGACTGCCGGCGATGTCCACCACCGTCGCGGTCACGGTCTCCGGTCGGAGCGAGAGGGTTCCGGCGAACCCTTGGGCGAAGCCCGCGGCGGTGTAGGTCAGCGGGGGGAGAACCAGGACCCGTAGGCCGCGCGCGGCAAGTCGAGCGGCACCGGAGCGCGCCATCGCCTGGGCGATGATTACATCGGTCTCGAGCGGCAGGTGCGGGCCGTGGGCCTCGATCGCGCCCACTGGCAGGATCGCGACGGAGCTCGGGCCGGCGGCGTGGTGGGCCTCCTCCCAGGTCATTGCGGCAAGCGGCTGCACGGTTATTGTGTCCTCACCACTCTTTTTCATCTAACCCCGGCCGCTGTCATCCTGAGCGAAGCGAAGGAGCCATCATTCGGGGCATGCCCCCTTCGCTCCGCTCAGGGTGACAAATGGGTGAGGCTTCGAAACGTGCTGTCCATATGACCGACGAACAGCCAGCCCAGCTCAACATCGCCGACTACTTCCTCGATGCCCGGGTGCGCGAAGGCCGGGGAGACCGGATCGCGCTCCATACCGATGCCGGACGGTGGAGGTACCGTGAGGTTCAGGCACTGGCCAATCGCTATGCCAACGTGCTCAAATCGGCGGGAGTGGCGCCGGAACAGCGCGTGATCATCGCCCTGCCCGACGGGCCGGACTATGTGGGGGCGCTGTTCGGCATCCTGAAGATCGGCGCCGTGGTAGTGATGGTCAACCCGGAGCTCAAGCCCGACGCGATCGAGTATTTCTTCGACTACAGCCGCGCTGTCGTGGCACTGGTGACCGCCGAGCGAGCCGACGCGTTTTGCGCGGCGGCCGGTCGAGCCGGTCATGCGCCCAAGCTCCTCATCGTGGGCGGCAGCGATTGGGAATCGCGTCTCGCGGCGGCGCCGGATACGTGGAAGAACTTCCCCACCCATCGTGACGACCCCGCGATCTGGCTCTTCTCCGGCGGCACCACCGGCCGGCCCAAGGCCGCGGTGCAGCCGCATCGCTCATTCGTCAACACCTGCGAGTGCTATGCTTGCCAGGTCCTCTGCTACACCGAGAACGATGTGACCCTCTCGGTGCCCAAGCTCTATTTCGGCTACGCGATGGGGTCCAACCTCTTCTTCCCCTTCGCCGCCGGCGCCACCAGCGTGCTGTTCGACGACCGCTGTACCGCGGACGCCATCTTCAGCCGGGTCGCGCGGTACCGGCCCACGATCCTGATCGCCGTCCCCACCATGATCAACCAGATGGTGAGTCATCCGGAGGCCGGCCGCCAGGACTTCTCCTGCCTGCGCCTGGCCACCTCCGCGGGAGAGGGGCTGCCCGAGGAGCTGCACGCCCGGTGGGACCGGCTCTTCGGGGTACCCCTCCTCGACGGCCTCGGCACCGCGGAGCAGTGGCACATCTTCCTCTCCAATCGCGTGGGCCGCATCCGCCCGGGGACGCTGGGCGAGGTGGTGCCCGGCTTCGAGATCAAGGTGATGGACGAGGCGGGCAACCCGGTGCCCGACGGCACCATGGGGCACCTCTGGGTGCGGGGTGGTTCGCGGGCCCTGGGCTACTGGCAGCAGCTGGACAAGAGCCAGGCCTGCTTCCGGGGCGAGTGGGTGGTGACGGGAGACCTGGTCCGGCGCGATGCCGACGGCTACTACACCTACGGCGGCCGAGCCGACGAGCTGCTCAAGGTGTCGGGCAAGTGGCTCTCCGCCACCGAGGTGGAAGGCTGCCTGCTGCTCCACCCGGCGGTGTCGCAGGTGGCGGTGGTAGGCGTGGCCGACGCCAACGGGCTGGTCAAGCCGCACGCCTACGTCGTCCCTCGCGAGCGCCGCGACGACCTGGCGGAGGAGCTCAAGGCCTTGGTGCGCGATCGGTTGGAAGCGTACAAGCATCCGCGCGAGGTGATCTTCGTCGATTCCCTGCCGACTACGCACCTGGGGAAGGTGGACCGGGGGCAGCTCAGAGTCGCGAAACCTCACGCGGAGTCATCCTGAGCGGCACTCTCGCATTCCGCGTCGGCAGAAGGCGAAGCAAGCTGTAAGGTGCCTGCTTCGCCTCTGCCGGCGTGCGGTACGGCTCACCGTCGCCCTTAGAGCAGCCCGCCGCGTCTCATGGCCTCCGTCAGCTGTCGCATGGGCCATCCGTCTCCGGGCATGGCACCCGCCGCCGCGGCCGACGGCTCGGCGACACTCGCCCGTTGCATGGCGCTGAGCGCGGCGC
>JBIOUY010000250.1:0-8204 GCA_044867445.1 Gemmatimonadales bacterium
CAGTCGAGCACTGGAGAGTCCGGCGTACTTCTCGATGACCAATTCGATGGCCTGGCTGCGCTCGGGGCGGAGTGGTCCGACCCAGTACCCCCGGCCGAGTTTCCGGTGGACGAGAAAGAAGTTGAGACCCTGCCAGCAGTGTGGCCGGCCGGCAGGGATCTCGAACGCGTCGGATCCCTTCTCTGACACCGTCCCTAACCATTGGGCATCGTGGCTGCCGCACAACAGGTACACGTCGACGGAGCTCTGATTGTGACTCCGAACCCAGACCGACGTGGGGGCCGGTGGGAGGCGCCCGGGTGCGAGGGCGCATCCCAGCGACAGGCAGGTCGCCAGTGCAACGATGGGTTTCACTCTTCCTCCTCATCGAAATGTCTCGGGTTGCCGCTTACGCTGGCTCCATCCTGGTACACGGCAAACCCGGGCAAATCGGCTCAGCCCTCCAGAGGGGATCCTTGCGTGGTGCTGAGGCTAACATCGGATGAGGGTGAGGCGTGGAGCGGGAGAAGCGCGACATCAACCGCAGCGATGTCGCGCAGAGCTAATCGTTGGCGGTGGAGTAGATCAGCCGCTGGAATCTCGGATCGCTGCGAAGTGGATCCCAGAAGGGATCAGTCCGCAACCAGGCCACGGTGAGGTGGTTGCCCCAGTTCTTCCGTTCGAGGATGTTGATGGCCCGCTCGTAATCGCCGGCAATCACCGCGAGGCGTGCCTCGTATTCATCTTTTACCAAATGCCGGCCCATGGCGGCCCTGGCTTTCGCGAACGCGGCATAAGCCTCGTCCCGTCGCCCGCGGGCGCCCAGCAGGAAAGACATCATGAAGTAATCGGGCTGCCGGGGATTCCGCTTATTGTGGGCCTGCACGACTGCGAATGCGGTATCGAAGTAGGCTCGGAACCGGGCCGAGTCGCCCCGGGCGCGGTAGAGGGCTCCTTTGGCGAGCCCGTACCAAACCGTGTCTCCGCCGAAAGCACTCACCGGCAGACTCAGGGCGGTCTGCTGATATCCCTCGTCCAACACGCCGAGAAAGTGTTGCGGCATGAGGGTGGTCGCGGCGGCGCTGATCAACTCCATCGTATCCACGTGCCGGGCGGCCTGCCGGAGGACCTGCCTTGCACGGGCGATGTCCCCATAGCCAATCAGGTAGTTCACCGCTTTCTGGGTGTAGGGCCCGGGATTCTCCGGGCGGAGCGCGATAGCTCGGTCGTACGTTCGCTCGGCCTCGTCGAACCGCTGTGCCTCCTGGTACAGGAAGGCAAGCACCACAATCCTGCGCTGGTTTCGAGGGTCGAGCTGGACCGCCCGCTCGGCCCGCGTGATCGCTTGACTCTTCGGCCCGCGAAGGTTCCACTCGGTGTTAGCCAGCTCCATCAGGAGCTCGGCATCGTTGGGGCGCTGCCGGACCGCGGTCTCCAACTCCCTGAACCCTTCGGTCGTGTCCGACTCGACTCCGAGATGATACATGCCGCGAGCGTAGTGAGCCTCAGCCAGATTCGGATCCAGCTGAAGCGCTCGCTCGATTGCGGCTTTGGCTTCGGCGGCCCTCGACAAAAGGAGGGCGACACTCCCTAGCTTGGCGTAGGCGAGTGCAAACGTCGAGTCAAAACGCACCGCCTCCCGGTAACCCTCGGCCGCCTGCTCGAGTCGTGTCCGAATTTGCCCCTGACTGCCGTAGAAATCGGCGGGAAACGCCGCGTTTCCTCGTAAATAGGCATCGTAAGCGCTAAGGTTGGTGGTCGGCTTGGCGGTCGTTCCTGGTGCCGGAGCGGCAACGACCAGACCGAGCGCCGTCGCGACCTGCTCCGCGATGTTGGCCTGAATCTCGAAGATGTCGCGCAGTTCCGCATCGTACCGGTTGGCCCATACGTGCCGGTCGTCCGCCACCCGGATAAGCTGGGGGGTGACGCGGAGGCGACTGGTCCCGTCAGGTCGCCTGTCCCATCGGATGCTCCCCTCGAGGACGTAACCTACCCCCAGCTCCTGGCCGATTTCCTTCAGCGACTTGCTGGTGCTGCGGTACCGGTCGGCGCTCGTGCGAGAGATGACGCCAAGGTCTCCTACAGTCGCAAGGCGGCTGGTGATCTCCTCGGTGAGGCCTTCGGCGAAGTACTGATCTGCTGGCAAGCCGAGGTTTTTGAACGGTAGAACCGCCAGCATGTGGGGCCCGCCCGCCGGGTTGGCCGGGGCGCTGCCTCCGCGTCGCGCCATGACCAGTGCACCGACGATTAGCGCGAGTATCGCGGCTCCCACGATTATGGCTATGGCGGCACGCGGACGCGCCACCGAACCTACCACGTACCTCAGCGTAGCCATCAGCCTCGCCCGAAAGCCAGACGGGCCGGCGCCGGCGGCGATGGGCTGCTCTATAGCGCTGGGCTGCTCTGTAGTCTCGAGTGCCTTGAGCACCTCGGTGGCGGTCTGTGGCCGCTGGGCCGGGTCCTTGGCCAGGAGCCCCATGATTAGACTGGCCAGCGCGGGCGGCACCTCCGGGCGATGCACCGTCACCGGGGTCGGCGGCTCGATGAGATGGGCCGTGAGCAGCCCGCGCACCGAGGTCGCGTGAAACGGCGGCCGCCCGGTCAGCAGCTCGTAGCCCAGGCAGCCCAGAGCATAGAGATCGGCGCGATGATCCGCGGTCTGGTCGCTCGTGGCCTGCTCCGGCGCCATGTAGGCCGGCGTCCCCAACACGAATCCGGTCGACGTGAGCGTGGACGTTTGGCTCACGGCGCCGGTTGTGGTGCTGACGGACGCCACCAGCGCCTTGGCGATGCCGAAGTCGGCCACCAGGGCGTGGCCTTCCTCCAGCAGGATGTTCGCCGGCTTGAGGTCGCGGTGCATGATGCCCCGGCGATGGGCAAAGCCCAGGGCGTCGGTCACCTCCCGCAGTAGCCGCACGACCTCATCCACCGGCAGCGGCCCCTCCCGCTCCAACCGGTGCCGCAGTGACTCCCCCGCCACAAACGGCATGGTGTAGTAGAGGAGCCCCTCGGCCTGACCGGCAGCGTGCAGAGGGACGATGTGGGGATGTTGCAGGCTGGCGGCGAGGCGGACCTCGCGGTGGAATCGCTCGGCATTGAGGCCCGCGGCCAGATCGGGCGCGAGCACTTTGAGAACCACTCGGCGACCGAGGGTGGTATCGGTGGCGACGAAGATCCGGGCCATGCCACCGCCACCCAGCTCGCGTTCCACTTGATAGGTCGAGCCCAGGCCCCGCTGGAGGCGCTCGAGAAGCTCGGGGCCGGCTCGTGCCGATGGGGCAGTGGCCTCGTTAGCAGAACTGGGAGACGGCGGCTCCAGGAACCGAGTGTCGGTCGAGGCCCGCAGCAGTGACTCTACCTCCTGTCGCAGCTCGGCGTCTCCGCTGCACGCCTCGTCGAGAAACGCGGCCTGCCGGTCAGGTGGTCGCTCCTGCGCCGCCTGGAACACCGCCTCGACCTGGCGCCAGCGCTCCCGCTCCACGGCTCCGCCTATCCCGTCGACGGGCTCAGCTCCCGCCGCAGCCACGCCCGGGCCGTGTTCCATTGTCGCTTGAGTGTGGCCGGCGAGATCTCCAGCACCTCGGCCGCATCCTCGATGCTCAAGCCGCCATAGTACCGCAGCTCCACCAGCCGCACCTTTTCCGGATCGAGCTCGCCGAGCCGCTGCAGCGCCTCATCCAGGTCGAGCACATCGACCTCAGTTTTTCGATCGGCGACGTCCCCGACCTGGCCAAGCGTCAGCCTGGCTGCGCCTGCCCCCCGCTTGGCTGCCCGATGCGCCCGAGCGTGATCGACCAGGATAGACCGCATGGCCTTGGCGGCCACCCCGAAAAAATGCGCCCGGCTCTTCCATTCCGTTTGCTGATCTACCAGCCGGAGGTAGGCCTCATGCACCAGCGCGGTGGTTTGCAGAGTGTGGCCGGCCGGCTGCCGCCGCATGTAGCGCTCGGCCTGATGTCGGAGCTCGCCGTACACGGCGGGAAGGAGGGCATCCAGCGCTCCGCGATCCCCGCGACTCCAAGCCTGGAGCAGCGCAGTAATGTCCTGCTGAGGGGGGCGTGCGGAGGATGTCATGGGAGTGTGCAAGCTGCGTCGAGGAGCCCGAGACGAACCTCCGGCCCCTGGCCTCACACTATGCCGCCCGTGCGCCGGTCGGTCAAGGATGTGAGGTATGGATGAGCCGAAGATGAGCCGATTCTTTCAACTTTTGCGTGTACTGGTATAGAGGCAGCATACGGGCTAACTCGAAATCCTGATCTGTCCAGCTCGCAAGGTACTCTCCGGAGGTCCCCCATGCGTCTCTCCCACCTGCCCCTTGCGGCCGTGCTCGTCTGGGCCTCGACCGCCTGCAGTGATCGCCCCTCGCTCATGGAGCCAATCGGAGCGGCACCCCACGTGAGCGGGGCCCAGTCCCGGCCAACTGACGTCGATGTGAGCTTCGCGCTCGAAGGATTCTGCGCCTTCCCGGTACTCTTCCATTTCACCGGCAAGACGAAAACGATAGACCTGCCAGGCGAACGCTCAATCACCACCGCCCCCCGCGCTGTCGCGACCCTGACCAATCTCGACAACCAGAACCAGGAGTCATTTGGCATCACCGGTGCCTTTCACCAGGACACCCTGGCGAGCGGCGATTTGGTGACGGTAGTAACGGGTCGAAACCTCCTCTTTGACCCCTTCGCCGGTCTCGTCCTCGCCATTGGCAGATTCAGCTTTGTCTTCGACGCGGAGGGGAACCTCATCCAACCGCTCCAAGGTACGGGGCAGCTGAACGATGTCTGCGCGCTCTTGAGTTGAGGCGTTGACGCTCCTCCGCGATGCCGGGCTCCAGAGCGCCACGCAGGACCCCAGAGACCGTAGAGCTGCCGAGCATTTGCGTGTTGTTTACCCCGCCACGTCTCGCCTCGGAGGTGTGTATGCGCTTGCCTCTCGTGCCCTCGGCCGTTCTCGCGAGCGCCCTCGCGCTCGGTTGTGGTGATCCGCCGAGTCCCACGGAACCCGCCGATCAGCTCGCCCCATCATTTCGCGCCGAGCGGTTCATTAACGTCAGTGCCTTTGTGATGGGCGGCGACCCCAGCAACCCGCTCGCAATGATGGTCGGCTACGACGCCGGCACCACGCCCGACGACGCCTGCGACGACCCCCTCAGTCAGGGCCTGAATTTGATCGGGCAGGTCATCTTCCTGCCGCAGGGTGGGGTTCAGCTTCGGGTATCCGGCAAGGAAATCAATCTCGTCGTTCTGGAATTCGGAGGGGGGCCGGTCACCGACGTATGCCAGTTGGTCGGGGCTCCGATCATCGCAAGCGGCACAGGGAAGGCAACTTTAGAGTCCCTCGCCCCCAAGCCGGGAGCTGCCCTAGTGGCTCACGCGACGGTGCAGGGCATCGTCGACCTGGTAAGCGGTGGGCAGGCTCGGGTGCTTGGAACGGCGCGCGTGACCGTGCTGCCGGATGGGACATTGCTGTTCGATGAAGAACGGGTCACCCTGACGCCGCTCTGAGTTGTTAGAACATCATCACTGAGGCGAGCCCACCAACCGCTGAAATCGTGGATTTTTCCGCAGCGGATCGAACGTGGGGTCGATCTTGAGCCACCCCGGCGACAGGTGATAGGGGATCTTGAGCAAGGGCTCGAGCTGGTCGAGTGCCTTCTCCGGCTCGCCGGTGAGAATGTAGGTCCGCACCAGCTGGAGCTGGATGTAGGGACCTCCGAAGGCGTCCTTCGAGAGGGGATTCAGCTCGATCCCCTTGAGCCCCTCGCGGATGGCTTCGTCCTTTCGGCCCAGATAGGCGAGCGCCAGACCGCGGAGCGCGTGAAGCTGCGGGTCCTGCGGCGTCGCCCGCAGCTGCTCCTCGAACGCCATCTGCGCCGAGTCGGCGAAGGCACGCGCATGCGCGTGGTCGCCGCGGAGCGCGTAGGTCTGGGCCTGCACGATCGCCCAGCCGGCCCGATTGTTGTCGAACTGGCTTGGTGTGAGCCGAAGCGCCAGCTGCTGCTGCGCATCGTCCAGTATCCAGTACAGGTCGTCGTAGGTCGTAAAGAAGGCCACCATAGCCGTGGGCTCGACCTGGCTGGGCACCGCCCGCAGGGTCGCCTGTGCCGCCGCCAGATCGCCTTGCATGAGGTGTATCTCGGCCTTGTTCTGGACCACGATCAGGTTGGCGGGGGCCAGTGCCAGCGCCCGGTCGACCATGGCAAGCGCCTCGGGGTAGTGCCGGCGCCACGCTAACACCCGGGCCAGCCGCCGCGTCGTCTGCACCGAGCCGGGATCCAGGGTATGGGCGCGACGATAATGCTCTTCAGCCGCGTCCCAGCGGCCCAGCCCCTCTTCGACGAACGCCTCCGCCGCAAGCAGGCCGGCGTTGTTGGGCGTGAGATGCTGTCCCTCGGTGTACTGATCCAACGCACCCTGCAAGTTTCCCGAGATCTCGTAGTACTTGCCCATGGCCAGCCGCGCCTCGGGGCTCTGCGGTGAGAGCGCGGTTACCCGCTCGGCCGCCGCCAACGCGGTCCGGGCGTCCTCTGGCGTGGGCTCGCTCAGGGCGTAGAGCAGGGAGTGCGCCTGGGAGAGTTGGGCCCACGCCAGCGCAAAGGTGGAGTCGAGCGCGACCGCCTGCTCGTAGTAGCCCAGCGCTCGCCGGAGGAGGGTCGGGTCGAGCACGCCGAGGCCGTTGGAAATTTCCTCGCCCTTGAGGAAGGCATCGTAGGCCGCAAGGTTCTTGGTCGGCGGAGCCTCCAGCGCCTTGCGCTCGCCCGAGCCCAGCGTCGCGCCCAGCGCCTGTGCAACGCGGCTGGCGACATCGGCCTGAACCTGGAACACGTCGGTGAGCGACGCGTCGAACGGTTCCTGCCACCGGGTCTTGGGCGCGCTGCCCGGCGAGACCTCGACCAGCTCCGGGCTTACCAGCACTCGGCTCGCACCGCCCGCGCCCTTTTCCCACCGTACGGTGCCGGTGAGCAGGTAGCGGGCGCCCAGCTCGCGGGCGATCTGCTCGGCCGGCTTGTTGGCTTTCTTGTAGGGCTCGGAGCTGCTGCGGGCGATGACCTGCACACTGGGGATCGCGGCGAGCTTCCCTCGGACCGCGTCGGTTACTCCATCGGCAAAGTACTCGTCTTCGCTGGGACCCAGGTTCTCGAACGGGAGAACCGCTAGCACGCTTGATCCGCTGCCGGTGGCGGCACCACCGCTGCTCCTCCTCCAGGCGAAAAGCACACCGAGTCCGATCAGGAGTCCCGTGACGAGCGCCGCGGCAGCCAGAGGGAACCGGCGGCTCCGCAGTGCCGGTTCGGACGGAGCGGCGGCCCGAGGTTCTGTGACAGCCGGTGCTGCCGCGACGACGGTAGGTGCCGACGTGCTGCTGGCTCCGGAGACCTGAAGGGCCTGGGCGAACTGGGCGATGGAAGGGAAGCGGTCCGCCGGGACCGGCGCCAGCGCTCGCCGGATCGCCTGGTCTACCGCTTCCGGCACGTTGGGGCGCTGCGATCGAATGCTCGGCGGCGGCTCGGTGAGCCGCTTCACGATCATCGCTTGCGCCGTGGCTCCGGTGTAGGGCGCCTCGCCGGCCAGCATCTCGTAGAGCACTGCACCCAAGCTGTAGATGTCGGTCCGCGCGTCGAGACCCTTGTCTCCGCTGGCCTGCTCCGGGCTCATGTACGCCGGCGTGCCCACCACGAGCCCCGTCTCGGTCAGCCGCGACTCCTCCGCCCCGACGTCGAGCGCTCGCGCGACCCCGAAGTCTGCCACCAGCGCGTGCGTCCCGGCGAGCAGGATGTTCTCCGGCTTGATGTCCCGGTGGATGATCCCTTCCTGGTGGGCGTACTCCAGCGCGTCGGCCGCCTCGCGCGCGATCCGGAGCGCGTCCTCCACCGGGAGCTGGCGCTCGCGCTTGAGCCGGTCGCGCAGGCTCTCGCCTCGGATGAATGGCATGGTGAACCAGAGGAGCGGAGGCGAGCCCGGAACCGGGATCTCGCCGGAGTCGAGCATCGTCAGGATGTGGGGGTGCTGCAGCCGCGCGGCCAGCCGGACCTCGCGCAGGAACCGGTCAGAGCCGAGGCTTGCTGCAAGCTCGGGATGGAGCACCTTGAGCGCGACCGGACGGTCGTGGCGGAGGTCGCGCGCCAGGTAGACGGTGGCCATACCCCCGCGGCCAAGCTCGCGCTCGATCGCATAGTGGCCGGTGAGGGCCGATTCCAGCTGCTCGCGGGTTGAGGTCAAGAAGGCAAT
>JBIOUY010000251.1:0-2919 GCA_044867445.1 Gemmatimonadales bacterium
TGTCGCGGTAGGGACGGCCCTTCACCTGGTGCGGCTGCGGGCCGCCCCCCGCACAGATCCCAGCGTGCGGAACTACCGCACTGGGCTCCTGCCTTGGGTACGAGCGTGGAATCGCTGCTCGGGCCAAGGATGCAGGACGCGGGGCGGAGGTAGCCACCGATCGGCAAGACGCGACATCCGCTCCCAGGTCATCGTGGTGCGCTGGCTGCGGCGCCGAAGCGCCCGATACCAATGCCACTCAGCCTGACGGCGGAAGGCGTGCAGCGCCTTGCTGTTGTCGGGCACCGCGTAATACTGATAGTGCCCGCGCAGGACGCTGGCCAGCCAGCGTCCCTGCTCTGGAAGGGGCAGATGCTGGCGTCGCTCAACCCCATCCTTGAGCGCGCTGAGCTTGGCCGGCACCCGCTTCGAATCAGTGATCCGCACGAGCTTGAAGCGCCCGTTCCTGGCCTTCCCGCAGACGTGCGTGAAGCCAAGGAAGCGGAACGTCTCCGGCTTGCCAAGGCCACGCGCCACTCGCCGCTCGGCAGCGAACCTGCCGAACTCGATCAGCCGCGTCTTCTCGGCCGCCAGCTCCAGGTTGAACTTCGCGAGCCTCTCGCGCAGGTCCGCCCAGAACCGCTCAGCGTCATCCCGATGCTCGAAGCACACCACGGCGTCGTCAGCGAAACGCACGATGATCACATCACCGCGCGCGTGCCGTTGCCGCCACTGGTTAGCCCACAGATCGAAGACGTAGTGCGCGTAGACGTTTGAGAGCAACGGTGAAGCCGAAGCCCCTTGCGGAACGCCTTCGTCGAACGCCGTCCACGACCCCTGCTCGATGACCCCAGCGGCCAGCCATTTCTGGATCAGCCGCAGGACCCTCCGATCCGCGATTCGGTGCTCAACAAACCGCTCCAGCCAGCGATGGTCAAGGCGGGAGAAGTAGTCCCGGAAATCCAGGTCGAGCACCCAGTTCACACGTCTCATCTTGATTCCAGCACCGAGCGCATCCAACGCATCATGCGGTGAGCGCCCGGGTCGGAACCCGTATGAGAACCCGAGGAAATCCGCCTCATACACGGCATCCAGTACCTCGACCACCGCCCGCTGCAGGATCTTGTCCTCCAGCGCCGCGA
Source organism: Gemmatimonadales bacterium (assembly GCA_044867445.1). GTDB lineage: Bacteria > Gemmatimonadota > Gemmatimonadetes > Gemmatimonadales > GWC2-71-9 > CAVVWJ01. The sequence goes on from JBIOUY010000251.1 coordinate 1,122, forward strand.
TCCCGAGCGGCCTAAACCGCCCGTCCGGCTTCGGTATGTACGCCCTGCGCGACGGTCTCGCCCGGTACGCGCCCCTATAGACCCGGGCATGAAGATCGCGAAGGTTCTCCTCGAGATCGAGCCCGTAGTCCTCCCACGTGACCCCGTCCACCCCCGGCGCGGCCTTCGGCCGAAGCGCGAAGTACGCCGCCCGCAGGCGATCGACGTCAACGTGGTGCAGGAGCGCGGTGAACCGCGCTTCCTTGTCCGTTGCTGCCACTCGGCGCACGCGACCAAGCGCACTGAGCGCGCCTTGCCCGGCACTGCGTCCGGGGCGCGTTTCGCTGGTCGTGTTCCCCTTGGCTGGTCGCCTTCCCTCCACCGCCTCCGCCGCCCCGCCTTGGGCGTTGTTCGACAGCTTCACAGGTAGTACGCGACCATCCGACTTCTCACGATCGTCCATCACGGGATTACGGCCTCGGCCTTCCCCGCACGACCCGCCCCACCATCACCACAGGCGGGTGACCGTGAGATCTCCCGGTTCTCAACATGAAGAGATCACACACATGCCGGGTTCTCAGACCCCGTGGGGTCCGCTGACGGCTCGCGATAACGCCACCAGCGGTGTTGCCTTCCGACGAATACGACCGCGTCGGCACCCCAATCGAACGCATTTCGAGGCTCAATGGCCGGCCTGCGCACGCCCCTGTCAACGCTTCGCTGCGCCCTCGCGGGTCGCCAACGCATGACTCGGGGACGCCGTGACTCGCTAGGTCTTCGACGTAGGACTCTTTCATTCCCTTCTCCATGCCGGTTGTCCGGCGCTTGCCGTAGACGGCGTTCAGCACCTCGACCAGCGCCCGCTGCAGGATCTTGTCCTCCAGCGCGGCGATCCCGAGCGGCCGCTGCCGCCCGTCCGGCTTCGGGATGTACGCCCTCCGCGACGGCCTTGCCCGGTACGCGCCCCTGTGGACCCGGGCGTGGAGATCCCGAAGGTTCGCTTCGAGGTCCTGCCCGTAGTCGTGCCACGTCACCCCGTCCACCCCCGGCACGGCCTTGGGCTTAAGCGCCCAATACGCCGCCCGCAGACGGTCGATATCGACGTGGTGAAGGAGCGAGATGAACCGCGTATCCCTGTCCTGCTGCGCCACTCGGCGCACACGATCCAGCGCACTTGGCACGCTCACTCCGGCTTTGGACCCGGGGCGTGTTTTGCTGGTCGCGTTCCCCTCGGCTAGCCCGCTTCCCTCCGCCGCCTCCGCGACCGCTCGCGCGGCGTTGTTCGGCGACCTCGCCAGTACTCTCGGGCTATCCGACTGCCCACGCTCGTGCATCTCGGGCTTACGGCCTTGGCCTTCCCCGAGCGGCCCGACCCGCCATCGCGACGACGGGCGATCGTGGGCTCTCCCGGTTCTCGCTCATGAGAGCTCCGTGCATGCGCAGGTTCCCTGACCGCGCGGGGTCCTCCGACGACTCGCGATAACGCCGCCGACGATGTTGCCTTCCGCCTACTGGGACGGCGTCGGCACCCCAATGGAATTGATTTCGCGGCTCACTGGCCCAGCCTGCACGTACCCCTGTCAACGCTTCGCTGCGCCCTTGCGGGTCGCCAACGCATGACTCGGGGCCGTCGCGTGTCGCTAACACTTCGACGTAGGGCGTTCTCATCCCCTCTCTCATGACGGTTTATCCCGGCGCTTTCCCCAGTCGAACTTCCAGCACCGCTGCCGGCACGCCCCGAGCGCTTCATGGGCCGACTTCCTCGGGCGATAGCCATAGGAGTCCGGGTGGAACATCGGTTCCACCAACGGCTCCAAGA
>JBIOUY010000252.1:0-3914 GCA_044867445.1 Gemmatimonadales bacterium
CCGGGTTCGAGGGACTGGCGGCGAGTGCGGCGCGGACCTGAGGGAGGATATCGGGGGTCCGACTGATGGGAAGGAGGGCTCGCTCCAGGCCGAGCAGGGCGGCCACGTCGCCGGGCTTGCCGGTGAGAATCACCCGGTAGGCTTCAGCGGCGGCAGCATAATTTCCCCGGCGCTCTAGCTCGAAAGCGCCACTCATCCCTTCTTGTTGCGCGTGCCCTGCACCACACAAGAAGGAGGCCGCGAGCATCGATCCCAACAGTGATCGCAGGAAGACGCGGTGCACGGCCATCACCTCGGAGATGGCTCGGAGAGCCGGCGGAAATAATCTACCACCAGCCGGCGTTCCTCCGGGGAGAGCTGTTGCAACTCCTCCCAGGTGGGCACGTGCAGGCGATCGTCCTCTCCCTGCAGCCTGGCGCGTAACGCCGGGGGCAGGTGCACGCTGTCGTCCGTGGCGGTGACGCTCTGCCGTTCCTTGCGCTCGTCTTCCTCTCGCCCCTGGAGCGTGCGACCGGCATCCAGCATCCGACGGAACAGGCGCTCCTGTCGCTCGACCACCGACCGGTCGAGCCGCGCCGCCTCGAGCCTGCGAGCCAGCTCCTTCGCCTCTCCCGCCATCTCGCCGGCGCCGGGCATGTTGCCCTGGCCCTTGAGCTTCTCCAGCTCCTCCGCCAGCGCACGCTGCTGCGCACCCAGGCGCATCAGTTGCTCCCGGATCGCTCCACTTCCCGCCATGGGCAGCAAGCCCGCGGCCTGCTGACCCAACCCGCCCTGCTGCTGGGCCAGTTGCGCCATCCGCTCCAGTGCTTCAGCCAGGCCCGACCCGGACTCCGCGCCGGCGACGTCCCCTCGGGCGCGGAGCAGTTGATATGCTGCGGCATTGAGCGCATCGACCGCGCTGCCGGCTTGTTCGGCTCCCTCTCTGGGATTGGGTGTAGCGGAGGAGATGGCCTCCCGCGCACGCTGCATCTGGGTTTGCGCCGCGCCCAGTGCCGACCCGATTTGGGGCGACACCAGGGCGTTCTTGCCGGAGGATTTTCGCACCTGCTCGAGCACCCGTTGCACGCCTTCCTCGATCGCCCCCTGCTCTCCTCGCAGCGCCGCGTTGGGTTCGGCCCCATTTTGCAGCGCCTCCTGCACCGCGAGCTGGCGCTCAGCCAACCGACTGGTTTCGGCTAGCGCCTGATCGATCGCCTGCACCACCTCCTGTTTCCACTCCTGCTGCATATCGCTCCGTTCCTTCTGGAGCTGATCTCCCACTGGGTCGAGTGACTGAGCCGCCTGCTCACCCTGCTGCCGCGCCTGCTGCCGCTGACCCCGCTGCGCCGACCGCGACGCCTGCTGCATCTGCTGCGCGGCCTTCGCCGCCTGGGCGGCCGCCGCCTCGAGCCGCTGCTGGCGAGTCTTTCCGTCTACCTCTTCGCCGACCCGGTGAACGGCGGCGGCGAGCGAATCGGCCCGCTGGGCCATCTGACGTTCCAGGGCAGCTGCGTGCGCGCTGTCGGCCGATGGGACCTGGTCGTTCCACTGATGCTGTTCCTGGGCCAGCTCCTTGGACTCCTGGCTCAGGTTGGCGAGATCGCCTTCGATCGCGGCTCGCCGGAAAAGCTCCCGGCTGCGCTCCAGTGCTTCGCGTAGCTGCTTCTGGGCCTCGGCGAGCTGCTCCAACGCGCCCTTGGCACGCTCGGCATCGAGATCCTTGAGCGCCTGCTGCAGCGCCGACAGCCGATCGCGCAGCTCGGGAGAAAGTGCGCGCTCCAGTTGTTGCCGGATCTCAGTCAACTCACGTTGCCAGGCTGAGTCTCCCATTCCAGCGGCCTCGGCGCTGCGCTGTAGTGCCTCCAGGGATTTCTTGAGCTCCTCCGCTTGACGGATCAGCTCCTGCTGGGACTGCGCCACCACTTCCGCGCGCTTGGATTCTTCAAAGGAAAGGGATTCGCCGCTCTTCTCCGCCGCCCCGTTCGTGGACCTGGGTTGCCCTCTCGCCAGGTCCTCGGTCTGCCGCTCGATGCGTTTGCTCGCCGCCGCGGCCGAATCGAGCCCGCTCGCCACGGCATTGGTGGCGACGCGCTGGGCGGCCCGCACTTCACTCATGGTGGGGAGCCGGAGCACGAACTCGCGCGATCGGGCCGACTGTCGCCAAGGCGTGTTGTCGGTGGCCTCGGCGAAATAGCGCACGGTATCGCCGGGCAGCAGCGAGCGACGATTGAGGTCGAGGGTGTAGCTCAGGATGGCGCGGTCCGGCCGTTCGGGCGGCAAGGAGAGGCTCTCCCGCCGCAGGGAATCGACCAGACCCAACCGGCTGATGCGTCGGCTGAGGAGGGCCACGCTGATCAGGCCGTGATCATCCCGCACATCCACTACGAGCGGGACCTGGAGACTGAGCGGCGCGATGGTGTCGGCACCGGGAACCGGGATCTCGACTGTGGGTGCGCTGTCGGCTACGACTCGGATGGGCAAGCGCACGGTATCGCCCGCCAGTGGAGCGCCGGTCGCCGTGATCAGCGTGAGCCGGTATTCACCAGATCCAGAGGGCACGAAGCTGCCGGAGAATCGGCCGCCGCGCACCGTGAGCGACTCGGCGCGGGTCCCAACCGACCAGGACGCGCGAGTCAGCGGAGCGGTGGCTTCGCCTTTGGTGTCGAGGCGGGTCCCGGCGGGCAGGATGAGGGTGTCTCCCCCGGTCGGCACTGGCTCCGACTCCATGCCGAGATATGCGGGATAGTGAGCGACGACGGACATCGAGCCGAGGAATACCGGCAGGCGTACGTGGACCATCACGGTGTCGGAGCCTCGACTGCCGCTACTCACTCGGGCGAAGAGATCGGTCTGCAGAGCGCCACTGGAAACGCTCGCTCGACCGAGCGAATCGAGCCGGACCCCGCGAGGACGCCACGACTCTCCCGGCGCCCGCAGCCACAGTGTAGCACTGCGCCGTCCCAGAGCCTCAATATGGAGCTCGACCGAATCGCCTCGATCAACCACCTCGCGGGCCGCTCGAATCCGCACCGGCGCGATGGTGGCTTCCCAGGCCCGTCGCGGATGCCAGAGCGCGGCCGCCGGGCCCCGGATCGGCCCCGCAGTTCCGAATGCGGCAAGCCCGAGGACAAGGAGTCCGCCGCCGGCGAGTGTCAGCGTCCGCACTGGTCCGGCAATCGGCTGCACCGCTCCCGGTCCCCGCCGTCCCAGGTCTTCGGCCTGGGCCCGGTCGGCCAGCTCGAGCAGCGAGCCGCTGGTTCCGGGGGCCGCCGCGTCGAGCAAGGCGGTGAGCGCGCCACGTCGCCAGGCACCTATTTCTTCCAGCCGGAGCGCCATCCGCCCAATTGAAAGCGCAGAGCGTGCCGTCCAGGCCAGGATGGCGATGGCGATCAGCGTGCTGACAGTCAGCCCCCAGGCGATCAGAACCCAGTAAGGCGCGTGCAGCCAGCCGAGTCGGACCAGCCAGGCTGCGCTTCCGAGCAGCAGGGCGCATGCGCCCATCCCCAGAGCCGCCCACCCGATTCCCGCACGAGTCTGCAGCGGACTCGCGAGGCGCTGGAGCGCGGACCGGGTGGCGATCGCGGTCATCCGCCGTAGCCCACGGCATAGGCGAACAGATTCACACCCATTCGAAGCGCCGCCTCGTGCTTCGCCGGAGGATCGTGGTGAACCTCGTAGTCCTCCCATCCATCGCCCAGATCGCACTGATAGTCGTAATAGACCACCAGTCGTCCGTCGAGAAAGATCCCGAAGCCCTGCGCCGGCTTGCCGTCGTGCTGGTGGATCTTGGGCACTCCCTTGGGGAAGTCGTAGATCAGGTGGTAGATCGGATGGTCGAGCGGGACTTCGACCAGCTCGTGATCGGGAAAGAGCCGCTTGATCTCGCGACGAAACGAGGCATCCATGCCGTAGTTATCGCTCGCGTGCAGAAATCC
>JBIOUY010000253.1:0-39885 GCA_044867445.1 Gemmatimonadales bacterium
GGAATTGGCAACCAGCAAAAGCAATGCGGCAACGAGGGCCGAAGCTCGTTGCCGCGCGCGGGATGTGTCGTTTTTCCTAAGACTCCCGAGGAGGGACTCGAACCCCCGACCCGGTGATTAACAGTCACCTGCTCTACCAGCTGAGCTACTCGGGAAAATCGTGGCGCAAGGCAGGCTCGCGCGCGCTGTAAACTAGCCACCAGGCATATGCGGTCAAGCGTTACATCCGGGTGACGCCACGCACAGCATTGCACGCCCAAGCGGCGTATTCTCGTTGCCGCAAACGCCGGTTCCACGATCACCAGTACAGCCAGCACGTTGCCGATTTGCGGCGAGCGCTCATTCATGAGGCACTGTCAAATGTGAGTGTTCACTTGACAATGCAGTGCAAACATGGTTCCTCTTTGCCCTACAAAGCTATGCCAATGAGGCTGTCTAAGTTATTGTTGAAAAAGATGTTACAAAATTCCAGCTTCCCTTCCGGGAGCCGATACTTAGCTTCAGTCGCATGCCTTTGCCACCCCTGACCGGCCACCTTGAGCCTAGGCAACGGCTCGCGAAGGCGGCCCAGGCAGGCCGGCTCCCCCAGGTGATCCTGTTGACTGGGCCGGCCGGGGTAGGAAAGCAGCGGTTGGCTCTTTGGCTGGCTCAGGTGCTGTTCTGTGAACGACCCGCCGGGGAACCCTGCGGCACGTGCCGGGGGTGCCGGCTGGTAAGTGGACTGGCACATCCCGACCTGCACTGGTTCGTCCCGATCCCACGGCCCAAGGCCTCGGATTCGGACAGGCAGGTAGAGGAAGCCGGCGAGGCGATCGCGCAGGTGCTGGAGGAGCGGCGGAAGCAGCCGTTCTATGGTTCAGTTGACGGAATGGCCGTGCACCCGATGGCTTCGGTTCGACTGCTGCAGCGTCGTGCTCTTCTGACATCGGTTGAAGGCGGCTGGCGGGTGTTCATCATCGGCGAGGCCGATCGTTTGGTGCCTCAGGAGTCGAGTCCCGAGGCCGCCAACGCGCTGTTAAAGCTCCTGGAGGAGCCGCCGGCGAAAACGCTGTTCGTCTTAACCGCCGCCGATCCCAGGCGAATGCTCCCGACCATTCGGTCGAGGGCGGTGACGGTCCGGCTCAATCGTCTGTCGGACCAGGATGTGAAAAGCTTTCTCGTCTCGCAGCAGCCGAGTTCGCTGGGAAAGCTTTCGCCCAAGGCCCTCGACGAGCGGGTTGCGTTGGCGGAGGGCTCGATCGGGCAGGCGGTGGCCGGCGGAGATGAAGGCGGCACGGCCTACCAGGCCGCAAACGAGCTCTTGGAGGCAGTGGTAGCGGGCGCCGGGCCAACGCTGGAGCGGGTACTCAGGCAGGCACCCTGGTCCGCCAGGGGCGAGTTCACCGCTATGCTGGATGCGCTCGCGGACACACTGAGCGAAGCCGCCAGGGGCACCGTAGGACAGCCGATGCGTCGTCCGGTTCCAGCGGCGCTGATGCGCCACCGGAGCCCGGAGCCGCTCCTCAAGGCGATGGAGCATGTGGCCGATGCGCGGGAGGCGGCATGGGGAAACGTGAATCCGCAGATCCTGCTCGCGGTGCTGGGCGAGGAGCTGGCGGAGGTCCTATGAAGCTCAGTCATCTGGACGAGCGCGGACGAGCCCGGATGGTCGATGTCGGCGGCAAGCCGGAGAGTGAGCGGACCGCCATAGCGGAAGGCGCCGTCCGGATGTCGCAAGAGGCATTCGATCTGGTCGCGGCTCAGGCCGCACCCAAAGGAGACGTGCTCGCCGTGGCGGAGGTGGCCGGCGTGATGGCGGCGAAGCGCACCGGCGAGCTGATCCCGCTCTGCCACCCCTTGGGGCTGGATCTCGTAGAGGTGGAGGCTCGGCTGGAGCCGGAGCTTCCCGGAGTGCGGCTCAAGGCGCGGGCCAAGGTGACGGCCCGCACCGGGGTGGAGATGGAGGCGCTCACCGCGGTAGCAGTTGCCTGTTTGACAGTTTATGACATGGTCAAGGCGGTAGACCGGGGGATGGTCATCGAGGATGTCAGGTTGGTGAGTAAGACCAAGAGGCCTGCTCACAACTCATAGAAGGAGGTTGGCCCGAGATGCGACCGACCGACAAGTACGCCAGGTGCAATGAGACCCGGGGCGACGTCATCAAACGCCTCGCGGTCCGTGGCGCCCTGTTGTTGGTGACGGCCGCCGTCGTCGGCACCCTCGCCGGCTGGACCAAGCGAGTACGCGCCGCGGACAGCGTCAGCTTTCCCGATGTCGGCTTGGTCGTGCGACAGATGGGCAACCTCGGGCACGAAGTCGATGCCGCCCGGGGCGAGGCCGCCTTGGCCAAGGTACAGCTCGACCGTGCCAATGCGGTTATCGCCAGCTCGGCCAAGTATCAGATCCCGGCCGACCTGGCGGCGGACATCTACGACATCGCCTTGAGCGAGGGCATTGACCCGGCCCTCGGCTTTCAGCTGGTCAAAATCGAGAGCAACTTCAAGTCGAGCGCGAAGAGCAACATGGGAGCACTGGGCTACACCCAGGTCCAGCTCGCCACGGCTCGATTCTACCAGCCCGGTGTGACGGCGAAGGAGTTGATGGAGCGGGAGACCAATCTACGGGTGGGGTTCCGCTTCCTCAGGGACCTGCTGAACAAGTTCGATCGCAACACCCATCTGGCTCTGCTGGCTTATAACCGAGGTCCGGCGCGAGTCTCCGAGATTTTGTCGCAGGGAGGCAACCCGGCCAACGGGTATTCCGATGCGGTACTGAAGGGCTATCGGGCGCCGAGGACGATTGCGACGCCTTAGCCTGGAATCCGAAGCGACTTTCCGGCCTTGAGTGGCTGGCGTTCCGACAATCCGTTCGCATCTCTAAGGGCCTGGACCGACACGCCGTAGCGTCGCGCCAGGCCCTTCAGAGTTTCTCCCCGGCGCACCAGATGGATACGCGCCGAGGCAGCGCTATCGACAGCAGGGCTCCGCGGCTGGACGGTGCGAACCTTGGGTGGCGCAACCCGAAGCCGCTGACCGGAGACAATCCTGCCTTCGGGCTCAAGCTCGTTCCAACGCTTGAGGTCGCCCTGACTCACGCCGAAGTCCTTGGCGATCGAAGAGAGCGTCTCGCCCCAGCGGACCCGATGGAAGCCGGAAGGACTGGCGTCCACCGGCGCAGCCTGATCGGCAATGCGGCGAGCCACAGAGGAGGATAGGGCGCCGCCGGTCGGCACCACCACAATCTGCCCCGGGCGAAGGCGCCGGGCCTTGAGCTTGGGATTGGCATTCGCGACCAGCCGGCTGCTCACGTGATAGCGCCGCGCGATGCCGCCCATGGTCTCACCGCGGGCGACGACGTGCTCCACGAAGGTGACCCTGCGCGAGGCCGGCAACGTGGCGTATCCCGCTTCGGTGGACCCTCCCCGGCCAGCGGGCACTCGCACGATCGAGGGTACCCCAGGCGGAGTGGCCAGCCGGAGATACTGAGGGTTGAGCTCCCTGATAGCCGCAACCGTGGTGTCGGCCAGCTTGGCGATGACGTCGAGCCCGGTCATCGTTGGCACGATGATCGAGTCGTAGGCCGGCGGATCTACCCGGGTCACCTCGAACCCGTAGCGCGCGGGCTCCTTGGCGATCAGCGCAGCGGCGATGAGCTTGGGAACGTAATCCTTGGTCTCCCGACGGAGCAGCTTGGTGTCGTACAGCCGGAAGAAGGTAGCGTCGCTGTTGACCGAATCGGCTTCGTCATCAGGCAGGCGGATAAGTCCGCGAGAGACTTTGCCCGCGCCGGCATTGTACGCGGCGCAGGCAAGGTAGAGCGAGCCGAAGCGGGCATTCAGGCTCTTCAGATGGCGCGCGGCAGCATCGGTCGCGCGGTAGGGATCTCGCCGCTCGTCAACCCACGAGTCCACCCGCAGGCCATAGAGCTTGGCGGTCCCCTTCATGAATTGCCACATGCCGACGGCACGTGACCGGCTGGTCGCCGAGTTGGAGAAGCCGCTCTCGATCAGCGCCAGATAGACCAGGTCACCAGGCAGACCTTCCACCTGCAGCCGCTCCCGAATCATCGGCTCGTATCGCGGCATGCGGGTGAGCCACACGCCCATCCGCTCCCGGCCCTTGGTCTGGAAGAAATTGAGGTAGTACTGAACCCGGTTGTGGCTGTTGAAGGTGCTGACGTCAATATCCCAGGTGGCGGCGTTGGTGACGCTCTTGGCACCGCCGGCCGTGGCGAGGTCCACCTCGGCAGATCCATTGTCGGCTTCGTCGCCTGGTCTCGCCTCTTCCAGTGCTTCGAGCACCGCCTCGTCGGCCGCGGAGTCGGAGGCCAGTCGCACTTCGGCGGCGAGCTCTTCCATAGGCACGAGCGTGTCGAGCTCTGGTGCGGGCGGAAGCGCGAAGGCATCCGAGCGCCGGCCGGAATCCGCCACCACGCCAGAGGCCGGGCCGCTGGAGCGGACTGGAGCCACAGGACGGGGCTCATGATGACCGCCGCAGGCCGACAAGACGCCGAGAGTGGAGAACAGGATCAGACGCAGGCGCACAGGGGTACCCTCGACTCTTCCAGGATCCGCAGATTTCGGGCGATATTCGGGACTGCAGGATGGTGCACACGCCGCTGGGGTGCAAAGCGCGGGACCAAGGGCGAACTGAGATAGCCGAGACTGCCGAAGCGCCGGCTATCGCATGAACAGACGGTTCCCCAGGATCCGATTGGTAGCGTTCAGCACGGCGAGTGCCGCGCCGCGAGCCGCGTCGTTTTCAGTCAGATAGGAACCGACCACCCGGTGCCCACTGCCCTCGCCCTGGGCGGCGAGAGAGACAATCACCACGGTGGCGTCGAATGCCCGGACCGCCTTTACGCCGAGCAGCTCGAACCCCATGCCTCCCTGCACCGCCTGCATGAGAGCCGCGACACAGGCCTGCGCCGCGCAGCGCAACTCTCCCGCCTGGGAGGCGAGGCCCTCACTCTCTCCTGAGAACTGCTCCGATTCCTTCCAGGTGAGTCCGACCCGGGCTCGACAGCGCCCGTTGGGCAACCGTTCGAGCGTGAACTCGGCGAAGCGCAGCCGCTCGCTGAGGGGGTTGGGGTCTGACATGTCGGTCCTTACGGAGGCCGGGGTCCAGTGAGATACGGCGAGACCCTCGACGGGGCAAGGCCTATGCCAGGGCCGGCCTAGTCCTCACTCGAGGTGCTCGGCGAGAAACGCGGCCAAGGCATCGTCGGAAATCTGTTCTGCTTGGGCGAACAACGCCGCCTTGGACGAGGAGGACAGTGGATACGTGGCCCAGAACGAGCGCTGGCCCGGGTCGAGGCCCCGAAAGGAGAAGACCAGATTCCAATAGGGCGAGCTGGCGCGCCGCTCAGCGGCAATTGACACGTTCCAGCGATGGTCATCGTGCTCCACCACTCTCCACACCATCTAGAGGCTCCGGCGTAGGCCACGAGAGGGTCGGCCAATATGGTCCGCGCCGAGGAATCAGGTCAAGAGTCCTTCGGCGCGGGCGTCCTCCGCGGTATCGACGTCTCGGAGGACGGGGAGCTCGTGCCACCGTACGCCTGCGTGCTTGAGTCGCGTGCGGGTCTCGTCGAGCAGTCGATTGGTACTCCAGGGCATCTCGCTGAACAGGTCCGGCAGCGGGGTCGGTCCGCCGATGAGATAGTAGCCTCCGTCTTCCGACGGGCCAATCACCAACTCGCCTCGTTGTACGATCACACGGGCTTCGCGCAGGTGCTCGGCGCCGAGCCGGGGACAATCGGCGCCGAGAGCGATCCACCCACGGCCTGGCTCAACCGCGCGAGCGGCGGCCGCGAGCCGGGCGCCGAGATCGCCGGAGGCCTGCGGGCGGAAGTCCCAATCACCCAGCCAGAAGCGCATCTCGGTCGTGGCATCGGGCGGAGTAAACCAGATGGTCACCTCCAAGCCCGCATCCCGAACAGCCGCAAGGGTACGGGCCACCAGGACGCGGTAAAGCCTCAGAGCGCGGCGCTCGCCGATCTCGGAGGCGAGCCGAGTCTTGACCGTGCCACTGCGAGGAGCCTTGAGGAAGAGCGCGAGCGCGGGACTCATCGCCCCTCAGGCTCGGGCTGGTACCAGCGAGCCAGCCGGTCGGGCTCGACGCCGACCAGGAAGAGCAGTAGTAGCGCGGTATTCCGCATGGCGCCCCGCACCCTGCCCTCGCGAGTCCAGCGACGCGGGTTCACAACGATGGGGTGACGGAAGTGCTCGATCCGCGCCACTCGCGCGATCCGCCGCGCGATCGCGACGTCTTCCATGATGCGACTATCGGGATACCCGCCTGTTGCATCGTAGAGAGTACGACGCAGCAGGAGTCCCTGGTCTCCATAAGCCAGGCCCAAGAGCTTCCAGCGAAGCTCGGCAACGCGCTCCACCCAGCGGAACCAGGTTCCCTCAAGCGGAATGGCGAGCGGCCAGGCCGCGGCCTGCACCTCCGGCCGGCCCATCGCAAGTTCCGCTTCATGCAGGGCCTCGGGGCTCAACCGAACATCGGCATGGAGCACCAGCAGCCAATCGCTTCTTGACTCGGCGATGCCGGCACGGAGCTGCCGGCCGCGGCCCGGGGGCGAGGAGACGGTGCTGCAGCCCTGCGCGACGGCGGCCTCTATGGTGCCGTCGCTGGAGCCGCCGTCGGAGATGATAATCTGGTGTTCAACGGTGAGAGCGGTGAGGTCCTGCAACAACCGCGGAAGCCGCGGCGCCTCGTTCAACGTCGGAATGACCACCGACAAGAGCGTGGTCAGCTCCGCACGAGAATCTGGAAGCGGCTTCGCAGGTCTCGGGTCACCGGACCGCACTTACCCGCGCCGATCTGCCGCCCATCCACCTGGCGCACCGCCACCAGCTCGCTCGCGGTGCCGGTGAGGAACACTTCGTCCGCGGTGTAGACATCGTAGCGGTTGAGCATAGTCTCTTCGACCGGGTAGCCGGCCTGCTGCGCAATCTCGATGACGGTATCGCGGGTGACGCCCTTGAGGATGCCGGCGAACGGCGGCGGCGTCCGGACCCGGCCGTTCTTCACTATGAAGATGTTTTGCCCGGAGCCCTCGGCGACGCTGCCCGCGCTGTCGAGCATGAGGACTTCGTCGGCGCCAGCCTGGATGCCTTCGATCTTGGCCAGGATATGGGCCAGGTAGTTGAGCGACTTGACCCGAGGCGAGAGCGCTTCGCGCTGTGGGATCGGCGTCCCAGCCGTGACCACTCGGAGACCAGTCTCGTAGACCTCCTCCGGCCACAGCCGGATCGTGTCCACGATGATGATGATGGAGGGCTTGGCGCACTTCCGTGGATCGAGCCCGAGGTCGCCCACGCCGCGGGTGATCACGTGACGGATGTAGGCCTCTGTGATTCCCGAGCGACGCACCGCTTCTTCGGTGATGCGAGCCATCTCATCCTTCGACATCGGGATGGTGAGCCAGATGGCCTGAGCGGAGTCGTACAGCCGGTTCAGGTGCTCGGCGAGCTTGAAGATCTTGCCGCCGTAGACCCGGATGCCCTCGAAGACACCGTCGCCGTAGAGGAGGCCGTGGTCGTAGACCGAGACGGTGGCGGTCTCCCGATCGTACCACTTGCCATCGAGCCAGATGGTTGGCGTCCCTGTGCTCACGGCGGGAGCCTTGGAAGGCCTAGCAGGCGCGGTCATGGCCGAAACTTAACGTTCAGAGAAGGGTAAAGGCTAGACTTACGGCTAACAGCTAACAGCTATCCTCATCCTGAGCCCTTCGCTGCGCTCAGGACAGGCTCCGCGAAGGATCTGGCTCGGTCATACCCGAATACAATACGGTACTGGGAAAGACGAGGAGACCCCTGCGCTCGGGGTGAGGACCACTTTCCGCTCCTTACTCCTTACTCCCCCACTCCTTACTTCTCACTTCTCACTCCTCACTCCCTACTCCTTAACCAGTGAGCCCCCACAACTCGATCCTGCACCCGCCGTACATCCGAAGCAATGTGGGCCCAGCGCGATACGACGAAGGTCCAGGACCGAACACTCGCACTCCATGATGTTCCGTGGCATGCCGGCCTCGAGTGGCAACTCCAGCATTTGATTGAAGTCGCAATCGTACAGGGTCCCATCCCACCCGACCGACAGCGTCGTCCGGCACATCACCCCGGCTGCAGCGGTTGGGTTGAAGGCCTGGACCAGACGGGTGAGATATGCCTCTGTCTGTCCCTTCTGCTCCAGGTACTCGAGGAACCGGCTGATCGGCATGTTGGTGATGGTAAACAGTCGGTTGAACACGATCCCGTATCGCCGGCTCAGCTCCTGCTTCCATTCCCGCTCGGCAGCAGCCTGATTCGGCGGAAGAAAGGCGCCCACCGGGTTGACTACCAGATCGAGAATCAGCCCGCTGTCGGGCTGACCGTAGCCGAGGAGGTTGAGCTCGCGGAGCGCCGCGATGGAGTCCTCGAACACTCCGGCTCCGCGCTGCGCGTCGGTCTGATGAGCCTGGTAGTACGGCAGCGATGCGGCAATCTCTACCTGGTGCTCCGCCAGAAACGCGGGGAGATCGCGGTAGTTCGGCAGGCGAGTGATGGTCAGGTTGCAGCGGTCGATCACCCGACGGCCGAGCGCGCGAGCCTCCCGCACGATTCGGCGGAACTCCGGGTGGAGCTCGGGCGCCCCGCCGGTTACGTCCAGGGTAGGGATGTCCTGCCCTGCCAGCACTCGCAAGCAGGCATCCACGATCTCACGCGGCATTACTTCCTGCCGCTCGGGACCGGCATCGACGTGGCAGTGCCGGCAGGTTTGGTTGCATCGCTTGCCGAGATTGATCTGCAGCACCTCAATGCCAGTGGCATGCAGGGGATAGAGTCCCGCCGACGCGAGCGCGTCCTCGAAGCTTCGGGCGAGCGGCACCTGCGCGAGCCGTTCGCGCTGCGCTACGCCTCGGGCCAGGGGATGGTGTTGCTTGGAGAGAGTTGGAAGGACCACCTACATGCCCAGCCGCTCGAGGTGATTCCGCATCTGTAGGCCATGCACCAGGGAGGCTCCGCCCCGAATAGCGGCGGCCACGTGCACCGCCTCGGTCATCTGTTCTTCGTTGCTACCTTGCTCCAGGGCCGCGGTGGTATAGGCATCGATGCAGTAGGGACACTGCACCGCGTGGGAGACAGCAAGCGCGATGAGCGCCTTTTCTCGAGCTGACAGCGCGCCCTCGGCGAAGACCGCGGAGTACCAGGCGTTGAACTTCTCCCACAACTCGGGCGAACCCTTGCTCATCTCAGCGAACCGAGCGAGGTCAGCCGCGTGATAGTAGTGCTCGTGGCTCATGACGAAATATAGGCGGTGGGAAGGCGGGAACAGCGCGAGCGGCCCCACGGGACTCCCTCGCGCCCGAGTCGCGCTGAAGCGCTCCTATGGGGCGCTCGGTCGCGGGAACGGCGGTAGGGCGGAGGGCGCCTTTCCCGCCCTCAGCTGAGATATGGATACCCGAGCACCGTCAGAAACTCGGGGAACTCTTGCGCCCCAATGAGCTGATCTAACAGACTGGCCGCCTCACGCAACCGACCACTCGGTCCCTCGGCTAGCAGCCGGTCGAGCACGTCATGGGCGACCGTCCGAACATACTCCAGTGTGATCTGCTGCCCCGTGTCTGTCCGTACCCCGTGCCGGATCCACTGCCAGAGCTGGGATCGGGCGATTTCGGCGGTGGCCGTGTCCTCCATCAGGTTATTGATGGCGACGGCGCCTGCGCCTCCCAGCCAACCCGCGAGATACTGAATTGCCACGCTGATGTTGCCAGCCACGCCGGCCCGGGTGACTCGCCCGCCGGGCACCCGCACATCGAGCAGCTCCGCCTGGCCTACGCGGACATCTTCCCGCAATCGCTGCTTCTGATGGGGCTCGGAGCCCAGGTGCGCCTCGAAGGCCTCCGCGACGACGGGCACCAGGTCCGGGTGCGCGACCCAGGCGCCATCGTATCCGGCGCCCGCTTCGCGGTCCTTGTCTTCCCGCACCTTGGCAAGGGCGGCGGCATTCACTTCCGGGTCTTTCCGACTGGGGATGAAGGCCGCCATGCCGCCGATCGCGTGAGCCCCTCGGCGATGGCAGGTCTGGACCAGGAGCTCGGTGTAGGCGCGCATGAAGGGGACGGTCATCGTCAACTGAGCTCGATCCGGCAGCACAAACTCCGGCCGGTCCCGAAAGTTCTTGATCATGCTGAAGAGGTAGTCCCACCGCCCGGCGTTGAGCCCGGCCGCATGGTCACGGAGTTCATAGAGGATCTCGTCCATCTGGAACGCGGCCAGAATGGTCTCAATCAGGACCGTGGCGCGGATCGTTCCTTTCGGAATCCCCAATGTATCCTGAGCAAACAGAAAAACATCGTTCCAGAGCCGGGCCTCGAGGTGACTCTCCAGTTTGGGCAAATAGAAATAGGGGCCACTGCCTCGCTGGAGCAGCTCCTGTGCATTGTGGAAGAAATACATGGCGAAGTCGAAGAGGCTGGCCGAGACTGGACGGCCGTCGAGGAGCACGTGCTTCTCGTGCAGGTGCCACCCGCGGGGGCGAACTACCAGCGTCGCAAGGCGCTCGCCCAGACGGTACGACTTGCCCTCAGGACTGTTGTACGCGAGGGTCCGTCGAACCGCGTCCATGCAGTTCAGCTGGCCGGTGATGACATTGATCCACGGTGGAGAGAGGGCGTCCTCGAAGTCCGCCATGAATACCTGCGCCCCCGAGTTGAGCGCGTTGATCATCATCTTCCGCTCCGCCGGGCCGGTGATCTCCACCCGCCGGTCGAGGAGATCGGCCGGAGCTGGTGCGACCATCCAGGACTCCTGGCGAGTGGAGCGGGTCTCTTCGAGGAAGTCAGGGTTGGCGCCGGCACGCAGACGCCGTTGCACCTCGCGCCGTCGCGCGAAGAGTTGTTCGCGCTCGTCGGTGAACTTGCGAAGGATGGCAGCAAGGAAGCGGACGGCGGCCGGAGTCAGGACTCGGTCCATCCCGGGGACCTCTTGGCCCAGGATCTCGATCCCTGCCGGCAGGGAGCCGTGAAGTGCGGTCATGAAGATCGTTACCGGAGATCGTGGGGCAGCCGGGGCGACGACAGCAGCTCGCCGAACTCCTTCCAGCGTGCGGCAGGATCGGAATGGGCAGTACGATCGAGCCAGCTGGCTACCATATCCCGGCCGAGATTGTAGTTGATGACGTAGCTGCGGTAAGTATCGATGAAGCGCAGCGTCTTGGCCGCCTGCTCTGGAGAAATGAGCCAGTACCGCTGCATAGCGGCACGGGCACCGGCGGCGTCGAGCTCGCCATCGAGATAGCGACGGGCTACCTCGTTCCGGGCATAGTTGAGATCGGTTATTACCTGGCGGACCGACCCGTTCAGCCCTGCAAGCGCGGGATTGAGCCGGGCAATTGGGAAGAGCGAGTCGCGCTCGAAGGCAGTGCGCTGGGGCTCCGGAAAGGCCATGTCGATCCCATAGTTTGCGCTGCCCTCGGCGATGAGCGATTGCGGGCTGAACAGCGGGTAGATGGAGAACTCCACCCAGCCTCGTCCTCTCGCCAGCGCCTGCTCCAACAGCGCGTTGTAGACATGATGGCCGGGATAGCCCTCATGACAGGCGAGGTCGATGGCGCGATCGATCGCAATGGGAAAGTCGAGGTTGACCTGGATCAGACTGTGGTACCCGCCCTTGTACCAGTTGTAAGCGTTCCACGGCGTGCCCTTCACGTACTCCAGATCGAAGCGTTCGCCTTGCGGCAGTGACAGGTGCGCCCGCGCTCGCGCCCGACAAGCGGCGATGGCCGTCTTGAAGACGGTATCAACCCGCGCCGCGGGAATGATCACGCGAGACCGAAAGCGGTCGTAGCGTTGAGCGAGGGGTCCTTTCCCAGGGAGGAGCGAGTCGAGGCGGGTCAGCAGGGAGTCGAAGTGGGCGTTGGCGAAGTGCGGCGGCTCCGCATCGTAGAGCGCGCGCGCTTCCTGGTCGAAGGTGAGACGCTCGCCGGCCAACATCTTGGCACGCGCTACCATGGAGCCCAGTTGGGTGTGGAGATAACGATGCCGCAGTCGCACCAGGGAATCGGGGTACGCCGGGACGCTGTCACCCAGCTGGGCGATCAGCGACTCGGCGGAGGACCGGACCTTGGCCACTGAGAGGGACTCCGAGTCCGCAGCCGCGCGCAGCGAGGCGGGGCCGTAGTAGGCGTCGACGTAGTTGGGGTCGTGGTGACCGAGGCTCAAGCCCAGGATCACGTACTGGCGCGCAATCGGATCGAGACGACGAGGATCCGGAGCGGTCTGGGAAGCTCGACAGGCAGCGAGGAGGCCAAGGGCGAGCAGAGGGCTGAAGCGAGGCGGCATTCAGGGTTCCGGTAAGGTTGCCCCAAAGTAATCCTGTGGGGCTCACGTTGCCGGGTGTCGCCGTCCTCCGCGGTGCGCTTCGGCTCAGGTCCGGCGGCGTCCCTTTCGGCGGGTCACCTTGGCCCTGCTCGTCTTCTTGCTGCGCCGGCCTCGCGCGAAGACCAGCAGGCCGGCGATTCCCGCGCCGATGACCGGCAGCGGGTTGTGGCGGATCAGATTCACCAGTCGGCGGCCTGCCCGCCGGGCTTTCTCTTCCAGGGCGTCTTGCGCCCGTTCCTTAAGATGATGCGGCTTCAGCCGCTCACCCAGTTGATCGAGGTCAGTGCTGATCCGTTCCCGGCTCCGCTCGATCTCGTTCTCGAGCACTTCGGGATTGCGCCGATCGTAGTCGGTCATGATTGCTGCCCCTTTGCCCACTGGATGTCGTCCTTCAAGGTGTCCAGCGTTCGCCGCGGGGTCAGGTCCACTCGCTTGAGGCCGGTGAGACCACCCTTGACGGCGATGAAGCCGCCCAACGCGAACACGGCGCCGACGATGATCGCTGAGACCCAGGGCGAGACGTGCGCCACGTCGTGCAGCACCAGGATCAGGGCCGCCACCAGCGCGAGGCCGCCCACGTAGGCCAGAAACCCGCCCAGAACGACGGTAGCCAGGCTGGCGCCGACGTGCGACACCTTCTCACCCAACTCCGTCCGCGCCAGCTGGAACTCCTGCCGGACCAGCAGTGATATATCCTGACTGAGCTCGCCCATCAGCTCGGCTACAGTCGGTTCTTCCTTTGCCCGCGGCATTGCGTCCTCCAGCGGAAAACGTCCAGCGTAATGGGCGGACGGGGACGCCACGGCGCCGTGTCTTGGATCACTTCAACGAGGAGCGCGAGCGACGCGGGACCTTGCTCGAGGGTGCCCAGAGCTTCGAGCAAGGTCCCTCGCTGCTGCTCGGGATGACGGACGAGTCAGACCTCGTCGTCGTCCTCAGTTACCCCTCATCTCGAGTTCGACCTGTGCGCCGATGGCGCTGGACCATCTGACTGGCCTGTGGCCGGGATTCCTGCATCTCACTGGCACGCAACCCTTGCAGCCGCTGCTCAGCCAGCGCTCGAGCGTTGAACTCACGCTCCAGCAGCTCCGGCGTATTGCCGGCGCTTACGCGCTGCCATTGCCGGCCCACCCGCTGCTGCCAGGCGCCTTCGGGGCTCCGACGGTAAATCGTGCCGTCCTGCCCACCATAGAGATCATCCTCCGGTCGGGCGGTGCTTCGGCTCTGAATCCGGCGTGCTGCCACGTGCGCGGTCGGTGCGCTTCGGACTCCGTGGTACACCGTCTGCACCCGCGCCCGTTCGCCGGCGGCCAATCTGCCGGTACGCGAGTTGTACGCGACTCCCCACGCTGCTCCAGTCCGTGTCCGGTTCCACGATGCCAGTGCTGGTGTCGTGCGGGTTACGACGTAGCGCCGATCCCACCGAGTATAAATGTTGACCGTCACGTCATAGCGAGGCCGAGGGACGAACTCATAGGCAGCCCACCACGCCGGCGGTCCCCACCACGGGCGGAGTCCCCAGCCCCAGCCGCCCCACACGAGGTTCTCCGGTGGACCCCAACTCCAGCCCAGCCCGAAGCCGAAGCTCCAGCCGGTCCAGGGTGTCCATCGCAGGCCGGCGCCAAACCCATACGTCACCGGCGGCCCGTACCACACCGTGCCGAGCCATGGGCGGTAGAGGTAGCCGGTTCCGTAGACCACCACACCATCTGGCCCCAGCACGGTGCCGAAATAGCCGGGGGTATAACCCACATAGACCACGGTCGGCGTGGCGCCGTAGACTCGCACGTAGGTCACGTAGTGAAGCGGAGAGCTGAGCGGGATCGAATAGATCACCGGTGGCACCGCGGCGGCGACGGCCCACGGCCCATACGCCGAACTGGCGTAAAACCAGACGCCATTCTGAACCGCGTAGAAAGCCGCTGGCCCGGTCTCGATAATGGGCACAGCCGAGTTCGCCACGTACTCCAGGTCGGTGCCTGCGATCGGCAGAAACTCAGGATCGCCATCGAAGACCGGCGCGGGATCCAATGTCGTACCGGCCCGCTGTACCGTCGCTGTCTGGGGAACCGCGTTCGCGATAGCGGCCTCCTGGGCCTGCGGCGTGCCCGGGATCGAGGCCTTCACGTTTTCCATGGGGCTGGTGTTGGGAATCTGCGCAAAATCTGCGGGAAGATCCCTGCCGGCGACGTACGTCCAGGGTCCGCTCACGGAGTGGGCCCGATACCACCGGCCGGAAATCAGGATGTAGGTCTCGTTATCACCCATGAACTTGAAGACTCGACCGGTGGTGTTGCTGACGTAGAGCAGCCGAGTGCCGTCGATTGGCAGATAGTCCGGTGCGCCATCGGTCACGATGAGCTCCGCGGGCCTGGTGCTCACGTAAATGACCGGTGCGCTCGAGGCGAGTGACGGCTGCGGGCGAGTCGAGTCCGCCGGTGCACCCTGCAAGAGATCCACCTGCTGGGACGCTACCAGCCCTCGCATGGCGACATCGAGCGAGGCCGGGTGTGACGGCGCGACCGTCCATGGGCCCTCCGGAGCCGGAGCCCGCATCCACCCGTCGAACACGTGCAGATAGTAGGTGCCGTGGTCCTCGAGGAGCAGTGCGCGGGTATTGATGACACGCTGCAGGCCAGCTGGCGCGGGTCGCAGTAGCGGCTCGCCATCAAGCAGCACCATCATCGCCGGCACGCTCGAAAAGATGATGTGGGGCGGGGTGTTCTCCGGCGGCTGAGCGTTGCCCTTCTGCAGCTCCTGTTGAACGGCGAGCGAGGTTTCCAGCCGGTCGAGCGAGATCGTCTTTGCCTCGGTGGCCAGCGCTCGTTGCAGCGATGCCTGCCACCCGGTCGCCTGGTCGGGCGCTGACGGGAAATTGGCCCGAGTGATCCGGACGTCCTCCAGCGACACCAGACGGTCCGCCTTGTCAATGTCGGTCCGCGCACTGAGCCACACCACCCCGAAGGTGGGTTCACTGTCGGCGGCTGGGCGCACCGCCACCGCGGCGTGAGCGCTAAGCTGGTTGTCCTTCCAGCTGTCCACCTGAGGCTGATAGAGGGAGTACCGGGTGTCTCCGGCACTGAGCTCGCGTGGCCACCCCGCATCGGCCGAGTCGGCCGACGAGGCCGGCATTGATGCCTGAGCGTGCAGCTCAGACATCACCGAGAAGGCTGAGGCCGCCAGCAGGCTCAACCAGAGGAGCCCGCGGCGGCGGCGTGTGCTGGTACTCATGCGTGGCTCTTCGGTGGGAAGTGATCCAACAGCTTCGAGACCGCCACGTCTACCTGATGCTCCGACCTCCGCGGATTCTTGGCGGGCAAATCGAGCGCGTCAGGGGAACGGCCCTGCCAGATCACCTGGTGAGTCTTCGCGTCCATCAGATGAACCACCACGGTTCCATCGGTGTAGGTGCGGACGGTCTCATTGATGGTGGCCGGCCACGGTACTCCCCAGCGCCAGTGCCACCATGGGCCGCCATAGCCGGTCTCCTCGACTTCGGTGTGGCTGCGGTCAACCACGCCGTAGCCCACCAGCAGGTCCGCCGAGCCACGCTCCACCTGGTTCAGGCCTTTGGACTCGAGCTTCGCTTCCACCGCACGCCGGACTCGCTGGTCGAGCAGCTGCTGGGACACGTTCGCCGGCTTGGGCACCAGGGCAAACGTATGGTACTTGAAGAACCCGACGTCCGGGTCGTAATCAGTCTTCACCTGTTGGCCCGCACACGAGGCCAGGGCGATCATCGCCGCGCCGGCAATCGCTACTCGCATGCTCCCTTGCATCGTCTGCTCCTTTTGCTCCGGTTCAAGAAGTTCAGCTCTACACCCAATTCCGAAATCGCTAAATCGCCCCGGTACTCGCACTCGACATGGCCTGGTCCAATCCGATGTTCCAGAAGATGGCCTGCCCCGGAGACACGACCAGCAGCGGCGTCGCCACCCGCGGGCTCGCCCCCAACGGATCCGCGAGCAACCTGACCTGCCCGTCTGCCCTGGTGGCGCTCGACGGAATGAAAAGCGTGGTCCGGTTGAGCCCGATGGCCTGACCGATCAAGAGTCGCTGGCCCGAGTTGATGACGTAGATGTCCATGTCGCTGTAGTTCTGGTTGTCGATTTGCACCGGGATGCTGCGCCGTTTGAGCGCGGACCCACTGTCAGCAGCCGTCTTCGGCGCGGGCGCCTGCGCGATGGGGGCGCGAGAGGCCCCGCAGCCCGCGGTGAGCGCCAGAAATGCCAGCATGCCTGCGTGAAGTTGTCTCATGATCTCGATCCTCCTTTCCTAGCAATCGGCCGACATCGGCCGGACGGCAGGTACTATAGGAAGGGGCCGCGGCGCGCGCGTCTACGGAAAGAGGAGTCTTTGGCTACTTCGTTTTGGGAAGGCGCGGATACCCCGTTCGGGGAGTGAGGAGTGAGAAGTGAGCAGTGAGCAGTGAGGAGTAAGGAGTAAAGAGTAAGGAGTGACGCACACCGTCATCCCGAGCGCAGCGAGCGATCTGCCGCTAGGTTCCGAAAGCTGACGGGTAGATCCCTCGGTCCCCTTTCGTTGAGCTCAGGGATCCCTCGGGATGACGTCACTTCTCACTCCTTACTTCTTACTCCTTACTGCTCACTGCTCACTGCTTTCTGTCTAGTCGAGACGAATAATGCCGCGCCGAAGGCCGGTGGTCACGGCACCCGTCCGATCGTCGACGCCGAGCTTCTCGTGGATGTTCTTGAGGTGCACCTTGACAGTGCCCTCGGTGCGGCCAATGGCTTCGGCGATCTGCTTGTTGCTGAGTCCACGGGCGACGAGCTGGAGCACTTCGCGCTCCCGCTCGGTCAGCTCGATGCGCGGCGTGTGCTCCGCGAGCCGGGCGGCCACCGGTGCCGGGATCGCGCGCTGTCCCCGGAATACGCTTCGAATAGTGCTGAGCACCTCGGTGCGGAGCATGTCCTTGAGGAGATAGCCCCGGGCGCCGGACTCAAGCGCGCGATGAACGTCCTCGTCCCCATCGTACGTCGTGAGCGCCACGATGCGCGCGTCGGGAAACTCGCTGATGATGGCTCGAATGGCGGCGAGGCCATCCATCCCCGGCATCCGCAGATCCATCAGGAGCACGTCGGGCCGGTGCTGCCGATAGAGCTGCACCGCCTCCTTGCCATCCGCCGCCTCGCCCAGGAACTGCAGGTCGGCTTCGGCACCGATGACGGCGGCGATGCCCGCTCGTACCAGCGGGTGATCGTCGGCGGCGGCAACGGTGATCGGTGAATGCTGTTCCATAGGCTGCTCCCTTGGCGGCATCCTCAAGAAGGGCTCCGGCACCGTTGATCGCAATACCTCCGTGGACCGGTCTTCATCTACTCCCTTCGAGGTATTCAGGTGGTAGGGATGGTGACCACCACCTTCGTGCCTCCACCAGCAGCCGGCGTGATCGTGAGCCGACCTCCAGCCTGCTCCGCCCGCTCTTGCATCCCGATGACTCCCCAGTGCCCGGAGTGGGCGCCGGTGTCTTTCTCGGGCTGGATGCCGCGGCCATCGTCACGCACCGAGAGCCGAACCGAACGATGGTGGTATGCGAGATCCAGCTCGATGACGTTAGCGTCCGCGTGCTTCACCGCGTTGGCCGTCGCTTCGCGCCCGATGCGAAAGAGAGCCGCCTCCGCCACCGGCATGAGCCGGCGCGGCTTGCCGCTGACCCGTGTTCGGAGCTCGATGCCCGATCCGTCCACCGCGGCGCGGGCCGCCCCTATCAGGGCGTCCACCAAGCCCTGGCTTTCCAGCTCGGGTGACCGCATGTCCCACACGGCCCGACGAGCCTCGGCCAGCGCGGCATCGGCGAGCGCGAGTACCCGCTCGAACTGCTCCCTCGCCTCGCCCGATTGAGTCAGGCGCGCTACCAGGGCCTGAAGCTGCAGGGTAATGCCGGTGAACCCCTGGAGCAGCGTGTCGTGAATCTCCCGCGCGATCCGGGTTCGCTCCGCGAGCACCAGCGCGAATCGCGCCTCCACCCGGCGGTGCCGCGCGCGCAACGCCGCGTAGGTCGTCGCGACACCCGCGAGCACCAGCAGCCCATAGAACCACCACGCCTGATAGAACGCGGGCGGGACGCGAAGCGTGAGCTCGGCGCCGGCCTCGTTCCACACGCCGTCATTGTTCGCGGCGAGCACGTGGAAGCGATAGTGCCCCGGGCGCAGGTGGGTATAGGTCGCGGTGCGCGGAGCGCCGGCCTCCATCCACTGGCGATCGACTCCATCCAGCATGTAGCGGAAACGGACCTGCCGCGGTGCCAGAAGACTTAGAGCGGTAAAGCGCAGCTCGATGCGGCGCGCATGGGTCGGAATCGTGACCTGGTCAGCGAGCGGCAGGTTGCGCCCGTCGACGTTCAGCGCCTCGATGTGCACGGGCGGGGGGACCGGGTTGCGCCGCAGCTGGGAAGGATCTACAAGGGCTATTCCGCGGCTGAAGGAAAACCAGAGCCGGCCATCCGGAGCATGGAGTGAGTTGGGTGCCACCCCGCTGGCAGCGTTGCTGCCCGGAAGCCCTTCCTCGGGTCCATAGAGGACAGGATGCACCCGGTCCAGTCGGCCGTCGGCCACCGCGTTCAGCTCAGCGAGCGATACGCGGGAGATGCCCTCGTCCCCCGCGAGCCAGAGATCACCTCCCCGGTCGAGCTCCAGCCCGCGAACCGTTCGCTCCGCCAGCCCCTGCTCGGGCCCGATCGCAGTGAGCTGTCCGTCGTGCACCCGGGTGAGCCCCGCGCTGAGTCCGGCCCAGATGGTGCCGCTGGTATCCTCGAGCAACGAGAAGACCTCACGGCCACCCAACGCACTCTTGGCGGTGTAGGAGCTGATCGAGTCACCTTCGATCTTGGCCAGACCCCTCGTCAGACCGATCCAGAGGGCGCCGCGGCGGTCCTCGAGCAGACACCGAACGCTCGCTCCGAGAAGTCCCTCGCGCTTCCGATAGGTGGTGATGCGATGGTCGCTGAGGCGGTTCAACCCACTGTCGGTCCCGACCCAGACGGTGCCGTGACGATCCTCGAGGAGCGCGGTCACCCTGCCGGACGCGAGTCCGTCTCTCGTGGCAAAGCTTTGGACCGCAGTGGAGCCGAGATGCATCAGGCCGCCGGACCCACGGCCCGCCCAGACTCCGCCGCCCCGGCGGTCCGGCGCGAGTGCCAGGACCCGATCGCCGGTCAGCGTTTGTGTTGCGACCGGTACGAACCGGACGCTTCCGCCGCGCCCGAGCCCATCGGCCGAGGGCTCGGCGCGAAAGAGGCCACCCGTGACCGGAGCGATCCACAGCGTACCGTCACTCCAAGCCAGCGCACCGGGTGCGCCGAGGGGCAATCCTTCCTCAGCGGTGAGAGCCTGCACGGCCGTTCGCTCGAAGCGGTCCAGTCCATCCTCGGTGCCCACCCAGATGGACCCCTCGCGGTCCACATCGATCGCGAGCACCTGGTCGGCGGAGAGCCCCTCCGCACTCGTGATCGACGCGACCTTGTCGCCGGCGATTCGGTAGAGCCCATCACCACTGGTGCCGACCCAGATCGCGCCTTCCTGGTCTTCCGCGAGCACCGTCGCGGCAATGCGGCCTGCGCCGAGCCGAAAGACGGTGGCCTTCCCTTGCCGCCAACGGGTGACGCCGGCGGAGGTGCCGAACCAGAGCGTGCCATCTCGGGTCTCGAGGATGGTCCAGACGTCGTCGTCGGAGAGACCATTCCGAGTGGTGATGCCTCGCGGCGTGCCGCTTTCGAGACGGATGACACCACGACCGCCGGTCGCAATCCACACTCGACCGGCCGGGTCTTGATGAAGCGCTCGAATGCCGGTGGGAGAGAGCGAGGACCACGGCGCCGCAACCAAGCGACCGTCGCGCCAGCTCCAAGCCGAGTCTCGTCCGGATACCACCCAGAGCCCTCCCGATGCCGCCTCGCTGAGCTGCCTGATCCCTCCGTCTATGCGCGGAGTTCCGGGGGTGGCGGGCCTGAAGTGCCCGCCGGTGTAAAAGGCGAGCCCGCCACCGGCGGTCGTGACCCAGAGCCGCCCCAGATGGTCGGCGAGAAGCGGTTGGAATAGCGGCGTTGCGACGCTGTCGCTGCGATTGCGCCGAGTGAAGCGCACCCCATCGAACCGCACCAGCCCCTCGCCGGTGCCGAGCCAGAGGTAGCCATCGGCGCTCTGGGCGATGCCGGTAATGCGATTGTCGGGGAGCCCGTCCTCCATGCCCCAGCGATCGTGGTGAAAGCCGACGAGGGGCCCAGGGGGCTGCTGGGCAACGGCGGCAGGGCCACGCGCGAGGAGCAACAGGGCTAAGGAGAGGGCGATGGGTCGTCGCGGAACCAAGACTCGGGGCTCCGGGTGGAGAGTCTTGGCTCGGAAGATAGTAAGGCGGTAAGGCGGTAAGGCGGCTCGGGAGCTCGAACAAGGTCCCTCGCTTGCGCTCGGGATGACGACCCACCTGTGTCTCTCTCACCCACGGCCTTCACCCAGCCCTAGGGAGACGAACGCGATGTCGGTGCTGAGCTTAGTGCTCGCGCAGCGCGATCAGCAGGCCGGCGATACCGATGAGCGTGGTGACCCAGAAGCCAAACATCCAGCGCAGCAACTCGGTGCGTACCTGCTGGAGGTCGGTGCGGAACTCGACCCGTAGCGCGACGATCTGCTCCCGCAGGTCAGCTCGCAGCTCCGCCCGCAGCTGCGCGATCTCCTGGCGCAACTCCGCTCTCAGCTCGGCCAGCCGCTGCTCCAGCTTGGCGTCGAACCGCGCGAAGTTGAGCTCATTCAGCTCGCGGAGATCCGCTCGGTAGGTCAGGTCCACGGCATTGAACCAGTCCACCAGCTCGTTCGCCACGTCTTCGCCCAAGACGTCATAGAAATGCTTGGACAACCTGGCGGTCACCGGCACGCAGTGCTCCACGACAGCAGTCGGTGACAAGCTAAGGATACGCTCGGCGAACCGCGGTATCAAACCGACGCGAGAGTTTGCGCGCGCGCTCGCCCTAACGCGATGCTTCGCGAAGGCATGGCCCGGCCCGGGCAAGCAGGCGCGAACCCGAACCCGTCCGCTACTCCTGCGTCAATATCCGGAGCACCGGCCGTCCACCGACGCTTTGGAGCGGCAAGTACAGCAGATGGGTGGCCGGGTCTACGGCAACCGAATGCGCATGGGGCGCAACGTAGCGCGGCAGTGATACCAACGAGTCGCCGCGGACGTCGAAGGCCGAGAGGATACCGGATTCGGAGGCCACGAAGAGCCGGCGCCGTGAGGGATCCATCGCGAGCACGTCGGGATCGTCCCCAACCGGGTAGGTCCTTAGCATCCGGTTAGTGCGCAGATCCAGCACCCCGACCGTGGCGTTCTCTTCGCCGGTCACGTAGATCCGCCGCCCAATCGCATCCACGTAAATACCGTGGGGATGCTCGATGCCTGGCACCGGCACTTGGGCGACGACAGAGTCGCTCATCGGATCGATGGCGGCCAGCTCGTTGCGGGTCTGCACCGCCACCCAGATGCGGCCGGAGACCGAGTCGTACTGGGGATTGCCCACCTCGCCGCCCATTGGGATCGGCGGGTGCGAGGTGGACGTGGCGACCTCGAGGACCAGCTCCTGCCGGCCGTATTCATCGGAGACGAACAGCTTGTGCGCATGAGGAGCGTAGGCAAGCCCGTCGGGGAACCGCCCGCCGGGCACCCGCCTGAGCACCTGGCCGGTCTGGGAGTCGAGCACCGCCACCTCCCGGCTCCCGCTCAAAGACGCAAACACTCGTTGCAAGGCCGGCACGGCGAGGACGCCCGTAACACCAGGCATGTCGGACGCTCGCACTACGACCTTCCGGCTGCGAACGTCGAAGGCAAGCACCTCGCCCGCTCCCATATGCGCGATCCACAGCCGCCCAGCGCTCAGGTCGAAGCTCTGGTAATCGAAACGGGCCGCTTTTCCCGGCAGCGGCACGTCGGCGACCACTCGCCACTCCGGTGAGGCACGGGGAGACACCAGCGGCACTTGATACTGATGCAGGATTCCTTGGATATCCGACCGTCCCCGCAAGAGGGCTGCATCGAGCCGCGCTCGCAGCGTGGAATCCTCCCGCCGCACGCCGACCGCAATCGCAAAGGTGAACCGCAGCGCCGGCGGGTCTATGGCGGGCACCACCGGAGTGAGCTTCATCGGGACCTTCTCCCGGGAGCCGAAATACCCCGCGAAGGGGCCCCAGACGACGGCAACGTCAACCTCGCCGCCGGCCACCGCATGGATCAGCTCAGCCGGAGGATTGGGCTTGGAGTAGTCCCCGAAGATGCTGTAGCCCACCACGTTGTTCACGATCCCGCGACGGCCGAGCGCGTGAGCCGGCGGCGGGTTCAGAACCGCCGCGATCCGGTTCTCGAAACCCTCCTGTTGGCGGTTGGAGAACGGAAGGTTGTTGGGATCGGCGCACACCCGCAGCGGGCTCGCGGCGCGAATAACCGGCACAGCTGCGGCAAGCCCAAGCAGCACCAGGACCGCCGTGGCCGGCGCGGACCAGCTCAGTCGGGCTCCGTACCGCTCACGGAAGCGCGAAGACATAGAGATTGACGCCGCGACAGCCGACCGACCAACAGAGCGGAGATCCTGATCATCTGGACGCTTTCCTTGTGCCGGAGCAGGCGCCGCCGCAGCGGCTCCGCGTACCGCCTATTTCTATGGGAGTCCCATCTATTTACCTTTTCGATTAACCATCATTGCAGGTCCTGCTGCCGTGATCTGGCTCACTAGCTGGAATTGCCTATGAAGCGGAATGTCCGTCCCATCAGGACCGATCGTGCCATCACTGAGGCGTTGGACGCCATCCGGCGGCTGGTCAGCGCCATTCGGACATCGGCCCGGCGAGCCGAACGAGAGCTCGGCGTGAGCGGCGCCCAGCTCTTCGTGCTGCAACAGCTTGCCGAAGGACCTGCGGAGTCGTTGAACGAGCTGGCGGAGCGTACCTACACTCACCAGAGCTCGGTGAGCGTGGTGGTGCGCCGGCTGGTGGAGCGTGGACTGGTCAC
This sequence comes from Gemmatimonadales bacterium, assembly GCA_044867445.1. Classification (GTDB taxonomy): domain Bacteria; phylum Gemmatimonadota; class Gemmatimonadetes; order Gemmatimonadales; family GWC2-71-9; genus CAVVWJ01. The sequence continues at coordinate 23,362 of JBIOUY010000253.1, forward strand.
CCGGCACGCGTCGCCGGAGGATGCCCGAAGAATCGAGATCGCGCTCTCGAGCAGCGGCCGGGCCTTGCTGCGTCGGTCGGGTCCGGCGGTGCAGGTGCGGATCATTCAGGCGCTGGGCCGGCTCTCGCCGACCCAGCGGAAGCATTTGGGCTCCTTGCTGCGCCTCGTGATCAGGGAGATGGGCCTGGTCGGCATGCCCGCGCCAATGATCTTTACCGACATACAGGTTAATGCCTTCCGCGGGGCCGACAGGCGACGAGGCTCGCGGAGCTCGGCCGCGGTCCGCTCAACGATCAGCGGATCGTGACCCCGGAGCCACGAATCCCCCTGCATCAGCGGCTAGTGACATGGGCCGGTGAGCTTCGCGGAAGGGAAGATCAGCTCGCGCTGCTGCTGAGCCTGGTCATCGGCGCGCTGGTGGGCCTGGTCGTGGTCGCCTTCATCCTTCTTACCGGCCGGCTGGCGGCTCACCTGTATCCCGCCGGCGGAGCCGGGTGGCGCCGCGTTCTGGTGCCGACTCTCGGCTCGCTGATCACCGGGTACTTGCTTTACCGGTACTTCCCCTTCGCCCGGGGCAGCGGGATACCCCAAACCAAGGCCGCTCTCGTCATCCGCGACGGACGGATCTCGTTCCGCACGGTGGTGGGAAAGTTCTTCTGCTGCTCGACCTCCCTCGCCAGTGGCATCGCGCTGGGCCGTGAGGGCCCGGCGGTTCAGATTGGTGCCGGTCTCGCCTCGGTCCTGGCTCGGCGTCTCGGGCTCAGCAAGGAGCAAGTGAAGGCATTGGTTCCCGTTGGGGGCGCCGCGGCCTTGGCGGCCGCATTCAACACTCCGATTGCGGCAGTGCTGTTCTCACTCGAGGAGATCATGGGCGACCTCCACGCCCCAATCCTCGGCTCTGTCGTGCTCAGTTCGGCCACCTCCTGGATGGTCCTGCATCTGCTCCTGGGCGATGACCCGCTGTTTCACGTGACCGCCTACCACCTCGTCAACCCGCTGGAGTTCGGGGCCTATGCCGTGCTTGGCGTGGTCGGCGGGCTGGGTTCCGTCGGATTCGTGAAGCTGCTGCTGGGTCTGCGGCAATGGTTTCTGGACTTACCGAAACGGACGACCTGGTTCCAGCCGGTCGCGGGCGGGCTGACCGTTGGACTGATGGGCTTCTTCCTTCCGCAGGTCTTAGGGGTGGGATACCCCGAGATCGAAAAGGTTCTGGCGGGTGACCTGGTGCTGAAGACGGTTGCGATTCTAGCCGTGCTCAAGATCGTCGCAACCGCCGTGTGCTACGCCTCGGGCAACGCGGGTGGCATCTTCGGCCCGAGCCTATTCATAGGGGCGATGATGGGGGCGTCTGTGGGCAGTGTTGCACATGACCTGCTGCCCAACTACACCGCCGGACCGGGCGCCTACGCCCTCGTGGGAATGGGCACGGCCTTCGCCGGGATCGTGCGCACACCACTCACTTCGGTCATCATGATCTTTGAGTTGACCCGCGACTATACCATCATCGTGCCGCTGATGATCTCCAACCTCATTGCCTTCTTCATTTCTCACCATTTCCAGCGGCAGCCCATCTATGAGGCGCTGGCGCGCCAGGACGGGGTGCACCTCCCCACAGGCGAACACCGGGCGCACCGAGCGCGCTTCCGAGTGACCTCCGCGATGCGATCCGCTGCCGCCGAGACGATCTCGCCCGATATACCCGTCGGCGAGGCCCTGATGCGGACCCGCGAGAGCAGCCTTGATGCCTGGCCGGTGGTCGATGCGCAAGGTCTCCGCGGAATGATCGATCGCGTGGAGCTCGAGGGTGCTGTAGCGCAGGGCCGGGAAGCTGAGCGCGTTTCGTCTCTGCTTCGGGAGCACCCCTCACCGCACCGGCCGGACGCGGCGGCTCTGCCCCATGTCCACCCGGATCACAGCCTCACGATGGCTCTCGAAAGAATGGGCGCGCTGCGTTACAACGTGCTTCCGGTCGTCAGCCGGGGCAACATTCGCCAGCTGCTGGGCCTCGTCACCTTGCACGACGTCCTCGAAGCCTATGGCGTGGCCGAGAGCGCAAACCGCCGCCGACAGTCGTAACTATCGGCGGCGGTGGCGGGTTGTCACCCTTCTCACTTGCTAGCCGACAGGTGGCGGCTACTGCCGGACGCCTGGGCGCGAGTATTGATCTTCTCTTGCTGTCGGCGAGCCGCCGCCAGGTGCTGCTGCACCACGTGAAGCTCGTCATCGACCAGGTTGCGCACCTGAGGCGAGCGAGCCTTCCTGCCCTCATTCTGAAAGTCTGAAACGACGCCTTGGAGGTTCTCGATCACGGTAGCCAGGTAGGTCCGGTCAAAGCCTGCGTCAGACGCCTTCTCCACCCGATCCACCTTGCCGCGGTGCATGGGTCCCAGAGCGGGCTCGAACGCCATTCCGTTTTTCTTGGCCAGATCGGTCCACCGGTCCTGCCATTTCGTGAAGTCGTCGACCATCCGCTCAGCGAGCTTCTTCACCTCGGAATTCCTGGCTCGGCGCTGGGCCAGCTGGCCCAGTTGCACCTGCATCAGGTGATTGTCGGCCGCCTCGTGCACGAACTCCTTCAGATCCTCCCGGACGTCCTGGTCTCGCCGGGGCACGACCTTGCCGCCCGGCGCCGGCCGAGGGTTGACCGCGACGTTGGGGTTAAGGCCAATCTGGCCGCCGACCTGTTGGGCCAGGCTGAGGTGTTGCTGGATTGTGGTCACGCCGGTGGTCGCCAGCTGCCGCACCTCCGGGGCGTCGGCCGAGGTGCCCTCGCGTTGGAAGGCAGCCAGGTCCTTTTGGTGATCCTGGAGCATTTCGCGCATGTACGCCTGATCGAATGCCGCACTCGAGAGCTGCTCCAACTGACGCGCGGCTTGCTCCTGGGCCGGGTCAAGGGCGACGCCTGTCGGCAGGCCGTTCCTGCTGGCGAGCGCGGCCCACTGATTCTGCATCATCGTGTGATCCGTGACCATCCGCTCGGCGAACTGCTTCACCGCGGCATTGTTGGCCTTGGACTGCGCCAGCCGACCGAGGCGCACCTCCAGAACGTTGCCCGTCAGGGCCTGGCGGATGAAGGCGGTGTCATTCACCGCTTCCGATCGGGCCTGCGGTGTCGGCAGGGGTTTCTTCCCCCACGTACGGGGACCGGTCGAGTCCGTTCTTGTTATCTGCGCATGCAGCGCGATCACCGGTGCGGCCATCAGGGTGGCTGCGACCATGAAGGTTCGTATGGACATTTTGGCTCCCTCCTATGCTCTCGAACCTCGACGCCCAGCGGGCGGAGGTGTGCTCAGGACCACAACTTAGGGGCCTGCGCACGAGGGGGATGTGACCGGAGCCACGACGGCCCACTTGGCCACTTTGTCCCAGGACTAGCGGACGCGACCCAGCCGGTTTGGAGGGGCGAGGCGGGGCGGCGGAAGCGGCAATCCTGGCCAGAAGGATGATAAAACGCGAGAGCCGGCCCGCTCAGCGTCATGCACTCATCTCCGCTGCGATTTGCTCGCCGATACGCAGGGCGAGTGCCGAGATCGTCAGCGATGGGTTGACTCCTAGGGCCGACGGAATAATCGCCGCATCCGCGACGTAAAGACCGTCGTAGTACTTCCCGGTAGCGCTCGCATCGAAGACGCGACCATGTTCATCTACCACCCCACGCGTTGCGTCCTTGCCGATCCGACAGCCGCCCAGAGGGTGGGTAATCGTGACGGAATCTGCTTCGAGACCCTCGAACGTCGGGCTCAGGAATGGGTTCCTGAAGATCCGCTTGCCCTTGTCTTCAGGGCGCAGGAGCTGATCGGCGAGCCCGCCCTCTCGGTTGAGCGTCGCGATAATGGCATCGAAGATCGGGTCCTTATGAAATGGGGTCTTGTCCATGGACTTGATCCGTAGTGCCGTCTCGCCCCGCCTCGTCTCGCCCAGTGTAAACTTGCCATTTGCTTTGGCCCGACCCGAGGCCGTGATACACATCATCTTCATATTGAGCTCTTCCTCTGACTCGAAGAACTCCTGACGTTCATGAGCGTTGGCACGGATCTGGGTAATGACTCGAAGCCCGCGGCGGACGATCGCTCGGAACAGAGCCCACCACAGTCGCAAGCGCGACTGGTAGGTGAGCGCCTGAACCAGGGGAACGCCAAACTTGACGGTCGATGACAGGGCTTTCGGAATCCCCTGGTCTTCCACGATGTGAAACAGCGCATGATCCTCTCCTGGCTTGTCATTGAAGTGCGCGACCGAGGTCTGCACCGGGCCACGAGTGAGATTCACCGGTTCCCTGGTGCCTTCGAGGAACGCCAGGAAATCCCCATTGGTTGAGAATCCCTCACCCAGACGCGGGCTCAACCCAGGCAGCGTCCTTTCTGCTAGGCACCGCAACAGCAGTTCGTTAGTGCCGAGACAGCCCGCGGCGACGATCACACGCCTGGCCGTGATCGGGGTGCTCTTGTCGCGCGACCGGTCTTCCGTCCCGTAGTACTCGACGACGTATCCGCCGCTGTCGGACCCCTTGATGAGGTTCACCTCCACCAGCGCGCGGATCTCGATGTTGGGAAACAGCGGTACGGGCACCGGGTCGGTGGGTTTTCCGTACGCGGCGCCCATGAGCTGCTTGTTGAGGGTGTGCCGCGCTCCCGGCAGGCATCCCAACGTGCAGCGACCCTGGCGCTCGCAGTGGTTCACGATCTTCGGAAACGCGGCACTCGGCGGGTGATTGGGAGGAACCATCGCGTCGTATGGAGCTGGCGGTGGCGGCGGCGGCACGGGCGGAGGTTTCGATGGCGCCCGCTCGGGTGTCAGGTCGTTGATGGAGGAGTCGACCGTGTGGAAGCCGTCGGGTCTGAAGGCCTTCACCGCGGTTTGAAAGGCTCGAGCTCGGGGGAGCCAATTGCTGCCGTCCTCTCCGAGACGCTTCACCGTGCGCGGGGAGTTCGGCGCGATGAATGGATCATCGCTCGTCTCCCAGTGCGGGTCGAGACGGGACGTCTGGGTCGAGATGTTACTGAGGCCGGCGTTCGTGGCACCGGCGACGTTGGGAACGTTCTTGTAGGGAATGTTTCCCGCCGCGAGCTCGTTCCAGGCGAGCGGGATGCCGTACCCGATGGCGTGCTTGGCGAGTTCGTAGTACTTGTCGCGGTCCGCTTTGGTCCAGGTTGTGTCCCAGTTGTCATCGAAGACGAACTCCGGGGGCCGGACCGTGATGTTGGAATACACCAGAGAGCCACCGCCGACCCCGCTGGCGCGCAGGACCGACACGCCGTCGTTCTGATTCCCGAACAGACCGAGAAACCCCCGCTTGCCCATGCGCGAGAGGTCGTAAAGGCCGTCCTCATTCTTGGGTCTCCGCAAGCATCGGGTGAATAGGTCGATCAGACCCTTGAAATGGTCGAGCGAGCTCCAGTATTGCACCGGCTGGTTGCGGTCTTTTAGAAACTTCGGCGTCACAATCTTGGCATCCTGCAGGGTCGCAACAGGAGTGGTCCACCATGTGCCTCGCTCGAGGATGATGATCCGCCGCAACTCGCCTGAGCCCCGGAGCCGTTCGACCAATTCCTTGACGACCTTCTGCTGATCCTGCGTGGCTGGCTGCTTCCCCTCGGGATCGTCTTTTAGAAGCGTCTTGAGCTTGTTCTGTGCGTCGCGCAACGCCGGTGGGTGCAGCTTATGCGCGATGGTGAGAGCGGTCATGGTCCCGCCGAACCCTGATCCGATGACGACGACGTCGGCGTCGAACGCTGATGGAGACATGCTTCACTCCCGCTACCTCAGAGAGTCGGTTAAGAGTCGTCTACTACGACGGGAAAACACGCTTATATCGCTAGGTCCTCGATTGGCCGGTACACCTCGAAGCCGGGGGATCTGTCCAACAGCTCGACCGAGCCGCGGACGGTCTTTTCCTGCTGAGTCCACGTCTCTCGCACGAGGGGCAGGCCATTCTCATCGATATAGGTGATCACCAGCCGCTCGGCACGGAACTCAAGTAGGGCAAAGCCGCAATACCCAATCTGGGTTCCGTCAGCTGAGGTCCCGGCTAGCCGCTGATCCGAGAACACGGCGGCCGCCGTTCCCCTTCGCTTCCAGCCGATCTCGATGGGCATCCCGCCATGGCCGATGCATCGGGCGCGCACCCTCGTGCCTTTCGGGGCGAAGGCTGCGTAGCCGGCGAAGCGGTGCTCATGTCCCCAAAACCAGAGCGTGACACGATTCAAGTAGGGCTGTAGCTGCTCGCCTATTGTGGGATAGTTGCGATCGTCGAACGCACTGAACCACTGATGATGGCTGAGCAAGATGACAGGCCGGTCGTCGGCCGGATCAGGGAAGATGACCTTGTCCAGCCAGGCAAGCGTGGCTTTATCGAGTCGAGTCGTATCACCAAAGATGAACCCGAAGATCTTCTTGAGGCCCCGGGTGCAGTGATAGCCGGTGTCGAGCGCCACGATCCGCCACTGATCGTTTTCGAGGCAGAAGTAGCTGGCTTCCTGCTGAAAGCCAGGCAGGGCTACGTCGAAGTATCCTCGGCCCCCGCTATACATCTCGTGGTTCGCATTGAGTACGTAGGTACCTCTCGCATCCGTGCTGGCTCCGGGACGCAGTTTGCCGACAGGCCAGCAGCCCGGGGCCATGAAGTAGGTGCGGTATTCCTCTTCCGTGCCTGAGTAGTACACGTCGCCGAGATGGATCGTGACCTCTGGATCCGCTCTTACGATCTGATCCGCGACCTTGTAGGCACTTGAGGTTCCGGTTCCCCAATCAGAAGCGATAGCGACCAGGACATTGTTGGGAAGGCGGTAAATGCCGGTATGACCAGCGGGGTAGGACGGCAGCGGCCGGCGACTTTGGAAGATGTGCTTCAAGTACTCTTCCGCCCATGTGCAGACGGCGTGGCGGAAGAACGCCATTCGATCTCGGATCGTGCGAGGCCCAGCAGTCGCTGGCGCGAGCTTGGCTGGCGGGCGAGCCGGCTCAGACACCGCCACCTGCTCCTGGGCTGTGCGCCAGAGAGAGCGGGCGGGTCCGCGGGGCACGCCTTTCACTTCCTCTACTGTTCGGACCCTGCGTCCGCCAGCCTCCTGAAGCGGCATTCCGCTTCCCTCCAAGCGTTACAACATCCCCAGAATTGGTTCGGTTCGAGGAGAATAGGGATCGTCGGCTTGGTCTGTCTAGGACCCTTTTGCGACACAGAGGGCCCCGTTTGCGACAGATTAGTACCGGAACGCGTACTGCACCTTGACCAGGAACTGGTTCGACGCAAACGCCAGCTGACGCTGGCCTGTCAGCGGGTCCCGCGTGCGCAGGTTGTGGTCGTAGACCACGAAGAGGTCGCCGAGCGGGTTAAAGGTCCACCGCAGTCGCGTGTTCGTGCCGAAAGAGTCGGACTGGTCGTCGAACTGCAGGAAGCTGGTGAATTGCAGATCGGGGGAGAAGTTTAACCGCAGCCGGGTACCGATGAGGTTGTGCGCGAAATGACCGTCCGGCATGCGGCCAACGTCCCGTTCCCCCGACAGCTCCACAATGAACAGGGCGGAAGGCCTCCAGGCCGCAGTGAGCTCGAACTGATGGAGATGGCCGTCATAGAAGGGGCCGAACCACCAGGTAGCCTGGCCGCTGAAGCGACGCTTGGCTGCGAGCCCGCCCTCCAGGCGATAGCGGTTGAAGTGGTAGCTTCCCACCGGAATCGTGACGCCGTCGGCGATCTCGAACGGCTCGACCAGGCGCTCGCCTGTGGGCACGACGTTGAACTCGAAGCGATCGCCGCTTTCGAGACGCCAGTTCACCGGCGCAATGAAGACTTCATAGCTCTGCCATCTTCCGCTCAGGTCCGTCACGAGCGACGGGAAGAACTCGTGGAACATCTGCCTGACATGAAGGCGACCGAAGGGGGTCCAGATGGGACGCCGCGGCCGGGGGCTGAAGGTCATGCCGAGATTGACGATTTGCACGCCGGGGCGCGGCACGAATCCCAAGGACGGCTGAAACGCGTCGCCCAGCCATTTGTAGGTGAGCGAGAGATCCCACAGGTCGTTGGGGTAATCGATCTTGCCTCCCCACGCGTACTTCTTTCCAATGAGTGAGTCGCGGTCCATCCCCAAGCCCCAGACGCCCACCAGGAAGTTCTTATCGCCCCGGAAGCGCGAGGTCTGATAGGTGAGATCCGGGCCCACAACCCAGGCGTTTCCGAATCCCCGCGGGTCGCCCACTGTCGCAATCATTCCGATGCTCGACTCCCGGAGCACATTCTGCTTAAGCCTCATTACCCCGAGCGTGTTCCCAGATCGGAGACTGTCCACGTCGCCGGTGCGCACAAGGAGTGCCCCGAAGTTCGTCCCACCCCCGCGCCCGTTCACCTTGCCACCAATGCGGAGCGGCACCTCGCGCCCGCTCAGGAGACCGATGCGGCGGCTGAAGAACGGCAGGAGGTCGGATTCTTCTCCGGAACTGGTCCCCAGGCCGAGCCCGAACTCGAAAATGTCGGCTCCCTCGAGGAAAAAGGTGCGCTTCTCGGGGAAGAAGAGCGGGAAACGGGTGAGATTGACGCGCCTGGTATCCACCTCCGTTTCGGCAAAATCGGTGTTCGCTGTGAGCGAGGCGAGGGTGTTCGGGCCGAGGCGCTGGGTGGCATCGACAGCCGCATGACTCCGGTTTCGGAGCGATGCACCAGGGCTATCCCGGGCGCCGCCTCCGGTCACTGAGGGTCGCACGCTCAGCCCCAACCCAAACTCGAAGCGTGGCAGGTCGGTCAAGAGTCCAGCCCGGCTTGTCTGGGTTACCATGTAATCGCGTTCCGGGCTCGCCCAGCGATCGGTCTCCTGCAGCCGCTGGATCCGCCGCTCCACATTAAAGCCCCAGTCGGTGAGCCCAGGCCGGAAAAGCAGGCTCTTCAAAGGGATGGCGATCTCGGCAGACCAGCCGGTTGCCGTGCGGGCGGTCGCCGCCTCCCAGATGGCATCCCAGTTGGCGTTCTCCGCCTCTCCCTGTTCTGCGATGAGTGCATCGTAACGTGCGCCGTTCGGGTTGACGGCGAACACGTAGCCCGACCGGCCGTCGCGGTAGGTGTCGAGGACGATCTTGATGTGGTCCTCGTCGTCGAGCACCGCGTCCCGCTCGCGGGCGAAGCTCACGATCCGCGACGGCTCGGGGTCGTCGGCTCGCACCCCGATGAGGATCACCGCGCCAGTGGTCAGCACGTGGATAACGGTGCGCCCGGTGGGTGGGATGCCTTCCCTGGGCTCGCTCTGGGTGAGATCGGCGATCGAGTCGGAGGAGCTCCAAACTGGCTCGGTCAGTCGTCCATCGAGCTCAACGCCACTCGCGACTTCAGTAATCCGAAGCACCCGTCGCGCCCCGCCGCTGGGATCGGCACCTGATGCCTCCGGGCTTCCCTGTGCAACGGCCTTGGGTGAGCTGGCAACCAATACGATCAGAGTGAGACGCAGGATCACCGATCATCCCGGCATGAGGGATTCGCGAGATCATTCTAACGAGGAAGATGCTGCTTAAGGCTTCTCTCGGAGCTCGAGCTGGAGGGACGCGTACAGCGCGTCGTAGAGAAACGCGCCCCGCTCTAGGGTCTCATCGTCGTCTGCCGTTACGAGGGGGAACCCGCGTGAGATCGCACGGAGCCCCGCGCCCTCGGGCGTAAGGCCGAGCTCGTCGGCGAAGTCCGCGCTCCGCACGATACGCGCCAGGCGCAGCAGCGTTTCGTCCGTGGCGCAGTGCTCCTCAACCAGCGCCTCGAACGAGCACCGCCCTCGCTCGTCCTTGTGTGGATAGCGTGCCCCCGGTGCGTCGAAGCCGATGGCACCCTCGCGCTGCTGAACCTCCGCCACCGCCTCGGGCTCGACGAACAGGAAGGTCGCCCCGGAATCGATGAACCGCCGGATGAGCCACGCGGTGGCCGTCCGGTTTACCCGGATCTGCCGGCGGGTGACCCATTTCATGGAACGAGACCCCTCAGGACGAGCCCGATGATGCCAGCCGCCAAGATCACGGCTGGTTCGGGAATTCTTTTCACCTTGAGAGTGAGCACCAGCGTCAAGAGGCAGATCGCGACCGTGCCGGCGTCGAAGAGCGCTCGTTTGGCCAGCACGAAGGTCGCACCCGCAATAGCCCCGGTTGCTGCCGCGGTGACCCCGTCCACGAACGCGTGCACCTGCCGGTTCCCGGCGAACCGGCGGAAGTAGGGCGCGGGGATCACGACGAACAGGTAGACCGGCAGGAAGACGCCAAGGGAGGCCACGGTGGCTCCCGCAACCCCCGCGACGAGGTAGCCGATGAAGGCAACCGTGATCACCACGGGTCCCGGCGTGATCATGGCCACTGCGACCGCGTCGAGGAATTGCCGCTCGGTGAGCCAGCCGAAGTGCTGCACGACCCCACCGTGGAGGAACGGCACGATCGCAAGCCCACTTCCGAAAACGACCGACCCCGCTTGGGCGAAGAACCAAAAGATGGTCCAGAGCACGCCCGGTGCGGCGGGATCCGCTGCGGGCCCGAGCCACGCCGCCGAGAACAAGATCGGCGGAACCAGCACGGCCAGCTGACCACCTGCCGAGCGGCGTGGCCATGCCCGCACCACCATCACGACGAACCCCGATGCTACGAATATCGAGAAGATCTCCGACTCCGTCCAAGCCGTGACGAGCGCGCTGATCACGAAGACGACCCAGAGCAGGCGATCTCGCCCCAGTGTCATCTTCAGCAGCTTGGTCGCGCTTCGGGCGATGATGGCGATGACGGCGGCGCCGATCCCGTAGAACACTCCCTGCATCCACGGCAGACCGCCGAACCGCACGTAGAGCGCCGAGATAGCGAGCACCATCAGGAACGACGGCGCGATGAAGGCGAGCGCGACGAGCGAGGCTCCCAAGACACGCGCGCGCACCCACCCTAGGTAGATCGCGAGTTGCGCGGCCAGGGGCCCGGGGGCGAGCTGGGCGAGGGCGAGCCCCTCTTTGTAGTCCTGCTCCGAGATCCACCCGCGCCGCTCGACCAGGTCGCGCTGCATGTAGCCAGTCAGCGCGATCGGGCCGCCGAAGCCAAACGTGCCAAGCCGGAGGAAGTACAGCAGAAGTTCGTGCAGCCCGTACGCCTGGAGCGCTGGCGCCGATGGAACTGTCGAGGGCACACTGCCTACCACCGCGTCCGGCTGGCGCACTGCCCTCCTTGGAATGCCGGTCATGATCCGGCTGGCGTCGCGCTGAGATCATCAAACAGGATGCGCGAGTCGGCCTTGGTCCAAACGCCCACTTTGCCCGGCATCGAGAACCGCGAGTCGCGCGCATCGACCACCTTCGTGGCGTCGAAGTAGACCTCGACGTGGTCACCCCGCATATCGGCCCGGAGCTCGTGCCACGCGCCCGAGGTCACTTTCCCCCGCCACCCCTTGATCTCCCGGCGCCTCCCGTTCTGCACGTAATAGAAATTGACGTTGTCCTCGAGTGCATTCGCCCGAGCAAGGTAGTAGTTGTTCTCGTCGCGGTAGCGCCAGACGATGCCACACGCCTGGTCGACCCGGCCGCTCACTGGCTTGCACCGCACGGTAACGCTGACGTCGCCGAGCGACGGCGAGTCGGCGACAGCCACTGGAAAGCGATAGTCCGTACGGTCGCTGTCCTCCTGAGCGAGCGCGTTCGGGGTACTGGGCGCATCGGACTCGCTTCGCACGAGCCACCGCCCGGGCCGCCCAGACCCCGTCTTACCGAACGAGAATCCCGCCGGCGGCTGGCCAGCCGGAGCACTGTCGAAATTCCACGTCCACCGCTGCTGTCCCGGGGTGGCGCCCCAAGACGGCAGGGTCGCAGCGCCAGCGCTCTCGCCGGCGGTAGCACTCGCCACTGACGAACCACTGTTTCTCATCTCCGCCTGCTGGTTCCGCCCTTGCAGGCTCCGACCACTAGCATCACGGCCGCGATGAGCATCACGAAGTCAACTGGAGAGTTGACTCGCCCGCCGTAGCCCACAGGCCCTAAAGCACTCGGCATCTGACCTCCTATCGCTCAGTACGATTGGCCGCCGGCGAACTCATTGGGTCCTCGGAGCCTTCGCCTTGGCCTCTCTGCTGAGCAGTGCGTGCAGCTCGTCAAAGAGCTGGGACCCGCGCTCCAGACGTGCCCCATCGTCGGGGTGAGCGGCCGCGATCCCGGCGAGTACCCGTTCGATCCCAGGGGCATCCTCGCGGTTGAACTTGCCGTCCTTCAGATCGATGTCGTGGACGATCTCAGCGATCTCCGCGAGCGCGGCGTCTTCGAGGCTGAACCGGCGCAGGAGAGTCTCGAGGGTGCAGCGGTCGCCCTCATGGGTGTACTCGGCCTCAAACATGTCGAAGCGGAGCTCACCTGACCTGGGCCGGTAGCCCTGGGACGCGACGAACTTGAACCGCGCTTGGGGGTCGATGAAGCGCCTAATAAGCCACGCGCTTGCAATCCGGTCCACGAACACACCTTGGCGCGTCACCCACGTGCGTCCGTGGAACTGCTCACGATCGACTGCCGACGTCGGTCCTACTGGCTGGACGGTCGGCGACTGCAGACGATCCTCGATCTCTTTGAGCGCTTCACTGGCGTTCCGGCGGGCCTTGGTGTCGAAGAAGTCGATCTTCGCAACCGCGGCAAAGCGCTTGCTGAGCCTCGCGAGCGCCTCCTCCGCCTCGGCGCGGCGCTCGGTCGGCACACGACGTCCGGCAGGTAAGGCCTTGAGGGTCGCTCGAGCCTCGGCGAGGATGTCGTGATAATCCCGTGAGCGCGTTTCGTGAAAGAGCTGCTCGATCTCAGCATCCGTAAGACCATCGACAAACGCCGACCGGCAGATCGACGCCTCGCCACCTCCCTCGACAATTTCGCGAAGGATCCACTGGAAGTCCTCCATCGTCTGCTCGTTCGCGGGGAGCACGTATACGGAGTTCTTGATCGGGACGGCACCGACTCGCGCGAGACGCCGCCCCACTCGTACCCGGAAGTAGTCGGGCTTGGGTGGGATCTGGTGAATAAGGAGCAGCCAGGGCCGCCCGCGGGGTGCCTCAGAGGGCATTGTCACTCAGCTGAAGCTACGCTAGTATCCCAGTTGAAGCAACGACAGGCTTCAAGATGAGGATGGCAGTGCCGCTCAGTCCTGATCGGACCGCAACTACCACGGAGCCGCCCAGGCTCCGCTCTCGCCTGGTCGAGGCGCTCGGGCTTCACCCGAACCTCGTTGCCGTCTCGGCGGCGATGTTCCTGATGGGCCTGGGCGAGAACCTCTGGCGTCGGTTCCTACCCAAGTATCTCGAGGCTCTCGGCGCGCCCGTGACCGCGATCGGCCTCTTCGGCACGACTGAGGATTTCCTGGATGGGGTCTACCAGTACCCGGGAGGCTGGGTGGCGGACCGCTTCGGCCGCCAGCGGGCACTGCTTCTCTTTGTGGCACTCGCGATGGTGGGCTACGCCCTCTTCTTTGCGGCGCCCACGTGGCCATTCGTCTTCGGAGGCCTGGTCTTCGCCATGGCATGGACCAGCATGGCGAGCCCCACGCTGTTCGCGGTCGTGGGCGACGCGCTCCCGAGCGACAAACGTACGATGGGCTTCACGGTTCAGTCGGTACTCCGCCGGATTCCCATCGCCATAGCGCCGACTCTCGGCGGTCTCGCGATCGCAGCGTACGGCGTCCGTGGGGGCGTGCGCATCGGGCTCATCATATCCGTGGTACTCGCGGCCGCGACGCTCGCCGTGGCTGCGAGGGTGCGCGTCGCCGTGCTTGCGGACAAGCTGCCGACCGATATCCGTGGCGTTTGGCGCGCCCTGCCGCTGCCGCTCCGATGGCTCTTGACCTCGGACGTCTTCATCCGCACCTGCGAGGGGATGGTCGATGTCTTCCTGGTGCTCTACGCCATCAACGTCGTCGGGATCTCTGCACCGCAGTTCGGGGTGCTCGTCGCTGTGCAAATGACGACGTCGATCCTCTCCTACTTCCCGGCCGCCTGGCTCGCCGACCGCACCGTCCGTAAGCCGTTCGTCATCGCGACATTCGTGGCCTTCTCGCTGTTTCCGCTCGCCGTCGTGCTGTCCCACAGCTTTAGCTGGCTCGTTATCGCCTTCACCGTGGGCGGTCTCCGTGAGCTGGGCGAGCCGGCGCGGAAGGCGCTCATTGTCGACCTCGCCCGGCCGAGCCTGAGGGCACGCTCGATCGGGCTCTATTATCTCATTCGAAGCGTCGCCATCGCCCCGGCAGCGTTCGTGGGCGGCTTGCTCTGGAAGCTCACGCCCGCGCTTCCGTTCTACGTTGCGGCGGGCATCGGAGTGATCGGCACCGCCGCCTTTGCAGTCACGGTCGACGAGCAGCAGGCTGCCTGACGTGTCCAGCCGACCGTTGACTATCAGATCTCGGAGGAACAGATGCAGCAGCACTTGCACAACCACATATCAGCGAAGACATCGTGCAGGCGTCACGCCACGCTCGGCCTCGTCGTGGCCTTGGGGCTGGGGGTGACGATCGCCGCCCGTCCCACCCTGGCGCAGGACACCAGCCGCTCACGCGCGGCGCAGGGTGCCGACTGGTCCGCGGTCGACCAGGCACTGGGCCGCAAGGGGGCGCAGCAGCCGGGTGGCGTCATGAAGTACAGCTTTCCCCGCAGTGACCTCCAGGTGACTGCGAATGGGGTGCAGATCAAGCCGGCGCTCGCCCTCGGCGGCTGGATTGCCTTCAAAGACGTGGCGGCCGGCCGTGCCATGATGATGGGCGACTTGGTTCTCACCGAGGACGAAGTCGGTCCGGTGATGCGCGCGCTCCAGCAGAAGGGAGTCGAGCAAACCGCTCTCCACAACCACGTGCTGAAGGAATCTCCCCGGGTGATGTACATGCACGTCACCGGTAACGGCGATGCGGTCAAGCTCGCGGAGGCCGTGCGGGCCGCACTCCGTCAGAGTAAGACACCGATGGAGCGTCCGGCCGCCTCCGCTGCTGGCACCATCGATCTCGACACGGCGGCGGTGGCTCGTGCGTTGGGAGTGGGTGGAAAGGTGAACGGAGGTGTCTACCAGGTCAGCGTGCCGCGCCGGGAAACGATCCATGAGGGCGGGCAGGAGGTGCCGCCCTCGATGGGCGTGGCAACCGCGATCAACTTCCAGCCATCCGGGGGTGGCAAGGCCGCGATCACCGGCGACTTCGTGCTGGTGGCCAG
The DNA here is from genome assembly GCA_044867445.1 of Gemmatimonadales bacterium. Lineage (GTDB taxonomy): Bacteria > Gemmatimonadota > Gemmatimonadetes > Gemmatimonadales > GWC2-71-9 > CAVVWJ01. The sequence continues at coordinate 38,510 of JBIOUY010000253.1, forward strand.
CGAGGTGAACCCGGTGATCCGGGCGCTCCAGGGGAATGGGATCGAGGTGACTGCGCTCCACAGTCACATGCTCGATGAGCAGCCGCGGCTCTTCTTCATGCACTTCTGGGGCAACGATGACCCCATGAAGCTCGCTCGCGGACTGCGCGCGGCGCTCGACCACATGGCCATAAAGACAGCCGAGCGAAGGGCCAGCAGGTAAACGCACTGGCGCAGGGATCGGCCGGCACGGAGTCAGTCGTGGCCGTGCCGGTGGTGCATGTCAGGGTAATGTGGCTGGGTTCAAATCCGAAAGGGCTACTTCTCCGCCCAAGTTGGGTCTTAGGTGCCGGGGACAGAAGGAGGCCCCGACACTCGGGCCATGCAGGTATCCTGCACAGCTGCACACTCGCGGCGGGTCAACCTGTGAAGCGCAACGCAACCTTCCTACAGCCAGGCAGGTTGTTCGCGGAGACCAAGATAGCAAGAGTGAGGGCGGTGGGACTCGAACCCACGACCTAGGGATTAAAAGTCCCTTGCTCTACCAACTGAGCTACGCCCCCTGGACGAAGGAAACATCTTCGGAGAGAACCGCTTACACAAGTCAGTTCCGGGGTGACACCGGAGTATCCTGCGCCACTGGTGGCAAAAATGAGGGCATTTCTGTTCGGCATCATGCCGGTTTGAGACTCCCTGCCGTGCTCCTCAATGGCGAGCACACGCGAGAGAATCCCGCTGCTTAAAGGGTTCCAAGCCGCCTGATTGATCAGAGCGGCGTCAGCGTAATGCGTGTCTTGTCGAACCTGACTGAACCGTCAGCGAGCACGTAGAACGGGCTTGTCACCGCGAGCAGAGCCTGTCCACCAGACACCAGTTCAAGAGTCCCGCGCACCCCGCTGTTGTCAATTATCCTGCCGTTGGTCAGCTCCCTATGCGAGAAATGGAATCGCGCCGTGCCGAACGCGACCAGGCTTTCACCCTCGCCGTCACAAATGTCTCCTTCGAACTCATAGACCAGCACCGGGACATCCTGCCCATGCGAGGCCGCCAAGAAAGCGCCGGAGGGTGGAAACACAACATGCGCGATGCTGTTGGGTGAAAGGGGTTGGGGTCCCGAGCACACATCGGCTAGAGTCACGCCCTCCTCGAAGCCCACCATCACGAGCAGCGGGTTGCCAGGCTCTGTGATGAGAAAGCCGACGTTGGTTCGGAAGACATCTGCGCGAGCGAGGGAGGGTCCAGCATGATCCCCAGTGCCTTGGTCTGTCGGCAAACCATCGGCGCCGGCACAGCCGATCAGGAGGGCGAGGCCGGTGGCACAGTGCACCAAGTGACGCATAGGATCCTCCGGTGGGGACCGCTCCGACGGATCGATCAAAAGGGGGGGAAGAGGCAAG
>JBIOUY010000254.1:0-7391 GCA_044867445.1 Gemmatimonadales bacterium
TCCTTATCGCTTCAACGAGCGCTGTCACTCAGCGGAGCTCCGGCCGGTGCGCGTTTGTCGGCTGCATTTGCGGGTTAGGCGGCAACCGACGCCTAGGGCCCGATCTGCTGCCGGACCACGCTCGTGATCGAGGGCGGTCAGGAGTTCGACACCGTGACCTGCACGCTGTGCCCGTCCGGGGTTACTCTGGCAATCCTGCCTGACCCAGCGCATCGGCCAGCATGGCCATGCGCTCGCGGGTTGTGATCTTGCCCGCAACCAGGCCGCTAATCGTGAACCCAGGCTGTAGCTCAAGAAGGACCTTCGCCAGCGACTCTGCTTCCTCGAGCTGACCGAGACGGACCAGGGCGGCCGTGTGCAGGTAGCGGGGCACGCTGAACCGCGGATTCGCCGCCGATGCCCGACTCGCGGCGCTCGCAGCCTCTATGAAGTTTCCCGTGAAAAAGTGCGCATAGGAAAGGCCGATGTACGGCAGGTAGATCAGCGGGTCGTAGGGACCGAGGCGAATCCCCATCTTGGCATGCTCGATCGCGGTCTGATCGTCGCCCTTCAACACACGAATGATCGAGCTGAAGCCGAAGGCGAGGGCCGACGAGGGGCTGAGCGCCAACGAGCGATCGATCGCGTCGAGTGCCATACCATAGTCCCGTGCCACGACCCCGACGACGAAACCTCCCATCGCCAGCGCCATCGCATCGTCACTGCCCGTTTCAATCGCCGCGTGAGCATGGCGCAGCGCCGCTTCTCGCGTCTCGGTGTGCAGGCCCGCACGCAGATATCGCTGTTCGTGACACCAGGCGATGAAGCCATGGGCCACGGCATAGTCCGGCTCCAGTCGGATCGCCTTTTCCAGAAGGCAAAGCGCTCTCTCCGCGTCCTCCGGCATCGCGGTCACAGCGAGCGGGAGCGCGCGGAGAAACAGATCGTACGCATCCAGGTTGTCGGGCCGCTTGCGCCGGGCGCGCTCGACCTCCGCTTTGCGGAGCGTCGGCTCGACGGCGCCTATCACGCTCATCGTCATCTGGTCCTGCAGCGCGAAGATGTCCCCCAACGTGCCGTCATAGCGATCGGCCCAGACCTGGACGGCGGTGTCGGTCTCGGCCAACTGCCCCGTCAGACGCACCTGATCGCCAGACCGGCGCACACTGCCCCGTAACACATAGCGCACTCCGAGCTCCCGGCCGACGGTCGTGACGTCCACCAGCTTGCCCTTATAGATGAAGGATGAATTGCGAGAGATGACGAACAGCCATTTGATCCGAGACAGGCCGGTGATGATTTCCTCCACAATGCCGTCTGCGAAATACTCCTGGCTCGGATCACCTGTCAGATTGTCAAACGGCAGCACTGCAATCGAGGCCCGCTCTCGCGGGATATCCACTGCCCGAACCGGCTGGGTCGCGGCCGGGGCGAGGCCGTCGGCTGGCGTGAGCATCCCGTCCAGATGCGTGATGATGTCGTCGGCCTGCTGCCACCGGTCGGCCGGCTTCTTCTCCAGGCAACGCAGGATCAGGGCGTTGAGCGCTGCCGGCACCGCGGATCGCTGAGCGGTCACCGGTTCGGGCGACTGCGTCACATGCGCCATGAGGACCGCTTGCGCGGTGTGGCCGACAAACGGTGTTCGGCCGGTGAGCATCTCGTAGGCCAGCGCGCCCACTGCATAAATGTCGGCGCGGTGGTCGATGTGCACGTCGGCGACCACCTGCTCCGGAGCCATGTACGCCGGAGTGCCGAGCGCGATACCGGGGGAGGTTAGCATCTCGCCCTCGGTGGACTCGCTCACGGCTTTGGCCACACCGAAGTCGGTAACCACGGCATGCCTGCCGGTGATCAGCACGTTGTCAGGCTTGATGTCCCGATGCACAACGCGATGTGAATGGGCATACTGAAGAGCGTCCAGGACCTCCTTCAGGATCCGAATCGTCTCGCCCACCGGGAGCTCGGTTTCCCGAGCCAGCTTTGCCCGGAGCGACTCGCCCTCTATGTACGGCATGATGTAAAAGAGGAGATCCCGTTCGGAACCGGCGGTGAGGAGGGAGACGATGTGGGGATGCTGGAGCCGGGCGGCGAGCTGTATCTCGCGCTCGAAGCGGTCCACATTGACCCCGGCGGCCATCTCGGGGGGAAGAACCTTAACCACCACCTTGCGCCCCAGCCGAGTCTCCTCCGCCAGGAAGACGCGGCTCATCCCTCCGCCGCCGAGCTCTTTCTCGACGTCGTAGGCGCTGCCCAGTGCTGCCTGGAGGCGGGTCTGGAGATCGGTGTACGACCCTGGGGCCATGAATGTCCTCGTCCGGACCCGCTCAAGCTACAGGCGCGTGGGGGACCGGGCCAGGTTCAAGAGAGGACAAGAATTCTCGTGGGCGACATGATCGCGGCCCAATGGAGGGTGGCCGCCTGCCGACGTTGGGTGTTGCCGCCTAACCCATATTAGACTGCAAGCATCCCCACGTTCCGTGAACAAACCCGCACGAGCTGCGATCCCAAACCCACCCTCGACAGCCTGTGCTCGCAGAGCGGCAGCGTATCTCCTGCTCTCTTTTAGTATTATCGGTATGTCGGATCCCACCTGCCAACATGACGCTGCGAGGCTTGCAACGTAAGTCCTCCTGCGCGGAACTTGGCCGAAACAGCACGCAGAGTGCCCGGCTCATGCCGCCTCAGGGCTCACCACGTTGCTCCATGCCGGAATCAAGGTGTGGTGACAGGCACCTGCACGCGAGATAGCACCGCCAGAGTCAGCGCAAGCCCTACGTACATCCCGAGCGCGCCGGTGTCCGGCTCGTCTTGGGCGGCGCCGAAGGCCTTCGCGGCTCCCGCCACCGCCAGCAGCACGAGCAGCGGTTCGGCCGTCACCAGCCAGATGGCCACCAGCGCAGCCGTCGCCATCCAGCGCTCCCGGCGGCCGAGGGCGCGGAATCCCCGCCCGCCGTCCAGCTGCCACACCGGGAGCAGGTTGAACAGGTTGACCCACGCGCCGAAATGGGCGATCGCTCCCCAGATCGGCGACCTCGTCGCCAGATAGATCCCGTACGCCGCGATCGCAGCACCGAGGCCCCACACTGGGCCGGCCAGTCCCACCCGAGCGTCCTCGGCGGCCGTCGCGGGGTGCTGGCGCAGGCGGATAAACGCACCGAGGCCAGGGATGAACATCGGCGCGCTCGCCTTGATGCCGTAGCGCCGGAGTGCCGCGACATGTCCCATCTCATGCACGTAGATGGATCCCACGATTCCAAGGGCGAACTTCCAGCCCCACAGCGTCCAGTAGACGCCTGCGGCGGCCAGCATCGACAGGAGGGTGCTGAGCTTCCCCAGTCCCAGCACCAGGAACTTCGCCTTGGTGATCAGGAGGACAATCAGGACTTTGGCCTTCCAGAGCACCAGCAGCAGACCGCCGAGCACCGGCCCGAACCGTTTGGCGAAATTGGGAGCCGGAGTCGCAGCTCGCTCGCCACCGGCATCCCTGGCCAGCGCGCCGATCCGCTGTTGAATGGTGGGGACCTGCGGAGCATCGGCCGGCAGCAACTCGAGCGCGTGACGCCAGAGCGGGAGCGCCTCGTCCACCCGGCCCGCGGCTTCGTGCTTCTCCGCGTCGGCCGCGAGTCGAGCCAGCATATCGGCATGCACCAGCCGACGGCAGGTGGGGCAGCGGAGGAACGTACTCGCGAGCTCGGTGCCGCAGCCGGCGCAGGTCAGCCCACGCGTGGCGGGGAGGCTACTCACCGCCGGCCGTGGTCGCGCCCCGCCCAACTGCGTACGGGCCGCTGATGGCGAGCGGCACCCGACGGTTCATCTTCCACGCCTGGTACAAGGCGAATCCAATGATCACCAGCCCGAGCACGTTCTCCATGCCGGCGAGGAACGGAGCCGCGGCCGCGATTGCGACCAGCGCCAGTACGCCGAGGGCGAACTTGCCCAAGGTCATCTTCCCATGGGAAGCATCCCTGGCTGCCGTGGAACCCACCCTGACCGAATCCGCACCCGCTGTGGTCACAGGCGTGGCCGTGGCCGAGACCGCCGCGTTTGGCTTGCCTCGATCCTCCATCGCCGACCTGACGATGAATGGCACGTACGTGCTTACGATCGCCAGATAGGTCAGCCCAATCGCCAGTGTCTGGTACGCCCAGCCACCCGCTCCGCTCGAGCCCTTGTGGACGGCGCGGCCGACCAGCCAGCCGACCGCGATCGCCACCAGCCCGATCTCATACCCGGTGGCGGCCAGGATGGCGTAATAGATGCCGGCGCCCAGGACGGCGGCTCCGAACCCGTAGGCAGTCGCCCGGAGCAGCCGGGACGGGCCATTGCCGGCGGGCGCCTGCTCCAGCTCCGCCTTGCAACTCGCACACACGACATGGCCGTTTACCTCGTAGTACGCGGCCGCGATCCCGGCCCGGCACCGCGCACAGTCGGGCGAACCTGCATCAGGTGCAGGCTCGTCGAAGCGCAAGCTTTCCGGGGATGACACCGGCGTGGCATCCGAAGACATAAGGGATCCTTTTGGTCGAGGAGTTGCGGAGGAAGGTGCAAGTTACTTGCCGGGACGATGGCAGGAGCAGCAGCCTGGTCAACAACTCCGTGCAAGAAATGGCAGCTGTAGCCTCACTCCACGAAGTTCGCGCATCCGGTCTCATCCGCGATCACCGCCAGACCGCCCGAGAAGCCGAAGGCGATCTGCCGTGGCCTGCTGCCGCAGCTGGTGATGGTGCGCTCGATCGTCCGCGTGCCAGTGTCGATCACCTGAATAAATCCGGGACCCTTCCGGTTGATGACACCGACGTACACCCTGGCACCATCGGGGGAAATGGCCAGCCCGAACGGCCCACCGAGTGCGGATGTCGCGCCCGAAGGGATCGACGATTCGAAGACATCGTTGACCAGATCATAGACGTTGATGTGCCCCGAGCCGTCCTCGTCGGCCACGTAGAGCTCGGTTCCATCGAGCGAGAGCGCGATGCCCTGCGGTTCGCCACCGACGATGAAAATGCGAGCCACCGACCTCGAAGCCAGGTCGATCTCGGAGATCGTGCCCGTCGTGAACGAGCTGGCGTAGAGGAGCGTCCCCGCCGCGTTCAGGGCGAGGTGATTTACCCGACTGTCCGGCACACTCAGATCTATCGAGCCGGTCACACTGGACGAGGCCACGTCAAACTCGAGCACTCGGCCATCATTGGTGCCCAGATAGGCGGTCTGACTGTCGGGGGCAGTCACCGCGGAGAAGGCGGACACGTCGAGCGGAATCTGGGCCAGGACTCGATCGGAGGACAACTCGATGACGCTGGCCTCGTTCGTGTCGGGCCCGGTGGGGGTCACCAGCGCGGTACCGCCGCCCAACAGGGCGATGGAGGTGGGGCTTCCACCAAGGTCTCGGGTCGTGAAGAGGGTGACCGGATACCGGTCCGAAGCGACCCGGCCGCTGTTCGTTTGAGAGATGAAGATCCGGCCCTCGCCGTCCACCGCCGCTCCAAACGGGCCATCGCCCTGGCCATCGCCGGGCAAGCGGGTCCATGTCGTCGTCGTGCCGAGCGGGTGCCCCGACCGCAACCCGGTGTATGAGACGACGGCGAGCAGGTCATCACTGCTGGCCCTGATTTCCGCCTCACCAACGCCCACGTAGCTCACCAGTCCGTTGGAGGTGACCGAGGCTCGGCTGGGATCACTGGACAGGAAGCTGACGGTCGCGGCCGCAACCGGCGCACCCGATGCATCGACGACGGCGGCCGAGAGCTGACGTGACATCCCGAGGCCCAGGACCAGCCTCGAGGGAGTGACCAGCAGGGTGCTCGTAGCCTTTGGTGACGTCGGCTCGGTTGTGCCACACGCGCCGACCAGGATGGCGATCGCCACCCCGATGAGGAGTATCGCGGATCGTATTGGCATCTCTTAGCTCGTAACTCGAGGGGCTTGTGGCCGGCCGGACCACACAAAGGAGACGTCGATCCTCAGGGCTTGAGCACGGTCCACTCGATCTCGTTGAGCAGGTTCCCCACCGCCTCGGCCGAGTCGCTGTGTAGGCGAAGCACCCCCGCCCCCCATCCGAGCTCACCCCTTCCAGCCGGCCCACCGTCTCCCGCACCCAGTCGTCCTCGGTGAACGAGCGGCGGAGACAGAAGCGCACCCGGTAGGGCTTCTCCACCTTGAGTGGCTTGAGCTCGCCCGCCTTGACCCGCCGCACGGCGCGCGCGGCAGCCTGGCGCAGCAGGCGATGCACGGTCGCCGGCGGGAGCACCGCGGCGGCCGAGCGGGAGAACGCGGTCTTGGTGGTGACCGTCTCCAGGTCCCCGAGCATCTCACGGGTCTCCTTGGTCAGCACGTCGTCGCCGCTCGCCAGGGCCATCGGGATGCCCATCTCCCCGCCGATGAACCCCGCGATGCCGGCCTCGTTCAGCACCTTGCCGTTCACGGTGAAAGAGTCGAACGCGAAGTTGTGGGAGATGACGGCAGGGCTCCCCGCGTTGGCGTGCGCGCCCACGATCATCATAGCGTCGACCATCGGGTTGATGCCAGTGGACATCACGATCGGTTTGGGATAGCCACGGATCAGGATCGCCTCGGGGTCGAGCCGGTCCACCAGGATATTGCGAAACAGGGTGCCGCCGTGCCCTTCATTCACGATGAACTGAGTCGCTCCCGCGGCCCGCGCCCCGGCAATGAGCGCGTTTACCTCGTCGGTCAGCTCCTGGCGAAAGCGCTCGTGCTGCGGCGAGCCGCCCCGGTTCACTGGCCGCATCTCCGTCAGGTTGCGCACGGCGCCGGCCAGCCCCTCCATGTCGGCTATGATGTAGACGCTGAAGCCGCCGCGCTGCATGTCCAGCTCCAGCTTCTCCCGCGCCTGGCGGTACTCGGTCACACCGAAGGCCGCAGCTGGTGGCGTGGTGTCGCGTGGCATCGTGTCGCGCTGCGTCTGGCCCTGAGGTTGTCCCTGACCCCATGCCGGTAGCGGCAGCACCAGGGCGGCGGCTACGACGAGCCGCCTCATCGGAGCACCGTCTCTTCGATCGCGTCGAGCAGCCAGCCCATCTGCCGCACGCTGTCGGTGGTGTAGCGGAAAGCGCGGTCGCCGGTCGGTTCGAGCTTGAACTCCTGGAGCACCGCCACCGCTTTGACGACGCTGTCGGGATAGCTCCGGCGCAGTTTGAACTCGACCTTGTAGGGGCGGTCCATCGTGAACGGCTTGAACTCTCCCTTACGCTCCCGGCGCACCGCCTCCGCGGCGCCGGCCTGCAGCAGCCGCCGCACCTTGACGGGGCTGTAGGTGATGGCCGCGCTCCGTCCAACCGCGCGCTTGGTGACGATGGCGACGAACCCATTCGGGAGCATCTTCTTGGTCTCTTCGATCAGCACGTCATCCCCGCTCACCAGGGAGACCGAGACCCCCAACTCACCGGCGATCA
>JBIOUY010000255.1:0-30240 GCA_044867445.1 Gemmatimonadales bacterium
TCGCTTTCATGTGGTCCGTGGCGGAGACAATTGCGTCCTGGGAGTTTGGTCAAAGGTGACTGGCTGGTGAGCCAGCACCCATTCACGGCGGCCCTCTTTGTGGCCGTGCCGGTGGCACTCGGAGTCCTTACTTTGCTCCTGGGCTGGCCCCGGGGAGATCGGTATGCCGATCCCGGACTGCAATTCCCGGGTGGCGGCGACGTGCTTGGCCCGGCCGGCATCGCCCAACGCCACCGCGGCGTCGAACTGCTGCAGCAGCCGGCCGAATTCCTCCACGGTGGGTCTCCCCATTGGCGAGCATGCTCCCCGCCGCGGTCCGGAACGCCAGCAGGGTGGACGCGCGCGGTCTGAACCGGAACATCGACCCCAGCTCGTGCTGCTCCTGCTCCGCAACTCGACCCACTTTGGCCAGGTGCGCGATGGGACCTGCCAGTGTATACCGGCGCACCTTCTCTTTCTGCACCGAGGCCGCGTGCCTGTCGACGATCCCGTCCCGTTGGTCGGTTGCTACAGCAGCTCCTCGTGTCACCAGCCCCTCCACCTTCGCGGCGGCCAGACTATAGCCCGTGTCGCCGTCGGGCTGCGGGAGCTTGAGCTTTGCTACCCGCGCGCCCATTTCCATTGCCCTACGTGTCGGTCCGTCCATACCGTTCTCCTGCGCATCGGCCGGAAGGCAACTGGGCATCCCGCCGGCACTGGTGACCATGACTGTGAATGAAAGAGCGAACCGATGCGCGCCCAGTTGGCGAACCGGTCGCGCGGCAGAAGACGCATCGAGTATGCTATCGACTGCTCGAACAGAATTGGAGACGGCACCGGGCACGAGTGCGTCGGCCATCAGTCGAGAGCGATGGCCTACTGCCGATTCGCGACGACACGTCGAGACAAATCGATGTCCCTCGATGCCCAGTGGGTTCCTGTCACGGTGAAGGCGATTCGCCAACGGCTCGAGGCTGTCGCCTGTCACCCCAGAGTGGATTCCTGTGACTGGCGAGGGGCGCCTCCGCACGTCGAGCGTCCTGCGTACTTCGGCCGAGACCTGCGCTCCTTCAGTCGATTCTGTGCGCGGTGAGAACAACACTAAATCCCTTTACCCCGACCACAATGGACCTTTACGCCCTTCCCCACTCCTGGAGGCGAACACAATGACAAACAAGGACGACACTTGAGATCGCGAGAAGCTCGCCCGTGAGCGTTGGGCCGACCGCTTTGCGCTATCGACCAGTTCCTTGGGATTCCAGGGAGGCGCCTTGGGATTTTGGGAACATCACTCAGTTCTCGAGGACACGAACGTGCGGTTCCAGGACTCCACCTCGTTGCATGGGGAAGTCACCTTTGCATTCGAGGAATACTCGTTCCACTACTGGCTACCGCCTGTCCTCTCCTGTGGACAATGACGTCCGTCTTGCGTCTCCGACGAGGACGGCGCACCGTTCCCGTTCCCCGTTCACTTTTCACGGTTCACCTTTCACGCTTCTTCACCCGGAGCCCCCACGTACGCCCTCGAACGCATCGCCGCCACTTTCTCCGCCATCTATGGGCAGGCGCCCACGCTGGTCTGGTCGGCGCCGGGGCGGGTAAACCTCATCGGCGAGCACACCGACTACAACCAGGGATTCGTCCTGCCCTTCGCCCTGCCGCACCGCACCGCCGTCGGGGCGGCGCGATCCAACCAGCCAAATTGGAGCGTCTGGTCCGAGGTGGAGAACCAGTCCGCCACATTTACCATCAACGACCTTAAGCCCGGCGTGGTACGGGGATGGGCGGGATACGTGGCAGGAGTGGTATGGGCGTTGCGAAAAGCCGGTGTCGACGTACCCTGTGGGCGGCTGGCCATCACTTCCGACGTCCCGGTCGGTGCGGGTCTCTCCTCGTCCGCGGCCCTGGAGTGCTCGGTCCTCGCCGCGCTGCTCGACCTCGCTGGCGCATGCGACCTCGTGCCCCTGGCCAAGTGGCCGGCGCTGGCGCAGCGGGCCGAAAACGTTTACGTCGGCGTGCCCTGTGGGGTCATGGATCAGTCGGCGGCGACCCTCTGTCGCTCTGGGCACGCGCTCTTTCTGGACTGTCGTACTCTGAAATACGAGCAGGTGCCGTTCGATCTCGCGTCGGCCGGGCTCGCGATGCTGATCGTTGACACCCGCGCCCCGCACCGGCACTCCGACAACGAGTATGCCGCTCGGCGGTCGACCTGCGAGGCGGCGGCCGCCGCGCTTGGCCTGCACTCACTGCGTGAGGTGGACGACCTGCCCTCGGTGCTCGCCGCCTTGCCAGACGATCTGATGCGGCGGCGGGTACGACACGTCGTCACCGAGAACGAGCGGGTGCTCGCCACCGTGAGTCTGCTCCGATCCGGCTCCGCAGCCGACATCGGTCCGCTGCTCACTACCTCGCACGCCTCGCTGCGCGACGACTACGAGGTGACCGTAGACGAGCTGAATGTCGCGGTAGACGCGGCCCTGACGGCAGGCGCGCTGGGTGCGCGCATGACCGGCGGCGGGTTCGGGGGCTGCATCATCGCCCTGGTGCGCCTCGCCGACACCGACCGTGTGGCCAATGCCGTTATTGCCGCGTTCGTCGCCAACCGCTTCGCCATCCCTTCCTTCTTTGTGGCCACGCCCTCGGACGGCGCCGCGCGCGGCTATGATGCGGTAACGGCTATAGGCTAACAGCTCCGTCATACCTGTCACCTGTCACCTGTCACCTGTCACCTCTCACCTCTCACGTGTCACCTCTCACCTCTCTATTGCCGCTGCCGAGCAGGACGATATCTTCCCGCCGGCGCAATACGCGGACGCCCTCGCCGCACTTTCACATGTCGAGTTGATCCGGCACCTGGATGCCGATCATGGCTTCAGCAGCTGTCGGCAATGGCTGGTGCGTACGGTCACCGATACTCTGGTCCGCCCGATTGGGGATTGATGCTGACCGTACGAGAGTCGAGATTCGCTGCTCACTGGCTCGCGGGCTCACGACGAGGGCGACGCTCCCTTCAGGCGCTACAGTGCTCGGCGATCTCGCGGCCCTGCTGCTACACCTTGGGTCGAGTGGCGAGCACTAATGCGCCCGGCGGGAGCATTGCCCTCGTCGCCCACCCGCGGTGCGCTTCGGATTCGCAACGAGCTCGCCACCGCACCGAAGGTCGGAGCGCGAGGCAGCGGGGGAGGTCCCGGAGGGCGCATTCAGTACGCGCTCTTGGGCACCGAAGCCGTCCGGCGAAAGCAGCGCGGACTGCAGTGCACGAAGGGACCTTCTCCGCGGCCGAAGCGCCTAAGCGCGCTGAGCCGTTGTGAGCCCGCGAGCAGCGATCCTCGCACTGCAGCGCCCGGAGCGGGTACCCCCGCAGGCGGTTGCATCCCCCGCTGCCTCGCGCCGCGACCATCCGGGCGGGCGCATCCTGGCTGCGGGCGAGCGCTGGGGGGCGCTCCATCCGCCTTCGGCGGGTACCCGCCGAAGCGCACGTCAGTGCTCGCCATCCGGCTTAAGGCGTCGTAGCAGGGCGGCCCTGGATGGCGTGGACTGTAGTGCGCGGAGGGGGCATCACCCCTCGGCGCGAGCCCGCAAGCAGCGATGGTCGGGGTCAGCGCCGGAGAGGATGGGTTCTCCGCTGCCGAAGCGCGGGCAGCTTGCCGCGTCTGGAACCTGCCAACATACTTGCCGTATCAAGTCACCCAATACCAACCTTCCGATGTCGAGTGAGGCCCTCCCATGCCTATCGACTCTAAAGTCACCGGCACACCTGCATTGAATCCCGCCGCGCTCAGGACGTTCGAGGCCGCCGTGCGCGGCGAGGTCCTCCAAGCTGATCGCCCAGGCTACGACCGCGCTCGAGTCCTCTACAACGCCATGATCGACAAGCGGCCGGCCCTGATCGTCTGCTGTCAGGATCGTGAGGACGTGCTGCACGCTCTCGAGTTCGCGCATACTCATGAGCTCCTCGTGGCGGTGCGTGGCGGTGGTCACAACGTCGCCGGCAAGGCACTCTGTGACGGTGGGATGGTGATCGATCTCTCGAGCATGAGGCGGCTCGAGGTCGACCCTGCCAACCGTACCGTCCGGGCGGGACCCGGACTCACCTGGGCTGAATTCGACAGGGCGACTCAGGAGCACGGTCTGGCCACCACTGGAGGCTTCATCTCCACGACCGGTATCGCCGGACTGACGCTCGGTGGCGGTCTCGGCTGGCTCATGCGCAAGCACGGCATCTCCTGCGACAATCTCCGGTCGGTGGAGATCATCACCGCTGACGGACAGGTTCGAACCGCTGATGCCACCCGGCATCCCGACCTGTTCTGGGCCGTGCGGGGCGGCGGCGGGAACTTCGGAATCGTGACCTCCTTCGAGTACCGGCTCCACCCTGTCGGGCAGATGCTGGCCGGCGTAGTCTTCTTCCCCCTCGAGCAGGCGGAGGGCGCGCTCCGGTTCTACCGAGACCTCATGACCACCGCACCGGATGAGCTGATGGCATATGCGGTCTTCTTGACCTCACCCGAAGGTGCCCGGATGTTCGCCGTGCCGGTGTGCTATGTGGGGGCCCAGGAGGTCGGCGAGCGAGCAATGCGGCCACTGAGGAGCCATCCCGGTGTGGCGGCTGATCTGGTTCGGCCAATGAGCTATCTGGAGGTCCAGACCATGTTCGACGCCGGGTTCCCGTCCGGCCGCTTGAACTACTGGAAGTCCAGCTTCCTCCAGGATCTCTCCGACGAGGCGATCGCGACGCTCGTCGCGTTCTTCAGAACCGTTCCCTCCCCGTTCTCAGCCGTCGCGATCGAGCCGTTCGGAGGCGCGGTGGCTCGCGTCGGGATCGACGAGACCGCCTTCCCTCATCGCCACGCCCGGTTCAGTCTGGTGATCGTGAGCATGTGGACCGAGCCGGCAGAATCGGCCGCGAACCTCCGGTGGACCCGTGAGTTGTGGAGCGCGATGCAGCCCTTCTCTACCGAAGCGGTCTACGTGAATTATCTGGACACCGATGACACCGACCGGGTGCACGGGGCCTATGACGCGGCGACCTATGAGCGCCTGCGGCGGGTCAAGGAGAGATATGATCCGAAGAATTTCTTCCGCGTGAACCAGAACATCGCGCCGACGGCGTAGTCCTAGCCGGTGAGCCCGAGTCCGCCTGCGCTCGCCCGCAGCCACGATGCGCTCCCGGATGGTCGCGGGGCGAGGCAGCGGAGAACGCACCCGCCTGCGGCGGGTACCCGCTCCGGACGCATTCAGTGCCCGCCAACCGGCTTACGGGGTAGTAGCAAGGTGGCCTAACGGGCGTGGACTGCAGCGCCCGAAGGGACCTTCTCCGGGGCCGAAGCGCGCGGAACCGGAGGGTAGCTCTCGAGAAACTCAAATCGGAGGGCACGGACTACTTGGCTGCTGCGTACCCTAATCGACTCGCTCCGCTGGACGCCGACGAGCGACTGCATGCGCTCGACATCCTCCGCGGCCTCGCCCTCCTCGGCATGATCCTGGTCCACTTCCATCAGAAGATGCGGCTCGAGGCCAGCGGGCTCGAAGATCTGATCAGCTGGGCCGTGTGGGTACTCGTCGAACAGAAGGCGTGGGGCACCTTCGCCTTCCTCTTTGGAGTCGGCTTCGCCGTGCTCTTGCGCCGGCTCGAGGTCCGCGGCGCGCCGATCCTGCCGATCTATCTCCGACGCCTTGGCACGCTTGCCGTCTTCGGACTGATCGCCCAGATCGGATTCGGTTTTCAGATCCTGCTCGAGTACGCCTGTTGGGGTGTGGCGCTGCTCGTCATCCGGCGATGGTCCAATCGCGCGCTCCTGATCACCGCGGCCCTCGCTGCGTGCGCCCGTCCCGTGGTCGCCGAGCTGACCGCCTTGCACGCGTGGTGGACCGGCGTGGCGCCGACGGCGTCGGCTGGTACGGCGCTCTCGCAGGCGGTCGAGGCCGCGGCGCGCCACGGTGACTACGCCAGCCTGCTTTCGGCACGCTGGGCTCTCTTCGTAGGCATGCTCCCGCATTCGTGGCGGGACCTGCTCCCCGACGTGAACCTGGCGCTCTTTACCCTAGGACTTCTGGCGGTGCGCCATCGCGTGCTCGACGAGCCCAAGCGCCACGTGCGTCTCATCGCCGGATGGATGGCCTTTGGTGCCTTCGCCTGGGTTACCGCGTGGCTGGTGCTTCCGCATTTGCCGCCGATGCCGGTGTCTGGCACGGACCAGCCACTGGCGTATGGATTGGGGATCCTCCAGGACCAGTGGCTGTGCTTGACCTACACCGGCGCGGTGGTGCTCCTGCTGGCTTATCGCCCAGTGTGGACGACGCGACTCGCGCTATTCGGTCGTGCCGGCCGCATGGCTCTCACCAATTACCTGTTGCAGGCGATCGTGCTCGACGCCCTCGCCTCGCACTACGGCCTGGGACTCAAGCTGCGGCCGTACGCGTACGTTGTGGCGGCGGCTCTGCTGTTTGCGATCGAAGCCACACTGAGTAGCGTCTGGCTTACGCATTGTCGGTTCGGCCCACTCGAATGGCTCTGGCGTACCCTGACTTATGCCCGATTGCAGACCCTGCGACGCCAGGCTGTCGCTGTTGCTCCTGCGACGGTGCAGACGTGAAGGCTCGGCGCCCGCACCTTCGACGGTCGGCGCGCTGCGGCTGCGGGAGAGGTCCCTCCAGGCGCTGCAGTCCGCGCTGCTTTCGCTTGGTGGGCATCGGTGCGCCAGAGCGCGCACTGAATGCGCCCTCCGGGACCTCCCCCGCTGCCTCGCGGTGCGACCGTCGGGGCGGGCGCCTCTTGGCTGCGGGTGAGCGCTGGGGACGATGCTCCCGCAGCGCACATTCAGTGCTCGCCACCCGGCCCGAGGCGTAGTAGCAGGGCCGCATGAGGTGGCGTGGACTGCGGTGCGCGGAGGGAGCGTCGTCCACGGCGCGAGTCCGGGAGCAGCGGCCCTCGCCCGGAGCGGCGCACCCCTCGTCCGCGCGCCTGAAGCGGCTATCGTTCCCGGATGCCGAGAGCACGTCGTGCTCCAAAAGGAGAGAGCGGAGGCCAGCCCGAACGGCTCATGATCGCCGGCCACGAGGTCTCCATCTCCAATCCGCACAAGGTGCTCTTCCCCGGGCCCAAGCACACCAAGCTCGACCTGGTGCGCTACTACCTCGCGGTTGCCGACGGCGCCCTCCGCGGCGCCGGCGGCCGACCCAATGTTCTGGTTCGCTATCCCAACGGCATCACCGAAGAGTTCTTCTACCAGAAACGCGCGCCGACCTCGCGGCCGCCGTGGATCGAGGTCGTGTCCCTCAAATTCCCCTCAGGCAGGAGCGCGGAAGAGGTCGTGCTGCGCGACGCAGCGACGCTGGCCTGGCTCGCCAACCTCGCCTGCCTGGAGCTGCACCCGCATCCGGTTCGCGCCGACGATCTGGATCATCCCGACGAGCTGCGGGTGGATCTCGATCCGGTGCGCGGCGTCGAATGGGATCAGGTGCGGCAGGTGGCGCAGGTAGTCGAGGCCACGCTCGGCGACCTCGGGCTCACCGGTTGGCCCAAGACCTCCGGGTCTCGTGGGATTCACGTCAATGTGCGGATCGAGCAGCGTTGGAGCTTCAACGAGGTGAGGCGCGCGGCCTTGGCACTGGCGCGTGAGGTGGAGCGGCGGGCACCCAAGCTCGCGACCAGCAAGTGGTGGAAGGAGGAGCGGCACGGCGTGTTCGTGGACTACAACCAGAACGCCAAGGACCGCACCGTTGCCGCTGCTTACTCGGTCCGGCCGATGCCGGACGCGCGAGTGTCGGCCCCGGTCGACTGGGCCGAGCTCCCCATTTGCGATCCCGCGGATTTCACCTTGGTGACCATGCCACGACGGTTCGAAGAGATTGGCGATCGACACGCGGGCATCGACGACCACGCCGACTCGCTCGAGTCGCTGCTCGAGCTCTCCGCACGGCACGAGCGCGAAGGCCTGGGCGATGCCCCCTGGCCACCCCATTACGAAAAGCAGGAGGGCGAGCCCACGCGGGTGCAGCCGTCCAAGGCGCGGGCCGCACGGGCTGCCAAGCATCCATTAATCGAGATCGGCCGAGCCCGGAAGAAGGAGGACGCGCTCGCTGGGCTGGAGCGGTGGAAGGCGCGCCACCCGGACGCGGCGGCGCACCTGGAATCGGCCGACGTACTGGTAGATGCGATGCGGGGCCGCTTCACTACTTGGACCCGCATCCGGGTGAACCTGCAGCACGTTCCGGTGGATCTCAGGCCGGCTCAGGGACCTCTGGATCCCGACGAGAAGAGCTCGGGCGGTTCGTAACCGGATTCGGATCACTGCCCAACTTGTCGGCGTACAGACGGCTACCAGAAACCGCCCCGCCTGTGCCGACGAGGTTTCGGTCTCCCTGTTCTATTTCCGGCCCACCACAGAACACCGATACACTTCGTCAGTTGGGACGATAGTGATTTCGGGATTGGCTCCGGAGGCAGCCGCCAAGACATCCTCGTCGGATGTGAACTGGTGAGGTGTGAACCCCGAATTGAAGACGATGAGATTCTGTCGCCACAGGGGGTTGAATCCATCTCCCTGGATGGCATCAATCACGGGAATGAAGTCCTGCTCCTCGTCCAGGTCGTTGGAAGCATAGATCTCGTTGATACTTCCGTTGTGCGCGATGGTCGCCGCGGACGCGTTGTCTGGCTCTTCTTTCATGTTGACAGTGAAGAGCTGATCATCGTAGAAAGCGGGCATCTGACCACCGGCGCCATTCTTGTTTGCGTCAGATGCGACTCCCCCATTGGCCTGAGCCGTCGCCGAAGGCCCCGTACTATCGTGCTGACATGCAGTCCAGAGAACAGAGAGCGATACGATCGCGAGGACTGCACCCGCCAATCTTGGTCTGCTGATCATAGGTTCTCCTTCGACGACTTGAAGCTGCTTAGCGTAATTGTGAAATAGAAGCGCTACCCGTCCCTCGAGGCTTGGCACAAGACTATCGCTCAGGCGACTGCGCCGCTGTGAGCGGGGTAACAGGGCGACGAGGTTCCAGAGTGGAGAGTCGGAGATGGAAGCGATTATCTGGACGAAAAGACCCTGGCGAGCTCGTAAGGGGGCGTGACCTCGAGCTGATCGTAGCTGCAGTCCTTGGGCCGCTTGTCCGGGCGCCACCGGAGGAAAACGGCCGCGTGGCGAAAGCGGTCTCCTTGCAGGTGATCGTACTTGACCTCGCACACCCGTTCGACCCGCAGCGGTTCCCAGGAGAGATCCTTGCCGGCGCTCCATCGGCTTTGCGCGCCGGGCATGCGATTGAGCTCCGCCGCATCCATCTCCGCCCACCCGCGCCAGGGATGACCCTCGAGCGCGTTCTCTCGCAGCGGGGCCAGCTCCTCGACCAGTTGTTTGCGCCGGGCCATGGTGAAGGACGACGTCACCCCCACATGCTGCAACACCCCTCGCTTGTCGTACAAACCGAGAAGCAGCGAGCCGACGCGGTCCTTCCCGCTCTTGTGCCAGCGAAAGCCCGCCACCACACAATCGGCCGTGCGGACGTGCTTCACTTTTATCATCGTACGCTTGCCCGGCTGATAGGGATTCTGCGGCGGCTTGGCGACGACGCCGTCGAGACCGGCGCCCTCGAACTCGGCGAGCCAGCGCTCGGCAATGCGGCGGTCCCGGGTCATCGGCGTGAGATACACCGGCGGACCGAGACCTTTCATCAGCTGCTCCAGGATCTGACGTCGCTCGCGCTGCGGCTTGGCCATCACGTCGCGTCCTCCAGCGGCCAGGACATCGAAGGCCACAAACGAGGCCGGCGTCTCCTTCGCGAGCTTGGCCACCCGGGAAGCCGCAGGATGGAGCCGAAGCTGCAAGGCATCGAAGTCGAGGCCGTGCGGCGTGACGATCACGATCTCGCCGTCGACAACGCAACTCTCGGGCAGCTGCTGCAGCAATGCATCGTGCAATTCCGGGAAATAGCGGTCGAGCGGCCTGGAGTCGCGGCTCTGGATGTAGAGATCCGAGGCGCCGCGATACACGATGGCCCGGAAGCCGTCCCATTTCGGCTCGAAGAGAAACTCGCCGTCGCTGGGGATAGTCTCGGCCAAGGTGGCGAGCATGGGCTCGATCGGCGGGGCGATGGGATAGGCGTTGCTGCCGGTGCTCATGTGGGGCAGTATACTCCCGCTAGCGGTCTCGCGCCGCAGCCCGAGATGTCTGGCGCGCTGGCGCTTCGGCAGCGGAGAAGGTCCCTCCGGGCGCTGCAGTCCGCGCTGCTTTCGCCGGGCGGGCGCATTCTGGCTGCGGGCGAGCGCTGGGGGCGATGCTTCCCCAGCGCGAGTCCGCGAGCACCGCCTTCTGAACCGAGCGCGCAATGATTATCCACCTGCTCGACGGCACCTACGAGCTGTTCCGCCACTTCTACGGCCAGCGCCGCTTCAACCAGGGCAAGGACAAGCCCCTGGGCGCGGTCGCGGGCCTGCTGCATACCGTTCTGGAAATGATCGAGAAGGGCGCCACCCACATCGGGGTTGCGACCGACCACGTGATCGAATCTTTCAGGAACGATCTCTGGCCGGACTACAAGACCGGTGAGGGCGTCGATCGCGCGCTCCTGGCCCAGTTCCATCCCTTGGAGGAGGCTCTCGCCGCGATGGGAGTCGTGGTATGGCCTATGGTCGAGCTGGAAGCCGATGATGCGCTAGCGTCGGCTGCCGGGCTCGCCTCGGAGGACCAGCGGGTGGAGAAGGTCTGCATTTGGGCCAACGACAAGGATCTGTCGCAGTGCGTGCGAGGAGACCGAGTGGTGCAGGTGGATCGCAAGAGCAAGGAGATCCGCGACGCCGAGGGAGTGCGCAAGAAATTCGGAGTGGTGCCGGTACTGATCCCCGATCTCCTCGCGCTTGTGGGTGACGCGCAAGATGGGTATCCCGGCATTGCCGGGATCGGCCGGACCACGGCGGCCCGGCTGCTCAACCAGTACGGCCCGATCGAGGACTTCCCCGATACCGTGTTGGGAGGGCAACGGGAGTTGGCTCTGCTGTTCAAGCATCTCGCGACGCTCAAGACCGATGCGCCGCTATTCCGCGATGTGGATGAGCTGGAGTGGCGTGGACCTGGCGTCGAGCTCACCGCGTGGGCGGAGAGGATCGGGGACAAGCGCCTGGTGGAACGCTGCCTTAAGGCGCGCCTCCGAATGCCCCAAATTCCTCCGGACGCTAGCCTGAGCGGCTAATGGTCCCGTGTGCCACGTTGAATCCGCCTCTTACTGAGGCGTGCCGAGAGCACTGAACGAGCCTGAGCGTGGTTTAGTCGGAGCCTGGCACGAGAGTGCGGCGTACCGAAGCTTGAGCGGCCGCTCCAGCCGCGTCTTCAGTTCCTCGAGGTCAGGCCGGTCCGCTGGAATATGTTCGTGCCCGCGGCCATCCGGCTCGATCGCGGCGGTGCCGGTCTTCGAGATCCCCGGAAATACCTTCACCTTTGCCCGCACCACCTGCCATTCGTCGGCAGAAACCGCGAGGCGAGTCTGCTTCAGGTCAGGCTTGCCGAGCACCGCGAACACGGCTGACAGGAACCCGAGCGGCTTCACCGAGATGCCCGTGATTTGATCAAACAGCAGCATGTCTTGGTATTGCAGCACCTTGAAATGGATCACTCGGTCGTCGTACACGTCCACCTTGGGCACCGAGAGGGTGTCCTTGTAGCGGAAACCGGACGGGGCGCCTGCCGAATCCGGCCAGGAGATCGTCACGTCCAGGGACATGAGCGGCGGGCCACCCTCGAGGACCTCCGCGAGCACCTGCGGTCCGTACTCTACGATGGCGTCCTGATGATGCTCGAAGCCCGCCCGCGCCGTTTCCGACATCGCAGCGTAAGTGACCCCAGCGATCTCCTGGTGAGCGGTAAACCAATCATCCTGATCAATGAGCAGCCGGGTACTCCCGGGGTCCTCCTGCTGTCTCCGCCGGACGATCGCGAGCAACGCCTCGGCTTCGAAACGCATCGAGGTGGTGGTGGCGGTGAGACTGTAGTTGCCGTGGGCACTCATTGCCTGGAGAATCTCCTCCCGCGGAACTCGGTATGGCTCGCGACAGACTTCGCGCGCTTGCACGGCAGGCTGCGTAGTCAGAGCTTGTGCCAACAGTATCAGAGTGAAAATGGACAACGTAAGAGACCCCTCCTACCGCCACTACGCCCGGGACGAAGCGTTTTGACGCCCTAGTGCAACCTCGACTCGGGTAGACGGCGGATCGGAGAACACGACCGGCGACCCCGAGGGCTGCCTCGGATCCGAATCCCGACGCTGATGATCAACGGCCGCTACGATTTCTATTTCCCGATCGAGAGCTTCCAGGTCCCCCTGTTCTGTCTGCTGGGCACACCGGCGGAGCAGAAGCGGCACGTCATCGAGGAGGGCAGCCACTTCGTGCCCCGTGTCCGGCTGATCCAAGAAACCCTGGCCTGGTTGGATAAGTACCAGCCGCTGCGCTAGCCCACCACCGTTCCCCTTCTTACCACGGAAAACACGGAGAAGAGACGGAATAACACGGAACAAGAACATTGTTGTTTTGTCGTCCGTGCCTTTACGTGGTTTTCCGTGTTTCCGTGGTGGAAGGGGAAAGGTGGTGGGGCCTGCCTCGGTAAATCACGTCAGGCCACCGACTTCCGGTACCGCATAACAGCCAGGGCGAGCACCGCGCCGCCGGCGATGCCGAGTCCCATGATCTGCCGGCCCACGGTCTCCAGACCCGCGCCCCGCATCAGCACGGCACGCATGATGGACACGAAGTGCTTCACCGGGTTCGCCTCAGCCACCCGCTGGGCCCAGTCCGGCATCGAGTCCACCGGGGTGAATAGCCCGCTCATCAGCAGGAAGATCAGGGTAAAGAAGAAGGCGACGAACATCGACTGCTGCTGGGTGCGGGTGATGGTCGAGATCCCCAGGCCCATCCCCAGCACGACGATCAGGTACACCGCAGCCGCCAGATAGACGATCAGCAGGTTGCCCCGCATTGGGATGCCGAACACCAGCTTTCCGATCGCAAGGCCGATCGAGAAGATGAGCATCGACAGGATCCAGAACGGAATCAGCTTGGCAGCGATGAACTGCACTTTGGTCATCGGGGTCACGTTGAGCTGCTCCAGCGTCCCCAGCTCATTCTCCCGGGTGATGTTCTGCGCCGTGAGCAGCAAGCCGATGATGGTGGTGAGCGAAACCATCAGCGCCGGCACCATCCAGTACTTGTAGTTCCGGGTGGGGTTGTACCAACGCTGGGTGCGGAGATCGAGCGGGGCCACCCGGGGCACCGCGCCCGCGCCGCTGGTCGCCGTGGGAAGAGTCCGGTCCAGCTCTCTCGCGTACGAGCTCAGAATCGAGTTCGCGTATGATTGGACGATCCCGGTGGTCGCCCCCTCTTCCGCGTTGAGCACGAGCTGCACCGGGGCGCGGCCTCGCCGGACCAGGTCCTCCTCGAAATAACGAGGGATGTGGAGCACCGCCGTCACGTCCCGGTTGAGCAGCGCACGGTCCACGCCGGCGTCGTCCGACGTGTAGCGCACCACCCTGAACTGCCGCCCCGCCTCCAGCCGCTGGACCAGCCCCGACGATACCGTGGTCCGATCCTCATCCACTACCAGCATCGCCACCCGCTTCACGTCGAAGGTGGCCGCATTCGCCAGCACCAGCAGCTGCACCACCGGGATCATGAAGATCTGGAACACGGTGGTGCGATCGCGGAAGATCTGAAGGAACTCCTTCCGGACCAGGAAGAAGACGGTGCGCACCGGTCAGCCCAACCGGATCGCCAGCCCACGCGATCCCTTGACAAGAAGGAACAAGGTCATCCCGATCAGGATGAGAGTCTCCTGCCACAGCGTCGCAAGGCCGGCGCCCTTGAGCATGATCCCCCGCACGATGGTGAGGAACCATCGGGCCGGCACGATGTAGGACAGCCACTGGAGCACCTTGGGCAGCGAATCGAGTGGAAAGATGAAGCCTGACAGCAGCAGCGTCGGCATCATCAGCCCAGCGAGTGCCGCGATCATGGCGGTCCGCTGATTCGGCACCTTGGTGGAGATCAGAATGCCGAGCGCCAGCGCCGTGATGATGTAGAGCACGCTCTCGGCAAGCAGGAGGATGAGGCTGCCGCGAAGGGGAACGCCGAACACCATCCGGGCCGCCGCCAGCACCAGGAGCACGCTGACGAAGCCAAGTACGATGTAAGGGATGACCTTGCCGGCCACGATCGCCTTGGGGCGAATCGGCGAGACCAGCAGCATCTCCATGGTGCCGGTCTCCTTTTCCCGGGTGATCGAGATGGCGGTCATCAGCGCGGATACGATGGTGAGCACGAAGGCGATCAACCCGGGCACAAAGAGGTGGGAGCTCTCCAGCGTCGGGTTGTACCGCATGCGGGCCTGGGCCTCGATCCGAAGTGCCCCATTGGGCGGCACCGCGTCGCGGTACCAGCGGTCCACGATCGCGCTGGCGTAGCCCATCATGATGCCACCGGTGTTGGGGTCGCTGCCGTCGGTGATGAGCTGCACCGGGAGAGAATCGCCCCGGCCGATCTTCCGCTCCACGTCGCGCGGCAACACCAACGCTTGCCGGATCGAGCCGTAGCGGAACTGGAGATCGAGAGGCTGGGCACTGGAGCCGATCCAGGCAATGTGAAACCGGTCGGAAGCGGCGAACCGCTCCCGGAGCTCGTTGGTGGCGACGTCGGGGGTCGGGTCCACGATGGCGAGCTGGATGTCGCGCACGTCGGTGCGGACCGCGAAGCCGAAGATCAGTACCTGCACCACTGGGAAGAGGATCAGGATCGCCAACGTCTGCCGGTCCCGCAGGAGGTGAAGAGTCTCCTTCCGCACGAAGCCGAGGAACGCCCTCACGCCGCGGCTCCGGCGCCGGGCCGGGTGAGCTTGAGGAAGACCTGGTCCAGCGTCTCCGCGCCCGCGGTCTTCCTTACTTCCGCGGGCGTACCCATCGCGGCGATGGCACCGTCTACCATGATGGAGATGCGGCGGCAGTACTCTGCCTCATCCAGGTAGTGAGTAGTGATCAGCACGCTGGTGCCGTCGGCGCCGGTCTCATAGATCAGCTCCCAGAACCGCCGGCGGGTGATGGGATCCACCCCGCTGGTCGGCTCGTCGAGGAAGACGATGGCGGGACGGTGCAGCAGCGCCACGCAGAAGGCGAGCTGCTGCTTCCAGCCGAGGGGAATGTCCCGCACCAGGTCATTCCCCGCGTGCTCCAGGCCGATCCGGGTGAGGATGTCGCCGGTGCGGGTCACGATGTCCCGATCGCTCACGCCGTAGATACCGCCATACAGCGTGATGTTCTCCTGAACAGTGAGATCCTCGTAGAGAGAGAACTTCTGACTCATGTAGCCGATTCGCCGGCGCACCTGCTCCGCGTGGGTCTTGAGATCGTAGCCGGCCACGGTCGCCGACCCCGAGGTGGGCTCCAGCGCTCCGATGAGCATGCGGATCGCAGTGGTCTTCCCCGCCCCGTTTGCGCCGAGGAAGCCAAACACTTCCCCCGGCTCAACGTGGAAGGTGATCGCGTCCACCGCGGTGAACTTGCCGAACCGGCGGGTGAGGTTTTGGGCCTGGATCGCGTGGTCGGTCATGACTTCACCTCATCCCGAGCGCAGCGAGGGATCTTGCTGCGAAAGGCTTACCACGGAAAACACGGAAAACCACGAAAGACACGGAAAAAAACCAATTGTTGTTGTCTTTCGTAGGTTTCGTGTCCGTTTCGTGTTTCCGTGGTGAATTGGTCATGCCGCTTGCTCCTGGTTAGCGGCCATGTACCACATGAACGCGTCCTCGATGCTTGCCGGAATGGGCTCCATAGACACGTTGCTGAGCCCCGCAGCCTGAATGTGCTCACTCAGCTCCCGGGCGATGAGCTGAGGCGGGGCGTCGGCTCGGGCGTCGGTATAGTGGAGCGCCTCGCCAAAGGGCCACACTGCCGCGGCGTGGGGGAACCTCCGCAGCGCGCCGAGCAATCCGAGGATGTTGGGGCCACGCACAGCGAAGAGAGGACGTGGATACCCGCGCCCGATCTCGGCAGGCCGGTCGGTGATCAGCAGGCGGCCGGCCTGCATCAGGCTCACCCGGTCGCACCGGATCGCCTCGTCCATGTACGGTGTGGAGACCACGATCGGGAGCCCTTCGTCGCGCAGCCGCCCCAGCAGATCCCAGAACTCCTTCCGCGAGACCGCGTCCACTCCGGTGGTGGGCTCGTCCAGGAAGAGGATCTCGGGCCGGTGCACCAGGGCACAACAGAGTGCGAGCTTCTGTTTCATCCCGCCGGAGAGCGCGCCGGCGCGGCGGCCGGCGAACTGCTCCAGCTGGACCCAAATCGGCGCGATGGTCTCCCGCGCCTCTGCTACCGTGGTATTGAAGAGGGCCGCGAAGAAGGTCAGGTTCTCGAGCACGCTCAGGTCAGGATAGAGGGAAAATCGCCCCGGCATATAGCCGATCCGGGTCCGCAGGTCCCACATCTGCTTTACCACGTCGCGACCCAGCACCCGCGCCTCACCGGCGTCAGGCAGGAGCAAGGTGACGAGGATCCGGAACAGCGTAGTCTTGCCCGCGCCGTCGGGACCGATCACGCCGTAGAGCTCGCCCGGCGTAACCTCGAACGACACCCCTTGGAGCGCCGAGTCGTCCCCGAAACGACGAACCAGTCCCCGTGCCTCGACCGCGGGGTCACTCATGGGCGTCCTCGGGTGCGATGGTAAGCTCTCCGGGCATGCCGATCCGGAGCCGGCCATCGCGATTGGCCACAGCGACTTTTACGGCATACACCTGGTCGGCGCGCTCCTCGCGAGTCTGGATCGGCGTGGGAGTGAACTCTGCCGCGGACGCGATCCAGGTGACGCGGCCGGGCATCGTGGCGATCGAATCGGCCCGGTCCACGCCCACCTGCACCTGCTGGCCCAACCTGAGCCGGGTGAGCTGCGCGTTGCTGACGTACGCCCGGAAGGTGAGCGAGTCGAGCGAGGCCAGTTTGAACAGCGGCTGGCCGGCCTGCACGAACTCGCCCGGCTCCACATACCGCGCGAGCACAGTGCCGGTGAGTGGGCTGGTGATCCGGCTTCGCGCCAGCTTGTCGTCAATGGAGGCGACCTGGGCGTCGAGTGCGGCGACCTCTTGCTGGGCCGAGCCCCGCGCCGCCCGAGCACCGGCCAGCTGTTCCCGGACCACGCGGGCGTCGTGCTCGGCCTGGTCGCCCTGCTGCGCGGTGGCGGCCGATTGTTTGAGCAGCCGCTCGGTGCGAGCCAGCTCGCGGTCAGCGATGCTGCGCTGGACCTCGAGGGCCGCAATGTTGGCGCCCGACTCATGGGTCCGGGCTACGGCAGCAGCACGGCGGGCCACCAGCGCCTGTCGTTCGAGGATGAGGGGAATGGTATCCACCAAGCCCACCACGGTATCCTTGGTGACCCGGTCCCCTTCTTCCAGTCCGAACGACAGCAGCCGGCCACCCACCTCCGCGGCCACGGTCACCTCGGTCGCCTCGAAGTTGCCGTAGGCGTCCACCTTGTCCTTGCGGCAGGAGGTGAGGGCGAGGAGGAAGAACCCGGCCGTCATCCCGAGCCCGTTCGCTGCGCTCAGGGTAAACTCCGCGAGGGATCTGCGGCGAGGTCCCAGACGCATACTGAGTAGATCCTTCGCGGAGCCTGCCCTGAGCAGTAGCGAAGGGCTCAGGATGACGTGCTGTGCATCGCTCATGGCTGTTCGCTCGCTGTGCGGGGCGTTATCCCCAGAGTGGTGAGATAATTCGACCGCGCCTGGGCCAGCTCGACCCGATGGCGGTCCAGCGTCAGCCGCGCCTCGAGCACGTCGGTGCGCGTCTCCACGTAGTCCGGGGTGGTGATGGCGCCTTCCTCGTACTGGGCCCGCGCCTGCCGCTCGACCTCGGTGCGCAGTGCCACGATCCGCTCATCATCCGTCAGCGCCGCCTTGAGCCGGCCAATGTCCTCGAGGTTGGTGGCCACGGCCCGCGCCAGCCTCCGGCCGAGCGCTTTCTCCTCGGTGGCGACGACGTCCTGCTCCAGCCGGTACGCCGCCGAGGTCCGGCCGGCGGACCGCCAGGTCCACGGACGCCACTCGACCTTCACCCCCGCTTGCCAGAACGCATCTGACGAGGTGCGGAACTGGTCCAGCCCCGGCAAGCCTACACCCGCCTGCCCGAACGCGAACACCCGAGGCCGGTTTTCCGCGGAGGCATGGGCGATCTCCCGGTCGAGCCGGGCCCGCGAGCGAAGGAATTGGTCGAACTCCGGGCGCCGGCGGAGTGCCGCAACGGTGTCGAGCGCCGCCGGTTGGGTGCGCTCCGGCTCCTCCGTGGCCAAGACGAGCACGGCAGTCGTGTCGATCGGATGACCGACCAGATCGGCGAGGATGGCGAGCGATGCGCGGCGGGAGGCCTGGGCCTCGTCTCGCTGGAGGCTGGCCCGCATCCGCTCGGCCTCGATCTCCGCGGCATCCCGGCTCAGCGCGGTGCCCGCCTCGACCCGGGCCCGCACCGCCGCGAGCCGAGCGTCGAGATCGCCCACCAAGGCCTCGTACTCCGCGGCGCGCTTCTCCAGGAGGAAGGCCGAAAAGAAGGCGGAGTTCACCTCCGAGCGCAGCGCGTAGAGAGAGACGTCGAGCGCGGCCTCGGATTCAGCGTGGCGCGCCTCTTCCAGCTCGCGCCGCCGCGATACCTCGCCGCCGTCGTAGATCTGCTGCTCAACGTCCAGGGTTGTCTGCCACCGATCCTTGGGAAACTCAGGGACGGCGAAGTTGGGAACATTGAAGGTCGGGCGGGTGACATCGCTCTGATGGGTGCCCTGCCCGTTGAACTCGAACTGCGGCAGCCGTTCGGCACCGATCACCGCGAGACGCAGGTCAGTGGCTTGCCGCAGCAGGCTGCGCTGCTTGGCCCGGGGGTCGCTCTTGAGCGCCGCCTCCTGGAGCCGCTCGACGCTCAGGGTGTCCTGGGCCCGGGCAACCGGCCCGACGAGAGCGGATGCGATCGTGGCGAGTGCCAGTGCACGGAGGAAGGTCATGGCCGCAGCCCTGCCATGAAGAAGTCGGGGACGAGGCGCCGGCGCTCCTCGATGAAGGCGCGCCAGCGGGTGGCGTCGAGCGACAGCAGCTCCATGAGCGCCGGCCGGATGGCGAACGGGAAGATCAGCAAGCCCATCATGTTGGCGACGAATTGTTCGGCGCTGATCGGGCGGATCTTCCCCGCCTTGGCGCCCTCACGGAGCTGTTTGCGAAGCACCTCCAGCGGAACCCGACCGCCCTGGCGGGTCACGAGGCGGGCGATCCGCTCGGGCTGCGCGTGCAGTTCCGACAGCAGATAGCCGGCGAGATAGGGACGGGTCGAGTGGAAGTCGATCTGCTCCCGGACGATGGCGGGCACCTTCTCCTCGATGCTCCGGTTGGGGTCCGCCAGGATCCCGAAGATCCGGGGCATGATGGTGCCCAGGGCCCGCTCGAAGATGGCGTCGGCCAGCGCGGCCTTGGTGCCGAAGTAGTAGTGCACCAGCGCCTTGTTGACCCCGGCTTCGGCCGCGATCTCCTGGGTCCGGCTGCTGGCGGTCCCCTTGCGTACCAGGACGGCGTGGGCCGCGTCGAGGATCCGTTCCCGGGTTTCCAGGTCGGGGTTGGGCGGCGCTTTCTTTGACCGTCTGGTTGAACTGTTTGGTTTAACCATCCGGTTAATATCGGCCGTGCCCCGGGCGTGTCAAGAGCGGGGGATCGGAGCGGCTGGTAACTCCCACTCGCGTGCGAACCCCGGATGGGACCGAGGATGGTTCGGTCGGGACCCTT
The DNA here is from genome assembly GCA_044867445.1 of Gemmatimonadales bacterium. GTDB lineage: Bacteria > Gemmatimonadota > Gemmatimonadetes > Gemmatimonadales > GWC2-71-9 > CAVVWJ01. Next base: position 19,767 of record JBIOUY010000255.1, read on the forward strand.
GCGCGACTGGTGAAGATGGAGAAGGAGCGAGGAAGCCTCTGGCACGTAGTTGGTCGGAACGTGGCCACAGACTGGAAGGGTATTCGATCAAGGAGTTGAGGGCGGTCGTCGCAGCTGCTCCAGGGCCACCCGTAGCCGAACCAGCAACTCTCCGATGGCACTCTCGGAAACGCTGCCGACAGAGAGCCGGAACCACCCTGGCTCACCGCCAAAGCCGAACGCCTCAAACGGCACCGCGGCGAGGCCGGCTTGCTCCAGCAGATAGCGTCTGACAGCCTCCGTCGAATGCGGGGCTGCGCCCCCATCCCCACCGACCCCTGTCGAACCAAACCGCACGCTGAGATACATGGCTCCCGCCGCTTCAACCACTTCGACGGGCAACCCGTCTCGCTGCAAGGTCAGCAGACCGGCGTGGAGCCGGTTGAGGCGTCGCTCCAGACCGAGCTGCATCGCATGACGGGCCGCGGCGACGGCCTCCGTGTCGGCCAGCATCTCCGCGGTGCCCACTTGTGCTGGCCGCGGAGCCCAGGCGCCCACGTGACCGAGGAAGGCGCTGAACCGGGCCGAGAGCTGCTCTGGGGGACAGACCCAGCCGACCCGCAAGCCGGTCGCCGCAAAGACCTTGGAGATGCCGTCAACCAGGATGGTGTAGGGCCCCATCTCGGGGCGAAGCGCCGACGGCACCACGTGCGAGAGGCCGCCGAATGTCAGCATCCAGTACACCTGATCGTAGAGCAGGTAGAGCGGTGGCTGGTCACGAGGGCGCCGCGCGTTTTCCTCCAGGACGGCGTCGCAGATGGCCCCGAGGGTCGCGGAGTCGAACGCGGTACCGGTGGGATTGACAGGGGAATTGAGCACCAGGAGTCGGGCACCCCGGAGAGCCCGTGTCAGCATCTCGGCGGTCGGGAGGAACGCCGTGCTCCGGCTGCACTCGATCGCAACGGGAGTGGCTCCGGCCAGCTCGCAGTAGTGGTCGTTGTTCCAGGAAGGCACTGGGAAGACAACCCGGTCGCCCCGATCGACGGTGAGCTGATATGCGGCGAACAGGCCGGGCCGGGCACCGCCGGTGATCACGATAGACCCGGGCGGGATCGAAAGGCCGAATTCCCGGGCGTAGAGGGCGGAGACCTGCTCCCGGAGCGCGGGGATCCCCGCGGCTGGTGGATAGTTCGTCTCTCCGCGGCGAAGCGCGCCCTCGATGCGCTCGAGCAGCGGGCGTGGGATCGGGAACTCGTGCGGGTCGAAGTCGCCGATACTCAGATTGCAAATCTGCCGCCCGCCCGCCTGGAGCGTCCGAACCTCGTCGGCGATCGCCAGGATGCGGGATCCCACGAGGTCGGCGAAGCGGCCCGCCGTCATGAAGACGGGGGCTTCCGCTTGACCAGCGTGAGGATGGTGTAGATGGCGACCGGATCGGAGTCCTGGTTGGTCACCTCCACGTCCCAGGCGACGACCCCCTGGGGTACCTGCCCGTCCACGGTGTCCTTCGCCGTCTTCTGCTTACACGTGAGTCGGGCACGGATGGTGTCGCCCGGGTAAACCGGCTTCACGAAGCGAAGATTCTCCAGCCCGTAGTTGGCCAGCACCGGCCCGGGCGCGGGGTCCACGAACAGCCCGGCCGCGGCGGACAGCACGAAATATCCGTGGGCCACTCGCCGCCCGAAGAGGGAGGCTTTCGCCGCAGCATCATCCATGTGGGCGTAGAAAAAATCACCGCTGATGCCGGCGAAGTTGACCACGTCCGCCTCGGTCACCGTCCGGCCATGGGTGACCCAGGTCTCTCCGATGCGCAGTTCCTCAAAATGCTTACGGAACGGATGGACGCCGTCGCTCAGCTGGGGAGCGCCTTTGACCCACTCGCGCCCCACCGCCGTGAGTGTGGCGGGGGTCCCTTGCAGCGCGGACCGCTGCATGTAATGCAGCACGCCCCGCACGCCTCCCATCTCCTCACCGCCTCCGGCGCGGCCGGGGCCCCCATGGATCAGCGGGGGCAGGGGAGAGCCATGTCCGGTGGACTCCTTCGCGTTGTGTCGGTTGAGAACCATGAGTCGGCCGTGGTAGGCGGCGGTGCCCAGCACCACCGCACGCGCCACCGAGTCGTCGGCGGTGACCACCGAACCGCAGAGGCTCCCTCGCCCGAGCCGGGCGAGCGCGATCGCCTCGTCCAGCGTGCGGTATGGCATCACAGTGTTCACCGGGCCGAATGCCTCCACCTCGTGTGGCTCGGATGTCCGGAACGGCGCATCACAGTAGTAGAGGAGCGACGGGAAGAACGCACCTTTCGCCGGATCAGCACCCACCACCTCGAAGCGATCTGGATCGCCGTGGACCCGCTCGCACGCGGCGGCGATGCGATCCGCGCTCCCGCCCACTTCGCGCACTTGCTCCCGTCCCACCAGCGGTCCCATCCGAACACCATCCACCGACGGGTCGCCCAGCGTGGCGCCGGCAAGCCGCGTCGAGAGGGCCCGAACCACGTCGTCCGTCATCCCTTCGGGCACGATGGTCCTGCGAATGGCGGTGCATTTCTGCCCCGCCTTCACGGTCATCTCCTTCGCCACCTCCTTGACGAAGAGATCAAACTCATCGGAGCCCGGCGCGGCATCGGGGCCAAGGATGCAGTAGTTGAGCGAGTCGGCCTCGAGGTTGAACCGGACCGACTCGCTGATCACTCGGGGATGACTCTTGAGCTTCCGGCCGGTCACGGCCGAGCCGGTGAACGTGACGACGTCCTGGCAGGTCAAGTGGTCGAGCAAGTCGCCCACGCCGCCGCAGATGATCTGGAGCGCCCCCTCCGGCAGGATCCCGGCGTCCAGCATGGCGCGCGCCAGCCGCTCGGCGAGAAACGAGCTCACCGTTGCCGGCTTCACGATGGCCGGCATCCCGGCGAGGAACGTGGGGGCGAGCTTCTCCAGCATCCCCCAGCAGGGGAAGTTGAAGGCGTTGATGTGTACCGCCACCCCTTCGAGCGGGACGCACACGTGCCGCCCGAGGAAGGTGCCCCCCTTCGAGATCCGCTCCACCGATCCGTCGACGTAGAAGGTTTCGTCGGGGAACTCGCGGCGCCCCTGGCTGGAATACGCGAAGAAGGTACCGATGCCGCCCTCGATGTCGATCCAGGAATCGGCCTTGGTGGCGCCGGTGGCGGCCGAGACCTGGTAGAGCTCCTCCTTCCCAGCCAGGAGATGCTGGGCCATGGCCTTGAGCATCCGGGCTCGCTGGTGGAACGTCATCGCCCGAAGCTTCGGCCCGCCGACCCGGCGGGCGTACTCCAGCATGCCCTTGAAGTCGAGGCCCTCGCTGTTGGCCTCCGCGATCTTCTCGCCGGTCACCGCGTGAAACAGCTCGGTCGGCCGGCCGGTCCCGGTGACCCACTGACCCTCCGCGTAACTCTGCAGTCGCATGCCTTATTCTCCGTCGGCCCGGGCCGCCTGTCTGGTCTCATGCCAGGTCTGGTAGGACGCCTGCTGCTCGGGGCGCCCGGACGGCATCTCGCGGAGTGGGTCGCTCGGCTGTAGCGACCGGTGCAGCCGCTGAGGCAGGCCTTGGTAGAGCCGGGTGCCCTCGGTCTTCCACTGGAGCATAGCGTCCGACACCTCTTTCACGACTCGGGCCGGATTTCCGGCGACGACCGAGCGCGGCGGGATGACCATATCGGCCGGAACGAAGCACAAGGCGCCGACGATCGATTCCGCGCCTACCACTGCCCGGTCCATGACCACCGCGTTCATGCCCACCAGCGCGTTCCGGCCGATCCGGGCCCCGTGCACCACGGCACCGTGGCCCATGTGCGCCCCGGCCTCGAGCACGACGGTCGCGCCGGGAAACATGTGAATGGTGCAGTTCTCCTGAACGTTGCAGCCGTCCTCGATGATCACACCGCCCCAGTCACCGCGAATCGCCCCGCCCGGTCCCACGTATACGTCCCGCCCGATCACGACGTTCCCGGTCACCGTAGCATTGGGATGGATGAAGGCCGACTCGTGGATGACGGGAATGAAGCCTTCGAATGCGAAGACGTTGGACACCGAGCTCTACACCCGAGCGATGATCGTCGCCATGCCCTGCCCCACGCCGACACACATCGTGCAGAGCGCGTACCGCTTGCCGGTCTCCTTGAGCTCGTGGGCCGCGGTGAGCAACAGCCGCGCGCCGGACATGCCGAGCGGATGCCCCAGGGCGATGGCCCCCCCGTTGGGATTGAGTCTGGGATCCCGGTCGTCGAGCCCAAGTTGCCGGATGCAGGCGAGCACCTGAGCCGCGAAAGCTTCGTTGAGCTCGATGACGTCCATGTCGGCGAGGGTGAGCTTGGTCTTGGCCAGAATCCTGCGCGTGGCGGGAACCGGCCCAAGTCCCATGGTCCGGGGCTCGACGCCGACGACTGCGGTTGCGACGATGCGCGCCAGCGGGCTGAAGCCGAACTGGTGCACCGCGTGCTCCGAGGCGAGCAGCAAGGCACATGCGCCGTCGTTGATCCCGGACGAGTTGCCGGCGGTCACGCTCCCCCTGCCGTCCGTCCGGAACGCGGGTTTGAGCTTGCTGAGCCCCTCCAGGGTCGAGTCCGGGCGGGGGAACTCGTCCTGCGCGAAGAGTCGGCCGGGCTCGCCCCGGGAGGCACCCGGCACTGCGACGGGCACGATCTCGCACTGGAATCGACAACGCTGCTGGCTGGCGGCGGTTTTCTGCTGCGACCACAGGGCGAACTGGTCCTGGTCCGCCCGATTGACCCTGAGCTCCGTCGCCACGTGCTCCGCGGTCTCCCCCATGGAGTCCACGCCGTAGAGCTCACGCATTTTGGGGTTCACGAAGCGCCAGCCCAGGCTGGTATCGAACAGTTCCGCATTCCGGGCGAACGCCTGACTCGACTTGGACAGCACGTAAGGCGCCCGGGTCATCTGCTCGACGCCGCCGGCGATATAGATGTCGCCGTCGCCCTCGCGCACGGCTCGGCTCGCGTTTGCCACCGCGCTCATCCCACTGGCGCACAGCCGATTGACTGTCTCGCCGGGGACCGAGACCGGAAGCCCTGCGAGGAGCAGCGCCATCCGGGCGACGTTGCGATTGTCCTCCCCTGCCTGGTTGGCGCACCCGAGCATGACATCGGCGATATGCTCCCGATCCAGACTCGGGTGACGATCGAGCAGCTTGGTGATGACGTGCGCAGCCAGATCGTCGGCCCGCACGTGGGCCAGGCTCCCGCCAAAGCTTCCGATCGGCGTACGCACGCCGTCAACCAGATACACCGGCTTCATGGGCTGTCGCGTAAAGAGGTCATCAGAAAGAATTATAGACGCATTGCTCTCACCCTGCGAAGTCATTCAACCACAGAGGCACAGAGGACACCGAGGAAACCGAGACTGCCAGTTGTTGTGGTCTTACGGGCCGGCATCGCGATATCGGCGCCCAGGCACCCACCAAAATGCTCTTCTCTGTGTCCTCTGTGCCCTCTGTGACTCTGTGGTGTATTATCCACCCTCGCCAACGCTGCAAGAGGACCTTCGATGGCCTATCGGTTCATTCTCTATGAGGTCGATCGGGGCGTCGCGCGCATCACGCTGAACCGACCCGACGTCCTCAACAGCATCCACGGCGCCATGTCGGACGAGATTCAGGAAGCCCTGGTCCAGGCCACCCGAGAGCGGGAGATCCGCGCCGTGCTCCTGACCGGCAAGGGTCGCGGCTTCTGCGCCGGCCAGGACCTGGATGAGGTTCGCCCCGGCGCGGCCGTGGATGATTTCGCAGCCCACGCACGGAAGGTGTACACCCCGCTGGTCCGCGGGATCCGGGCGCTCGAGAAGCCCGTGGTCTGCGCCGTGAATGGGGTCGCGGCCGGAGCCGGAGCAAATCTGGCCTTGGCCTGCGATCTGGTTCTGGCCGCGGAGGAAGCCACCTTCGTACAGGTGTTCGCCAAGATCGGACTGGTGCCGGACACGGGTGGGAGCTTTTTCCTGCCCCGACTGGTGGGGCTGGCCCATGCGACGGCCCTCGCGATGTTGGGGGAGAAGATTACGGCGCGGCAGGCTATGGAAATCGGGCTGATCTACCGGGCGTACCCGGCCGCCTCCCTCGATGAGGAGGCGTCGAAGCTCGCCGTCCACCTGGCCACCCAACCGACGTTCGGCCTCGGCCTCACCAAGCGGCTGCTGAACGCGACCTGGGTTAACGACCTGGAGGCGCAGCTCGAGCTTGAGGCCGAGTGCCAGGGCGCCGCCGGACGCAGCGCGGACTACGCCGAGGGAGTGTCGGCATTCCTCGCGAAGCGGAAGCCGGTCTTCACCGGACAGTGACCGGTGCGAGCCTCCGACCCAGAGACCGCTTGCGTGGGCGTGCTCGGCGCGGGTGCGATGGGCAGCGGCATCGCGCAAGTCGCCGCAGTCGCGGGACACCCGGTCGTCCTGCAGGATGTCGATGAGGGGGCCATCGCTCGCGCGCGCGCCGGGATCGACAAGGCACTCACGCGGGAGAGCGAGAAGGGCCGCCTGACCCCGTCGGCCTCCGAGGCGGTGCGAGGACGCCTCCGCTACGTCGCAAGCGCTGACCTGAGCGCGTTCGCGCCCTGCAATCTGGTCATCGAGGCGATCGTCGAGCGGCTGGAGCCCAAGCGCGAGAGTTTCGCCGCGCTCGAACGGGTGGTCGCACCGGAGGCGACGCTCGCGACCAACACCTCGGCCCTGTCGATCACCGCCATCGCCGGTGTCTGTCAACACCCGGAGCGAGTGGTCGGTCTTCACTTCTTCAATCCCGCGTCGGTCATGCCGCTGGTGGAGGTGGTCCGCGGTCACGCGACGCCGAGGGCGCTGGTCGAGGCCGCCGGCGCTCTCGTTCGGCGGTGGGGCAAGACCACCGTCGTCGCCGCGGATACTCCGGGGTTCATCGTGAACCGGGTCGCTCGACCATTCTACGGCGAGGCACTCCGGATCCTGGACGAAGGCATCGCCGACTGCGCCACCATCGATTGGGCGATGCGGACCCTCGGCGGCTTCAGGATGGGTCCCTTCGAGCTGATGGATCTGATCGGCAACGATGTGAACTTCGCGGTGACGTCGGCGGTCTACGAGGGGTTCTTCTTCGATCCGCGCTACAAGCCTTCACTCACCCAGCGACGTCTGGTCGAGGCCAATTTGCTCGGGCGCAAGACCGGCCGGGGCTATTACGATTACCGCCACGGGGCGGCCCGACCTGCGCCGAGGGAAGACGAGACCCTCGGGCGATCGATCCTGGACCGGATCCTGGCAATGCTGATCAACGAGGCCGTCGACGCGGTCTTCTGGCGCGTGGCCACGCCGGCGGACATCGATATCGCAATGATGAAGGGGGTCAACTACCCCCGAGGGCTGATCGCGTGGGCGGAAGAGCTCGGCTATCCGGTCGCACTCGACCGTCTGGAGCGCCTCCAGGCAGAGTACGGGGAGGATCGCTACCGCCCGAGTCCCCTCCTCCGGCGCCTGGCCGCCTCCGGTGGAACGCTGCGCGGGTGAGCCCCCTGCCGGCCGACCCGGAGCGGCGCGCAGCAGCGGTCGTGAGCCATATGCTGGCGCACGACGACTTCAGTCGGTGGTTGGGCGTCGAGCTCCTCGACGTGAAGCCGGACCGGGTGACGATTCGCATGGTGGTACGCGAGGACATGACCAACGGGTTCGGGGTGTGTCACGGCGGGGTCACCTTCGCCTTCGCCGATAGCGCCTTCGCCTTTGCCAGCAACACCGGAGGTCAGGTGAGCGTCAGCATCGAGAACAGTATGACTTATCCAGCGGCCGTCCGCGTCGGTGACGTGCTCTTGGCCGAGGCCGAGCAGGAAGCGAGCAGCCGGCGTCTGGCATATTACCGGGTGCGCGTCACCAGGAATGACGGCACCGTGGTCGCCCTCTTTCGGGGCACCGTCTACCAGACCGACCAGGAGCACGATGTGGGGCGTGATGGGAGTGAGTGAAGCCCGGGCGCCAGATAGCCCGGGAGTTGCCCCCGAGCTCGACTGGAAGCGGGTGCTCTATCTCTGTCTCGCCTCGCGGGCGCTGGACCACATCGAGGAGACCCGTCTGGTCCCCGAACAGAAGGTGCTGTACCAATTCTCGGCTCGCGGGCACGAGATGGCTCAGGTCATCCTGGGCAGTCTGCTGGACCACCCGCACGATGCGGTCGGTGCCTACTACCGGTCGCGACCGATCCTCCTGACACTCGGCCTCTCGCTCGAGGACGCGTTCGCGTCTCCCATGGGAAAGTCGGGCGGCTTCAGCAACGGCCGGGACATCGGTGTGGTGTGCAATCTGCCGAAGTCGGACGGTCCCATCGTGCTCCCGATGTCGGGCGACGTCGGCTCCCAGTACACCCCGACGGCCGGGTGGGCGCAAGGCCTGATCTACCATCGTGACGTCCTGGGCGACCGCAGCTACGACGGCTCGATCGCCGCGGTGCTGGGTGGAGAAGCCTCCGTCGCCACCAACGGCTTCTGGTCGGCGCTGACGATCGCCACGACCCTCTCCCTCCCGCTGCTCTTCTATATCGAGGACAACGGCTACGGCATCTCCGTTCCGTCCAGCTTCCAGACTCCGGGCGGCGACATCGCGGCCAACCTCGCGTCGTTCCGAAATCTCCTGGTGCGCAACGGCGACGGCACCGAGCCCACTGAGGCCGCCAGTCTCCTTCAGGAAACGGTAGCACACGTTCGCGCGGGCAAGGGCCCTGCCCTACTCCGCCTCACCGTGCCCCGGTTGAGCGGGCATTCGGCACAGGACACTCAAGCGTACAAGAGCAAGGAGCGCCTGGCGGAGGAACGGGCCAGTGATCCACTGCCCAAGCTCTATCGCTTTCTCGCCGGCGTGCTGTCTGAGTCTGACATCGAGACGATCGAGGCTCGGGTCAAGGCGGACGTCGACGCGGCCCTCGTCGCCGCGCTCGCCCGGCCCGAGCCCCCGCCATCCGGGGTGACCCGATACCTGCTCGCGGAGAACCGGCCAGATGGCACCCCCGAGCTCCAGCTGGTCGGCGGGCTCGCGCCGGGGGGTCATCGCTTTCCGCCGGGCAGCGAGGTGGCCCGACCCGAGCCGACTCGCATCAACCTGCTCACCGCCATCCGGCGGACGCTGGAGCACGAACTCGCCACCAACCCCAAGATGCTGCTGTTCGGAGAGGACGTGGGCCCCAAGGGCGGGGTGCATGCGGCCACGATGGGGCTGCAGAACGCCTTCGGCCAGCAACGGGTGTTCGATACCAGCCTATCGGAGGAAGGCATCATCGGTCGCGCGGTCGGCCTGGCGCTCTGCGGCCTTCTACCGGTCGCGGAGATTCAGTTTCGCAAGTACGCCGACCCCGCCACCGAGCAACTCAACAACTGCGGCACCATCCGGTGGCGGACGCACAACCGCTTCGCCGCCCCCCTCGTGGTCCGGATGCCCGGCGGCTATGCCCCGAAATGCGGGGATCCGTGGCACAGCGTTTGTGGTGAGGTACTCTGGGTGCACACGCCGGGGTGGCAGGTCTGCATCCCCTCGAACGCGGAAGACGCCGTGGGCCTGCTTCGCGCGGCGCTCCGGAGCAACAACCCGACGATCTTCTTCGAGCATCGGGCCCTGCTCGATGGAGCATCGGCCCGGCGGCCGTATCCGGGGGACGACTTCGTGCTCCCGCTGGGCAAGGCGAACGTCGTCCTGGCCGGCGACCGACTCACGGTGGTAACGTGGGGCGCGATGGTGGAACGCTGCGAGCGCGCCGCGCGCGAGGTCGAGGAATCGATCGAAGTGCTCGACCTCCGCACGGTCGCGCCGTGGGACCGGGCCGCCGTGCTCGCTTCGGTTCGGAAGACCCGGCGCTGCCTGATCGTCCATGAGGACACGCTCACGGCCGGGTTCGGCGCGGAGGTCGCGGCGGTGGTCGCGGAGCAGGCGTTCCTGAGCCTCGATGCGCCGATCTCCCGCCTCGGGGTTCCCGACGTGCCGACGCCGTACAACGTCGCACTGATGGACGCCGTGCTCCCCAGTGTCGACGAGATTGCTGCCAAGATGCAAGAACTGATCGAGTTCTGATCGAGGACCGGAATGGCAGAGCTGATCGCGATCGCGGCGCCGGCGGCCGAGGCCGAGGGGACCGAGATGGTCATGGGGACCTGGCTCAAGCAGGTGGGCGAGTCCGTCACCGAAAATGAGCCGCTGCTCGAGATCACCACTGACAAAGTGACGGTGGAGATCGCTGCACCTGCCACCGGCATTCTCCGTGAGATTCTGAAGTCGACGGACCAGCCGATTCAGGCCGGTGAGGTGCTAGGCCGGATCGAGGTGGGCGCGCTCGAAGCGGCTGGGCGTGCGAAGGCAGACGGGGCAGCACCGGCGCGGGAGTCAACTGCGGCTGGCGCGCCCGCGGCAGCGGAGCTGACTGCCGCGGTTCGCCGGTTGCTCGCCGAGCATGGCCTCGAGCCGTCGGCCATCAGCGGCACCGGCCGGGGCGGGCGGATCACGGTGCAGGACGTGGAGGCGCACGTCGC
>JBIOUY010000256.1:0-5893 GCA_044867445.1 Gemmatimonadales bacterium
GGCGCAGGCACAGCACAAGGTGCGAGAGCTCTACGACCAGCTCAAGAAGCGGGGCATCGGCGTCCGCTTCGCGATCCATCCCGTGGCGGGCCGAATGCCGGGTCACATGAACGTCCTCCTCGCCGAGGCGGATATTCCGTACACCGATCTGGTCGAGATGGACGAGATCAATCCGGATATGCCCCAGACCGACGTCGCCCTGGTCGTCGGCGCCAACGACGTCGTGAATCCCGCGGCCCGGACGGACAAGAGCAGTCCCATTTTTGGGATGCCGATCATCGACGCCGACAAGGCGCGCACCGTGTTCGCCATCAAGCGCAGCAAGAATCCGGGCTTCGCGGGGATCGACAACGAGTTGTACTTTTCGGACAAGACCTGGATGTTGTTCGGCGACGCCAAAAACGTGATCGGCGACCTGGTAAAGCAGCTGGCCGGCGGAAGCGGCCTGCGCTGAGCCTTCGCCTCAACTTGGACCTCTCGAGGTTCCCTATGCGCGCGACCTGCTCTCGTGTTCTTCTTCTCTTGACCTGTACGGCCGGCGGACTCTCTGCCCAGGAGGGGAATGACTGTCTCAAGAACCTGAAGTGGCCCGGAGTAGGGAACTGGGCCACCTACCAGAGCGTGCTAAATGAGAAGCCCGGCATCGCGCGATATGCCGTGGTCGGGACCGAGAATCGGAACGGCACCGAGATGAAGTGGATCGAGTACAAACTCGTGGGGGGGAAGTCGAACGACACCACGGTGTTTCAGATGCTGGTTCCGAGTGGGCCGCACGAGCTGGGACAGGTGGAAGAAATCGTCATGAAGTCCGGGGGCAGGAAGGCCATGAAGATGACCGGGATGATGATGAAGATGGTCCGGGGGCAAATGGAGAAGAGCTCGTTCCTGAACAACATGTGTGAGGGCGTGGCCTTGGTCGGGGAGGAGAGCGTCACCGTGCCCGCCGGCACCTTCAAGACCTACCACTTCCACAACTCGAAATACGACAGCGACAGCTGGATCTCGCCCAGCGTCCCGTTCGCCATGGTCAAGGCGACGGGCAAGAACCACGACATCGCCCTGACTGGCACTGGCACCGGGGCGACCTCCTCCATTACCGAAACCCCGCAGGACATGATGGGTGGTGCTTCAAAATAGCCAATTGACCTTATGCCCCTGAGTCTCGAGCCTCACCCCGGGGCCGATGTGGCGCGATGTGCAGTCGACTCCATCGCGGCCAGGTGAGTTGCATGCTGAAACACAGTCTGACCATTTTGCCTGCTTCCTTCCAAAGTTGCAGTTCCGGCGCTCATAGGTCACAATCCTGCTGCGATCCGGCCGCGCCTCGCGCAACTCTCCATCCTGTCAGGTTTTACCTAAGGTGTTGATTTTGCGAATCTTAGGTGATATATTAGCCCGGCTTAGCCGGATTTGGCCTCAGATTCCTAAGCTCTTTATACCGTGTGGGGACGGGAGTCCTGGAGGAGGCAAACAGCGTGACGATGAAGGCACGTGGCAAGCGTCGCCCGGTGCGACCGGCGCAGATCGCTCGTGCAATCGATGAAGGCCGTGAGAGTCTCGACCTGTACCTGGACGAGATCAGTCGGGTCCCCCTCCTCAATCGGGAGGAGGAGATGGAGCTCGCCCGCAAGGCGTTCAAGGGCAACGTGGCTGCCCAGGAAAAGCTGGCTCGCCACAATGTCCGGTTCGTGGTCTCCGTAGCCAAGAAGTTCCAGAATCGGGGCGTGCCACTGGTCGACCTCATCGGCGAGGGCAACCTCGGCCTGATGACCGCCGCCCGGAAGTTCGATCCCGATCGAGGCGTGAAGTTTATTTCGTACGCGGTCTGGTGGATTCGTCAGGCGGTTCAAGCCGCCATCGCTCGGCACGGGCGCCCGGTGCGAGTGCCGCTGAATCGCACGGCCGATCTCAGCCGGCTGGGTCGCACGACCACTCTGCTGAAGGACAGGTTGGGGCGGATGCCCACCACCGAGGAGCTGGCCCGTGCTACCGGGCTCACGGTGGAGGCCGTCCGCTCGTTGAGCGCGCTCAATTCCGAGGCCGTGCGGCTCGATCATCCCACCCGCGACGGCGAGGGCAACGAGCGGATCGAGCGCTTTACCAGCGGCGAGCAGGAAAGCACCGACATGACCACCATGGCCAACAGCCAGACTCGGGATATCGAGGCTGCCCTGGCCGCCCTCCCGCCCCGGGATGCCAAGGTCCTCCGGCTCTATTTCGGGTTGGACGATGGCAATAGCCGGACCTTGGAGGAGATCGGACGGATGATGGGCGTTACCCGGGAGCGGATCCGTCAGCTCCGCGATCGTGCCCTCCTCCGCCTGCGGGAAGGCGAGACCGGCGACCGGTTGCGGGATTTAGTAGCCTGAGGAGCTGACAGCTAACAGCTCACGGCAAAACGGAAGGCCCTCCTGAACTGCGGAGGGCCTTTCTATTGTCGGTCAATCTGACCAGGCGGCTATTAGCTGATGGCTGTTAGCTGCCAGCTGTAGCTTGTTAGCCGTTAGCTGTTAGCCGTTAGCTTCTTTCAAGAACTGCCTCAACACCCGCTGCAGGATTCCCCCATTCCGGTAGTAATCCAGCTCCACTGCCGAGTTGAGGCGAACGATTGCAGGGAAAACGGTCTCCTTACCAGCCTCGTCCCGAGCCGTGACGGTAACCTGGCCGCCTGGTGCGAGACCCTGGGCAATGCCGGAGATGCTAAGCGTCTCGCTTCCGGTGAGGCCCAGCGACTGATGATTCGATCCGGCCGCGTAAGCCAGCGGTAACACCCCCATGCCTACCAGGTTGCTCCGGTGGATCCGCTCGTAGCTCTCGGCGATCACCGCCTTCACCCCAAGGAGCGCGGGCCCCTTGGCCGCCCAGTCCCGGCTCGAGCCGGTGCCGTACTCCTTGCCGGTCAGGATCAGCAGGGGAGTCCCCGCTGCCTGGTATCGCATGGCCGCGTCGTAGATCGAAACCACCTCGCCGGTGGGGAAGTGCAGGGTCCAGTTGCCTTCCTTCCCCGGCACGAGGGCGTTGACGATGCGCACGTTGCCGAAGGTGCCGCGCATCATCACCTCATGATTGCCCCTCCGGGAACCGAAGGTATTCCAGTCGGGCTGCTCGACCCCATGTTCCCGCAGGTATCGACCGGCAGGTCCATTCTTGGGAATGGAGCCGGCAGGTGAGATGTGATCGGTGGTCACCGAATCGCCCAGGACGGCCAGCACGCGAGCTCCGGCGATGTCGCGGAGAGGGGGCGGTTCGGGCGAGAGATCGGCAAAGAAGGGGGGCTCCTGCACGTAGGTAGAGCCCGAATCCCAGGCGTAACGGCTGCCGCTGGGTATCGGAAGCTGCTGCCAGGTCTCGTCCCCTTCAAACACCGACGCGTAGCGCCGTTCGAACAGCTCCGGCTTCAGCGATCCGGTCACCGCGGCCCGAACCTCTTCGGCCGAGGGCCAGATGTCGCGAAGATACACCGGGCGCCCGTCTCGTCCGGTGCCCAGCGGATCGCGGGTGAGATCAATATCCACCCGCCCTGCGAGGGCGAACGCGACCACCAGCATGGGCGAGGCCAGATAGTTCGCTCGCACCTGAGGGTGGATCCGAGCCTCGAAATTGCGATTGCCGCTCAGGACCGCGGCGGTGACTAGGGCATGCTCCTCAATGAGTTGGCCGACCGCTTCGGGAAGGGGGCCGCTGTTCCCGATGCAGGTGGTGCATCCGTACCCCACGGTATTGAAGCGAAGCTGCTCCAGGTAGGGGAGGAGGCCGGATCCCACGAGGTAGTCGGTGACCACCCGCGACCCCGGAGCAAGGCTGGTCTTGACCCATGGCTTGGCATCCAGCCCGCGCTCGACGGCCTTCTTGGCCAGCAGGCCCGCACCGATCATGACCGAGGGATTGGAAGTGTTGGTGCAGCTGGTGATGGCCGCGATGACGACCGAGCCGTCGTGCAGTTCTATTTCCGAGCCCTCGAGCAGTCCCTTCACGACAGGTGGGGCATCCGGATCGAGCCCGGTCGTGCCGTTTGCCCCATGTTCCCCGATGGTCACGTTGGCACCCCCCTCACCCATCCACCGGGAATAGGTGCTTTGGGCCAGCTCCTTGCGCGCAGCCGGGGTGGCGGCGCTCATGAGGCCAGGGAGACTCACCAGGAAGTTGCGTCGCAGCTGACCGAGCGGCACCAGATCCTGGGGCCGGCGGGGCCCGGCCAGGCTGGGTGTTACAGTAGAGAGATCGAGTTGCAAGGTATCGGTGAATTGCGGATCGGGTGTGGCATCGGTCCGAAACAGATTCTGTTCCTTGCAGTAGCGCTCGACCAGCTGGATCAGCTCCTGCGGTCGCCCGGTGCCCTCCAAGTATCGCAGGGTCTCGCTGTCTACCGGAAAGAATCCCATGGTAGCGCCGTACTCTGGAGCCATGTTCCCGATGGTGGCGCGGTCGGCAACGGGCAGAGAAGAGAGACCCGGCCCATAGAATTCGACGAACTTGTCCACCACCCCTTTCTTCCGCAGCATCTGGGTGACCTGTAAGACCAGGTCGGTCGCGGTCGTTCCCAGCGGAAGCGCTCCCATCAGCTTCATGCCGATGACCTCGGGCACCAGCATGAAGTAGGGCTGTCCCAGCATGACGGCCTCGGCCTCGATGCCACCGACGCCCCAGCCGAGCACGCCCAGCCCGTTGATCATGGTGGTGTGTGAGTCGGTCCCGACGAGGGTGTCGGGATACGCGGTGAGTTCCCCAAACTGATCCCGCAGCTGCACCGCCGGTGCCAGATACTCCAGGTTCACTTGGTGTACGATCCCGGTGCCGGGGGGGACCACCCGGAAACCGTGAAACGCGCGCTGGGCGAACTTGAGGAGCTGATAGCGCTCTCGGTTGCGCTCCAGCTCGAGCTCGACGTTGAGCTTGAAGGCGCGATTAGATCCGTAGTAGTCCACTTGGACCGAGTGATCGATCACCAGGTCGCAGGGGACCACCGGGTTGATCCGATCGGGATTCCCCCTCATCCGAGCCATGGCATCGCGCATCGCCGCGAGATCCACGACACAGGGCACGCCAGTGAAGTCCTGCAGCACCACCCGGGCCGGCATGAACGGCACCTCGCCGGCTGTGCCCCCCGATTCCGTCACGCCCCCCTTGCCCAGCTCGCGAACGTGGGTCTCGGTGACGATCCCGCGCCCGGCGTGTCGCAGGGTGTTCTCCAACAGCACGCGGATGGAGAAAGGAAGTCGGTCGATATCGGCCACGTTCTGCCTGGCGAGCTCACTCAGGCGATAGACCACGGCCTTGTTGCTGCCGAGCGAGAGGGTGGAGCGGACGTTGAAGGGATCGGGAGCAAGTGCGGGCATGAGTGGTCTTCGTGGAGGTTGGCGATGGGCGGAATATAGCCACTATCATCATCCGTATGGCCAATCCGATTCCGTATGCCATCACCCGCCAGGACGACGGGCTGCGAGTGGAGTGGGATCAGTCGGGCCACGTGGCCTTCTACCCGGCGCGAGCGCTCCGGCTGGCCTGCCCCTGTGCCGGCTGCGTCGAGGAGATGACCGGCCAGCCGCTCCTCGATCCAGGGAGCATCTCGACCGACATCCGGCCGCTCTCGGTCGCTCTGGTGGGCGCCTACGGCCTTCGGGTGCACTGGAGCGATGGGCACAGTACCGGGATTTATACCTTCGAGCGGTTGCTGCGGAGTTGTCCGTGTCCGCGCTGCGCGCGGGCTAAAGGCTAAAGGCTATAGGCTAACCGCTAAAGGCTAACGGCTATCAGCTAACAGCTAACAGGCTAAGTGCCACCATTCGGTAGTCACTTGAGTGACAGCATTCGGTAGTCACTGTCCTCCCCGAATTGCCCGTTGGGTTGCCCTCTTTTCAGAGGGCAAGGGCGACGTTTTGCGCCTATCGGGCTG
>JBIOUY010000257.1:0-7006 GCA_044867445.1 Gemmatimonadales bacterium
ACCTAAGATCGCGCATGTCGCCTACGGCTGACGACCGGGTCTGGTTCGAGCACGAAGTGCTCGGGGTGTTGCGGGATCTGCTGGGCACCGCGCGGCACCTTCGGAGAAATCGGGCCGATGCCGAGGACCTGGTCGCCGAGGCGGTGGCAAGAGCCTGGATCAAACTGGATACTCTGGAGGACCGGGATCGGTTTCGCGGCTGGATCTTCCGAATTCTCACTAACCTGTACCGGGCCGATTGCCGCAGCCGGGCGGTCAGGGGAGAGCAGGCAACTCTCGAGGAGCAGGAAGAAGACTTCTCTCTCTTCGAACGGCTGCACCAACCCTTTCTGCTCTGGTGGGGAAACCCGGAGCAGGAATTCCTCGACCGGCTATTGCGAGAGGATCTCGAGACGGCCATCGCGGCACTGCCCCAAGAGTTTCGCCTGGCAGTGGTGCTCGCCGATGTGCAGGGGTTCAGCTACCAGGAAATCAGCGACCTGGTGGGCATACCTCTAGGGACGGTCCGCTCGCGTCTCGCGCGTGGGCGCGGCCTCCTCCAGAAGGCGCTGTGGCAGCACGCCAATGACGTCGGACTGGGTCAGGCCCATCCGGGAAGGGAGAACGCGCCATGAGCGACTCGACCGCGATCACCTGCGAGGAAGCCCTGCGTCTCCTTGCCGAATATCTCGATGGCGAGCTGCACGACGCTGTCAATGCGAACGTGGAGCAGCACCTCCAGAGGTGTCGCAGCTGCTTTTCCCGAGTAGAATTCGAGCGACAGCTCAGGAGGAAGATGGCGGCGCTATCCGAAAGCAGCGTCACGGGAGCCTTCGAAGAGCGCATCCGGTCCATCATCGAGCGGTTTTCAGCCTAGCCAAGCAGGAGCGTACTTATGGTCGCGATCCTCTCGAATCAGCGAGAGGTGATCATCGGGGCCGTGCGCGCCATGTACACCCAGGTTGCTACGGTGCCGGAGAAGGGATTCCACTTTCCGACCGGCCGGCCGGCGTGTGAGCTGCTGGGCTATCCTCGAGCCCAGCTCGATGCCATCCCAGTCGCCGCCGTCGAGTCGTTCGCCGGCGTCGGTTACCCATTCGCAGCCGAGGTCATTCGGCCCGGCGATGTGGTACTCGACATCGGCTCGGGCTCCGGGACCGACGCCTTGATCGCGAGTCTCCTGGTCGGTCCGTCCGGCCGTGTGCACAGCCTAGATATGACGGAGGCGATGCGGGCCAAGCTTCGGACCAACGCGGCGAAGATGGGAGCCGCGAACGTGGCGGTCCTCGAGGGCGAGGCCGAGGATATCCCGCTCGCCGACCAGTCGGTGGATATGGTGACCACCAACGGGGTGCTCAACTTGGTACCCGACAAGGCCAAGGCGGCCCGGGAGATCGGGCGAGTGCTTCGCCCGGGAGGGCGGCTCCAGCTGGCGGACATTGTCGTAACCACTCTGCCCTCCGACGCCTGTCGCTCTCATCCCGAGCTTTGGGCCGAGTGCATCGTCGGCGCTACCACCACCAATGACTACTTGGCCATGTTCACTGCGGCAGGCCTCCGGGATCTGGAGGTACTGGGCACGCTCGACTACTTCGCCGGGAGCGCGAGCGCCGAGACCCGGAAAGTGGCCGCGTCGTTCGGCGCCCACACGGTGGTCCTGCGAGGCGTGCGGAGCTAGGATGCCCAGGTGACGGACCCCTCGCGGGCCTTGGCGACGGAGTACTCTGAGCGAGCCGAGGCCTACGCTCATTACTGGGCCCCCGTGATCCATCCAATGGCCCACCCGCTCTTGCACGCGATGCCACTGGCGAAGGCCCGAAGGATTCTCGATGTTGGCACCGGCACCGGCGCCCTGTGGCCCTTGATTCGGATGGTAGCTCCTCGGGCGCAGCTCTGGGGTATTGATCGTGCGAAGGGGATGCTGCATGCCGGTGCCGGTATTTTGCGGGGACGCGTGGCCGTCATGGATGCGGAGCGTCTGGGATTCAGGGGCGCCGCTTTCGATGCGACGCTATCCTTGTTCGTTCTCTTTCACGTTCCCGATCCGATCGGCGCCCTGCGCGAAGTTCTGGCCGCGCTGCACCCAGGTGGCTCCCTCGGCCTCGTCGTATGGGGAGCGGACCCGGGATTGCCGGGCAGCAGGATCTGGGCCGAGGAACTTGACCGGGTCCACGCCGCGGATGACCCCCGCCATCCAGCCGTCATGCGGCAAGGTTGGATGGACACTCCGGAGAAGCTGCGGGATCTCCTGCTCCAGGGCGGCTTCGCTCCAGACCGGGTTTGGAGCTGCTGGTTTGTCCACCACTGGACCTCAGAACGCCTCGTCGCAACCCAGACCCGCTGTGGCCCTTCGTCTCGCCGGTTGCAGGGCTTGCCCGGCGACATCCGACAAGCCTGCATCGATCGGGTCCGAGCCCGTTTGGAGACGCTCGCTCCGGCCGACCTGACCTACCGGGTCGAGGCCATTTACGGGCTCGCGCATCGGCCTGTCTGAGCGGCTTCGGCAGGATGCACGCTGACTCGCGCGTCCGCTCCTCGCCCATTGCGCGCAGTGACTCGAGTTTCTTGCCGCTCAGCTCCAGGCTTCCCCCGCCACCTGCCTGGTGGCGACGTTGAGCCGATTCCACACGTTGATGTTGGCGATGGCAATGACCAGGGCCCCAAGCGCCCGCTCATCGTAGTGCTTGGCGGCCTCGTTCCAGATATCGTCGGGTACCGGGTCCGCCCGATCGCTGAGCCGGGTCACAAACTCGGTGAGCGCCAGCGCGGCGCGTTCGGCGTCGTTGAAGTACGGCGCCTCCCGCCAGGCCGCCACGGCGAAGAGCCGCTCGTCGGTCTCGCCCAGGTTTTTAGCTAGGCGCGGGTGCTGAACGGCGCAGACGCCACAGCCGTTGATCTGGCTGGCGCGCAGGTTGATGAGCTCGAGGGTCTTGGGCGGCACGCCGCTCTCCTGAAAAGCTTTGGCCAAGGCCTGCAGGGCCTTCATGGCGTCAGGAACGATCCTTACCGGGTGGGCCATCCGCGCTTGCATGATTGCTATCCTCCTCCGTGTCACATCGGCACGGGCTTACGGGTCACTGCTATGACCCGACAGAGCGGAGGAACGTGACCGATGGACGAGCGCGACTGGCTGGCCCGACAATTCGAGCAGCACCGGTCCCGCTTGCGGGCAGTCGCCTACCGCATGCTCGGATCGCTGAGCGAGGCCGAGGACGCAGTCCAGGAGTCCTGGCTACGGCTCAGTCGCTCCGACGCACGCGAGGTGGAGAACCTAGGTGCTTGGCTGACGACGGTGGTCTCGCGGGTGTGTCTCAACCTGCTGCGCTCGCGGGAGACTCGGCGGGAGGAGCCGATGAGCGTGCACCTGCCCGATCCGATCGTCAGTCGAGAGAACGAATTTGATCCCGAGCACCAGGCAATCCTGGCCGATTCGGTCGGGCTCGCGTTGCTGGTGGTGCTCGAGACACTGGGCCCTGCCGAGCGGCTTGCATTTGTGCTCCACGACATGTTCGATCTTCCCTTCGAGGAGATCGCTCCCATCGTGGGGCGCACTCCGACAGCGGCACGGCAGCTCGCGAGCCGGGCGCGTCGCCGGGTGCGCGGAGCTGCCATCGATCAGCCGGAGGTCGATCGCACCCGCCAGCGAGAAGTGGTCGACGCATTCCTCGCTGCCGCCCGCGGCGGGAACTTCGACGGGCTGCTCGCGGTGCTCGACCCGGAGGTCGTGCTCCGAAGCGACGGCGGTGCCCTGGCTCCGGCCGCATCGAAGGTGGTCCGCGGTGCCCGCGCCGTGGCCGAGGGCGCGGTTTTCTTCTCCCGGCTCGCCGGAGTGGTGCGACCGGTGTTGGTGAACGGGTCCGCGGGTCTCGTTGCCCTGGACCCTCATGGCCGGCTGTTCTCGATCATGGGCTTCACGATCGCGGACGGGAAGATCGTCGAGATCAACATCCTGGCGGATACCGAACGCCTCAGTCAGCTCGACCTGGCGGCCCTCGACGAGTGACAACGACCAGCTCGGCAAAGGAGACCATGCGGCCGTGGATCGGCAGGGCCGATCGACCTTGAGGTGGCGTCGCTCGATGTTGTCCAGCAGGTTGCACGCGAAGGGCGAGGAGACAGGTGGCTTGGCACCCACGGGTGGCGGTTGATACGCGTCCGCTTCCACCAGCAGGCGTTCGCGGGAAAAGTAGACCATCAGCATGGTGGCGCAGTGCCCGTTGTCAATGATCGGATAGATCTCCAGGCTGCAGGAAGCCGAGCGGATGGTGATACAGCTCGGCGCGACGGCGCATCGCCTCCCCCCGGTCGCCCCGACTCACGCTCCCATCCTCCACATCGTATGCCACGCCCCCGTCATAGCCCTGGATCACGAGGGCGGAATCAGGCCAGCCGGTCACGAAGGTCGGAGTGCGGACCGACTCCTCTCGCCAGCGCCGGTTGCTGAACTCGAATCGTCCGACGATAGCGACTGACCCGCCACTTGAGTTGGCTCGCTATCGAGGGTGCGGTTCTGCCCCAGGGCGAACATCTCGCCTGAACCGTCGATGGTAAACACCCGAACCGAGGAGATCTTGGTGCTTCCTTCCATCGCAGCGGCCGCGTCTTCGACGACACGGCGCGCGGGATCCATCGCGGGACAAGCGGTGACGAGCCCGAGCGCCAACAGAGCAGAACTCCGCACGGCGCGAGGGCGTCGGGAGTGCGACCTGGTCACCTAGTGCGTTTTGATGCGGGGATCAGATCCCGCAGCTCAGCGACGCGGAGCCAGAGCCCTAACCAGGCCAACATGCCGAGCCCGACGGGGAAGAGGAACCAGGGATCGCCGATGCGCACCTGAGTCGCGGTCGCGCCGCCGAGGTAGCCGGTCACCAGGATCGCTCCCAGTACCGCAGTGCGCGGAATGACGTAGAGAATGGTGCAGACCAGGAGAGTGAGACCGATCCAGGGCGCGAGCTGGACGGCATACCCGAACTTCGGCATCCCCTCGACATAGGGGGCGAATCCGGCAAGACGCGCCCCACCGTCAAACAGCAGAAACGCCGAGATCAGTCCGCTGAGCAGGCGCCCAGACCAGACCATGTTTCCGACGGTCATCGTACTATTCCTCTGGTTTGGGTTTGCGGGCGACGGTTCCCAGCAGCCGCCAGAGGCAGTCGGTCAAGAGCCAGAGCGCGGCACCGGCAAAGGTCTGCCCGATGGGCCGGAGCCGGATGCTCTGGAAGGCCTCCACTTGCCACCTGCCGTTGCGCTTCCGCGCCACCAGCGTCTGCACCGAATCTCGCTCGGGGCTGGAGCGGGACCTCCCCGGAAGGATGGGTGCTGCCGACCGTTGAGAGGTGAGCGATGTGGGGACCCAGTAAGCGGACGGCGAGCACCGCGCCGGTCAATCGGGTCCCCCGAAGGTGAGTCTCGAAGAGTGCTTGGTGAACGCGGCGATCTCGGCGCGGCCCTTGAATCTGGTGCCATCGAAAGCGACGAAATCGGCGTTTTCGCTGAAGGGGGCGGCAAAGGCTTCGCCGCTCCCCGCGTTCCAACCGTCGATGAGTTGCTGGTACATCGCCTGGATTTCATCCTGCTCTGCCACACACCCTTCGATCATGGGATCAGCTGGAGACCTACTCGACCGGTGAGCGGATAGCCCTCGCACGGTGATTGTATCTGCTCTCCAGGATGGCCGGTAGCGCCAATTCCGGCCTGCGCGACCAGTCCAAAACCTCGCGAGGTCCCGCTCGCTCACAGACTCTTCGCTCATTTCGTTCCAGCTGATGACCAGACGGAGCGGCTTGCCTGCAAGCACTTGGGCGGCTGACACGCGACCCGCTACGATTCCCGTCAGCACTGACGGCACGGAGGCAGGATGACGACCATGCGCGTAGCCCAGGTCTCCCGACCCAAGGGACCTTTGGAGATCGCGGAGCGGCAGATTCCCCAGCCAAGCGATGGCACGGTGCGGGTTCGGGTGCAGGCCTGCGGCATCTGCCACAGCGACTATCTCGTCAAGGAGGGTGTCATCCCCACAATCCAGTACCCGCGCGTTCCCGGACACGAGGTGGCCGGGGTCATCGATGCCGTTGGAGCGGGGGTCGTGGGATGGCAGACCGGCCAGCGGGTCGGCGTGGGGTGGAACGGGGGCTACTGCGGCCGCTGCGACCCGTGCCGCCGGGGAGACTTCTTCGCCTGCGTGACCGGGCAGGTCACCGGTATCACCTCAGATGGCGGGTACGCGGAGTACCTGATCGCACCGGCCAATGCGATCGCGCTCATGCCGGATGGGCTGTCACCGGTGGAAGCGGCTCCCCTGCTGTGCGCAGGCATCACCACGTTCAACGCGCTCCGGAACAGCGGCGCTCGGCCGGGGGACACGGTCGCCGTGCTCGGCCTGGGTGGCTTGGGCCATCTCGGAGTGCAGTACGCCGCCAAGATGGGCTTCCACACCATCGGCATTGCCCGCGGAAAGGAGAAGGAGGCGCTCGCGCGCCGGTTGGGCGCCGCGGCCTACATCGACAGTCAGGCTGAGGATCCGGCGGCGGCACTGCTCAAGTTGGGTGGTGCCAAGATCATTCTGGCGACGGTCACCAGCGGCGAGGCAATGAGTGCGGTCCAGGGTGGCCTCGCGGTCAACGGCACGCTGCTAGTGCTGGGGGCACCGCATTCGATGCAGGTCGCCCCGGCATCGTTGCTCGCCGGCCGTCGCTCGATCAAAGGCTGGTACTCGGGGACGTCCATCGATTCTCAGGACACACTCACCTTCAGCCTGCATAGTGGAGTACGCTCTATGAATGAGACTTTCCCCCTGGAACGCGCGGGCGAGGCGTACGACCGGATGATGAGTGGAGAGGCGCGGTTTCGGGTAGTACTGGACTGCAGTAAGAAGTGAGAAGTGACAAGTAAGAAGTAAGGAGGCTAAGTGCCACCATTCGGTAGTCACTTGAGTGACAGCATTCGGTAGTCACTGTCCTCCCCGAATTGCCCGTTGGGTTGCCCTCTTTTCAGAGGGCAAGGGCGACGTTTTGCGCCTATCGGGCTG
>JBIOUY010000258.1:0-6431 GCA_044867445.1 Gemmatimonadales bacterium
GCCAGTGCCGCCCGGCACCTGCACCAGGCGGGTCTCGACCCGGCCTACGCCGATGAGTGGCAGGGGATCTCCGCGTGCGTGACGCCCAGCGTGCTTTGGAGTCTCTACTCCTTCTTACGCTCGCCGGATGATTACTGGGACACGATCTGCACCGCCATCGCAGTGGGCGGCGACACGGATACCATGGCGGCAATCGCCGGTGCCATGGGCGGCGCGCGCCTGGGACCGGGTGCCCTCCCGGCTCACTTGTTGGAGAGGCTGACTGACCGGGGTGACTGGGGGGCGCAGCGACTCACCGAGCTCGCCTACCACTGCGCCCGGCTCATTCCGCTCGAGTAAGTATCCCTCCGATCTCGTTTCCGAGCACCGATCGCCGGCCCTCCGCATTGAGACGGCTGAGTTTTGTAAGCGACTAAGCGCCAGCAGCTTACAATTACAACGTGAACTACTTTCTCAGGCCTGCGCAACCAGCGTCCCGGTGATTATCTTCCCGCCGACTCGATTCCTCCACATCTCCATTAGCGAGGACCAGCATACCCGTGACCACTCCCGCACGTCCGCTCAACGGCGGCAGCAACCCCACCGAACGCATCGACAGCATCTTCGGCAGCGACGTCTTTTCCCGCAGCATGATGCGGCAGCGGCTTCCCAAAGAGGTCTACCGCAGTCTCCTGCGAACCATTGATCAGGGCGAGCCGTTGGACCCGGCCATCGCCGACGTGGTCGCCGCCTCGATGAAGGACTGGGCCATCGAGAACGGCGCCAGTCACTATACCCATTGGTTTCAGCCGCTCACCGGCCTCACGGCAGAGAAGCACGATTCGTTGGCGGCGCCGGATGGGGCCGGTGGGGTGGTCTTCAACTTCTCCGGTTCCGAGCTGGTGCAGGGCGAGCCCGATGCCTCGAGTTTCCCCTCCGGCGGCATTCGCGCGACCTTCGAGGCTCGCGGCTACACCGCCTGGGACGCGACCAGCCCCGCCTTTCTCATGCGGGGCGACAACAATGTCACGCTCTGTATCCCCACGGCATTCGTCTCCTGGACCGGAGAAGCGCTCGACACCAAGATCCCGCTGCTCCGCTCGGTCGAAGCGCTGTCGAAGCAGGCGCTCCGGATCCTGAGGATCTTCGGCACCGCTGAGGGAGTCTCCCGGGTCTACACCACCGTCGGGTCGGAGCAGGAATATTTCCTGGTCGATCGCGATCTCTACTTCCAGCGGCCCGACCTGCTCACCTGCGAGCGCACGCTCTTTGGCGCCAAGCCCCCCAAAGGCCAGCAGCTCGAAGACCACTATTTCGGCACCATTCCGCCCCGCGTTCTCGCCTTCATGGCCGAAGCTGAACAGGAACTGTACCGGCTCGGCGTACCGGTGAAGACCCGGCACAACGAGGTCGCGCCGGGGCAGTACGAGATCGCGCCGTTGTTCGAGCCCAGTCACCTCGCGAGCGATCACCAGATGATCATCATGGAGACCCTCAGACGGGTGGCACCCCGTTATGGGCTCCAGGCGCTCCTGCACGAGAAGCCGTTCGCCGGGGTGAACGGCTCGGGCAAGCACAACAACTGGTCGATGTCCACCGACACCGGCGTGAATCTGCTGGACCCCCGGGATGAGACTCACACCAACATGCAGTTCCTGGTCTTTCTCTGTGCCACGATTCGCGCGGTAGATCTCCACGCCGACCTGCTCCGGTCTTCGATCGCCTCCGCCGCGAATGACCACCGGCTGGGAGCCAACGAGGCCCCGCCGGCGATCATCTCGATTTTCCTGGGCAAGATGCTGACGGACATCCTGGAGCAGGTGGAACGGGGCCTGCCCAAGCGGACCATCCGGGGTGGGACTCTCGATCTCGGCGCCAAGACCCTGCCGCAGCTTCCCCGGCACTCGGGCGACCGCAACCGGACCTCGCCGTTCGCCTTCACGGGGAACAAGTTCGAGTTTCGCGCGGTGGGGTCGAGTGCCAGCATCGCGTGGCCCAACACGGTGCTCAACACGATTGTGGCAGAGTCGCTCGACGCGGTGGCCACCGAGCTGGAGCAGGCACTCGGCGCTCGATCCACACCGGCGCGTCTCCAGGCGGCCGTCATCACAGTGCTCAAGCGCCTCATCAAGCAGCACAAGCGGGTGATCTTCGATGGTGACAACTATTCGGAGGAATGGCATGGGGAGGCAGAACGCCGCGGCCTTCCCAACCTGCGTGACTCGGTCGACGCCTTCCACGTCCTCAAGGCGAAGAAGAACGTCGATCTCTTCCGCAAGTACGGTATTCTGACCAAGGCGGAGTATGACTCCCGCATTCACATCGCGATTGAGAAGTTCATCAAGCAGCTCGCGATCGAGGCAGAGACCATGGTTTCGATCGCTCGCTCTCAGCTCCTGCCCGCCGCCCTGGAGCATCAGCGTCGGCTTGCGGAATCGGTCGCGGCCACCAAGGCGGCCGGCGTGGATCCGGGAGAGAGTGCCCAGGCGCTCCGAGAGTTCGTCGATCTAGTAAACGAATTGCGTCGGCGAACGGCCGAGGTGGAACGACTCGGTGCGCATCACGAGAGCGACCCCGCCCGCCATGCCAGCCTGCTCAACCGAGAGCTCAAGCCGGCGATGCAGCGGCTTCGGCAGGTGGGTGACGCGCTGGAGGGATTGGTGGCCGCGGAGCTCTGGCCGTTGCCGACGTATCGGAATTTGCTGTTCTTGAAGTGATGGAGGGCTAACAGCTAATAGCTGACAGCTAACAGCCGGCTAACAGCTAACAGTTGGCGGCTGAGGGGCATCACAGATATGAAAGACGGCCCTTCGGGTTGTGAGCCTGGAGGGCCGCTGGTCTTGGCAGTTAGCTGTTAGCTGTTAGCCGTTAGCTGCCTTCACGCCGGCCACCCCGCCGGGCGCTTCCGAGTCAGCACGAACAGCTCGGAGGGGCACTGCGCCGGGGTCAGGACCCCGGCCATCGCCTGGAACGCCATCGTCTCTTCTGGGGAGGTGTCGGGATCGAAGTAGACGGCCAGGGCTTCGACCATGCGGGGACGGCTGGGGCGGGCAAAGGCGTCGATCCAGGGCTGGGATTCGCCCATGGTCCTGCATTCCAGCCGGACCCGGACAGCCCCGTCGAGCCAGCAGGCGGTTGAGCCCAATTCGGCCAGGAGGGGCTCGCTCAGGAGCAGGCTTTCACCCTGGGGAGTTACGGCGCCGAACCGCAGTTTGCCGCGCTCGTTGCGCCGGTGGATGACGGTCCCCCAGCGGAATCCCGGGGGGGATTTCTGATACCAGTCCAGGACCCGCAGCAGCTGTTCCCGCAGTGCATCAACGACCAGGGGTGATTGCATATCGCTACAGGGGCGGAAGAGTTTGCCGCGCGCGTCCGGGGGGAAGACGTGCTTGAGCCGTTACCTCTGCAGAATGCGGGCCAATTCTGACCCACCACTGGCGCGGCTCCCAGCACAGGGCCACATTCCGCCCTCCAGCCATGACCATCCCAGGCTATCCCTTTACCCAGGTTTTCTACCGGAAACTCACCCGGCCGTATCCGCGGATCGTCCGCGGAGAAGGCTGCTATCTCTATGACGATACCGGTCGCAGGTACCTCGATGGCTCCGGTGGAGCCTTCGTCGCGAATGTTGGGCACGGCGTGTCGGAGATCGGGGAGGCCATCGCCAGGCAGGCGACTCGGCTAGGCTACGTCAACGGCACCGCCTTCACTCACGATCCAGTGGAGGAGTTGGCCAGTGAGATCGCGCGACTCTCGCCGGGTGACTTGGAGCTGGTGTATCCGCTGTGCAGTGGATCGGAAGCGGTGGAGGCGGCGCTCAAACTGGCGCGCCAGTACTGGGTCGAATCGGGTCAGCCGCAGAAGCGAAAGATTCTGGCCCTCTCGCCGGCGTATCACGGCAATACCCTGCTGGCCCTCTCGGCGTCAGCGCGGGACCACTATACCACCTACTTCCGGGGGTGGCTGGTGGATGTCGTGCGGGTACCGGCTCCGTATTCCTATCGTTGCGAATGTCGTGGCCGGTCACCACTATGCGCCGCCTGCAGCGGTGAGGTGGTGGAGCAGTTCATTCTGCGCGAGGACCCGGCAACCATTGCCGCATTCATCGCGGAGCCGGTGGGAGGGTCATCCACCGGCGCATCGGTGCCGGCTCCGGAGTACTGGCATCGAGTGCGCGAGGCCTGCACCCGTCACGGCGTCCTGCTGGTCGCGGACGAGGTGCTGACCGGAGCGGGCAGGACGGGCACCTGGTCCGCGCTGGAGCCGTATGGAGTAGTGCCGGACATCCTCACGCTGGGGAAGGGCATCGCCGGCGGGTACGTACCTCTTTCCGCGATGGTGGCGCCGCGGCGTCTGGTGGACGTGATCGCCCAGGGCTCCGGTTCGCTGCTGCACGCCCAGACCTTCTCGCACCACCCGACGCTCTGCGCCGCGGGCGTGGCAACCATTCGGTATCTCCGGGTCCACCGCTTGATCGAGCGCTGCGCCACGATGGGTCGACTGCTGCACCACAGGCTCGAGGCGCTCCGCGGCCACTCCTTCGTGGGCGACGTGCGGGGACGCGGTTTGCTGGCGGGCATCGAGTTCGTGGCCGATCAGGAGCTCCGGACTCCGCTGCCGAGGTCCGCCGGGTTCGCGGAGACATTCACCGCCGCTGCTCTGGAGGCGGGTCTAGTGGTCTGGCCCAACGTGGGACAAGCCGATGGCCGGAATGGTGATGTGGTGATGCTGGCGCCACCGTTCGTCATCTCCGAAGATCAGATCGAGGAGTTGGTTCACCTGCTTCAGCAGGCGCTACGGGTCACGGCGGAGCGGATTGGAGCCATGCGATGACTACCGCCACCAAGATCACGTATACCTCGACCTCCGGGAACCTGGAGGAATTTCATCGTCGCTTCGACGAGGCGCTGGCACGGGTGCGGGGCGCCGCCGGGGCGAGCCATCCCGGCTACATCGGCAACCAGCCAGTGGAAACCGAGCGCGAGCCACTGCTCGACCGCTCGCCCATCGATACCCGCGTGATCCTCGGGACCTTCAGCGCGGCCGGCCCGGCAGAGGTGGATCGCGCGGTCCAGACGGCCCGGCTGGCTCAGCGCGAGTGGGCCCGGCGCGCCTGGCAGGATCGGGTCGGCCGGTTGCACCGCGCGGCAGAGCTGATCCGAGAGCGCAAGTACGATCTGGCGGCGATCATGAGCCTCGAAGTCGGCAAGAGTCGGCTCGAGGCCATGGGCGACGCTGAAGAATCGGCCGACCTGATCGACTATTACTGCGCCCAGGTCGAGGAAGCGGATGGCTTCATCCGCCCGATGGCGCGGATCACGACGGCCGAGCGCAACACTGACGTGCTCCGGCCCTATGGGGTGTTCGCCTGCATCGCGCCCTTCAACTTTCCCCTTGCCCTCTCTACCGGCATGTCTTCCGCCGCGCTGGTTGCGGGGAATGCGGTGGTCTATAAGCCGGCCGAGGATACCCCCTGGACCGGGTTGCAGCTGTACCAGATCTATCGGGACGCTGGACTGCCGGCCGGGGTCTTCAATGTGCTCTTCGGCCGCCGGGAGGAGATCGGCGACGCACTGTGGCAGCACCCCGAGGTGGACGGCGTCGTTTTCACCGGATCCAAGCAGGTGGGCATGCGCATTCATGCCGGACTGAGCCAGCGGTGGATCAAGCCGTGCCTCCTCGAGCTGGGCGGCAAGAACGCCGCCATCGTGATGCCTAGCGCCGACCTCGACGCCGCCGCAGAAGGCATCGTTCGTTCGGCGTTCAGCCTGCAGAATCAGAAGTGCAGCGCCACCTCGCGGGTCTATGTTCACCGGAGCGTCGCGCCGGCGTTGCTGGAGCGATTGATTGAGCGCACCGGGGCCATCACGATGGGCGACCCCACCGAGCGGGATGTTTTCTTCGGGCCGGTCATCAACCCGCGATCGGTCGAGCGCTTCGAGCGGGCCGTCGGGCAGGCCGGGCGGGAGGGAACCATCCTGCTGGGCGGCGAGCGCTTGAAGGGTGGAGTGTTCGACTGGGGCCACTTCGTCGCTCCGACGATAGCGAAGCTTCCCTTGGAGAGCTCGCTCTATCGCGAGGAGCTGTTCGTGCCCTTCCTCGCCGTGGGCGAGGTGGAGAGTCTGGACCAGGCGCTCAGCGAGGCGAACAAGGTGGAGTATGGCCTCACCGCGGGTATCTTTTCCGCTGACCGGCGCGAGGTGGAGCGATTCTTCGATGAGATCGAAGCCGGTGTGTGCTACGCCAACAAGCGCACCGGCGCCACTACCGGCGCTTGGCCCGGCGCGCAGCCCTTTTGCGGCTGGAAGGGCTCGGGCTCCACTGGCAAAGGTGGCTGCGGTCCCTACTATGTCGCCCA
Source organism: Gemmatimonadales bacterium (assembly GCA_044867445.1). Classification (GTDB taxonomy): domain Bacteria; phylum Gemmatimonadota; class Gemmatimonadetes; order Gemmatimonadales; family GWC2-71-9; genus CAVVWJ01. Next base: position 6,338 of record JBIOUY010000258.1, read on the forward strand.
GTTCATGCGAGAGCAGAGCCGCACCGTGATCGAGGGCTGACATGTCACCCTGGAGGGAGCCCTTCCAGGGCAAGCTCCGCGACCGAAAGGGGCT